>DATGYJ010000495.1:0-12125 GCA_035298105.1 Anaerolineales bacterium | reverse complement strand
CAAGCATTTTTTCCCATTGCTGCAACGTTATCTTTGCGAGCCGCCGCGCTCTCGACCTCAACAACTCGCTTGGGTCAGAGCTTTCATCCAGCAGATCTCGATGTCCGGAACTTTCCCTTAAGTTAGCGCATATGCGATACTATCGTACAAATGAACCACAGATCAACGCTACTGAAGCCTGCCAACTCACCCAGCCACCCATTTACCAACCTACCAGTCTACCAACACACCAATCTACCCTTTCCCCTAACCCCTATCCCCTTCTCCCCTATCCCCTATTACGCATCTCCTAATCCTGCAGCTTCAAATCTTGAGAAAACCCTATTCTCGCGGGAAGAGTGCATTTGCAGCCCCAGGCTTGATACAATTGCAGTAAATACTCTCCCGGAAAAGGATCCTCCAATTTATGGCTTTCGATCCTCTGGAACTCGATCAGTTGCTGTCCCAGTTGGGGCAGATCGGAAAAAGGCTATCGGAGATCGGCGCGGCCGAGGCTGCGGCAGGGAATCTCTCGATCTGTTTTCGTGAGCATTTGGAGATCAAGTCACGTTTCCCTCAGATGCAGATCGTGGAATTGCCCGTGCCCGCGCCGGAATTAGTAGGCGCCACTCTGATTGTCACCGGTTCAGGGCGGCGATTGCGCCAGATCATGGAGGCGCCCACGGCGAATCTCGCCTGCCTCGTGGTTGAAGAGGGGGGCCGCACCGGGCAGATGTTTACGGCGCCCGATTGCGGATTCAACCGGGTGACGAGTGAGTTCAATTCCCATCTGGCCGTCCATCACGATCAAATGCGTTCGAGGGATATCAAGCTTCACACGGTCCTGCACGCCCAGCCCGTACATCTGACCTATCTCAGCCACCTCGGCGCTTACCAGGACGAGCAGTATCTCAATCAGCGCCTGATGCGCTGGCAGCCGGAGACCATCCTCAATTTTCCCGAAGGCATCGGCATCCTGCCGTTCCTCCTGCCCGGCTCGGCTCATCTCACGATCGAGACCATGCTCGCCCTGCGGGACCATCGTCTCGTCATCTGGTCGCGGCACGGGGTCATGGCCAGGGCAGATGACTCGCTCTTCCACGCCCTCGATTTGATCGAATATGCCGAGGCCGCGGCTCACTACGAGTACCTGAACCTGACCGCCGGTGATTTGAGCCAGGGCCTGGCCCCGGAACATATCCAGGCCATTAGCGAGTCCTGGAATATCAAACAACATCTCTTCTAGGTAGCGTATAGCCACTACTGCCAACCCCTTGGCGACGGATTTTTCCGAAAAAGACGGACCAAGTCCGTCCGATCCGCGAAATCCGTGTACCACAGGCCTCAAATCTGGACTTTGCAAAAGCCCTGAATAGGACTGTCATCTAACTTGTCAGGGAACGGATTTGAGTCTATACTTTGTCCACTTTCTGGCATACAGTACCGCGCAATTATTTACACTTGAAATTTGACATTTGGCTTACAAAATAAGTCAAGCCATTCCTTAAGAATAGACCAGCGGTAAAGGAGAGCAGCCATGGCAACCGTTCGTGATATGATCCGCAAAAAGGGATCTGAGGTTTTTACGATTGCACCCGAGGCGACAGTCCTGGACGCCTTGAAGACGATGGCAAAGCACAATATCGGGGCATTATTGATAACATCGGAAGGGAATATGGTGGGAATCCTTTCGGAGCGCGATTGCATCCGCAAAGTGGAATTGATCGGCAAAAGCTCAAAAGATACCAAAGTCAGCGAGATTATGACCAGCCACGTGATCACCGTGGATTGCAGCCAGCCACTGGAAGAATGCATGACCTTGATGATCGAGCAGAATATCCGTCATTTGCCGGTATTGGACGGCTCCGAGTTGATGGGGTTGCTCTCGGTGCGCGATGTCTTGAAAGAGGTGGTCGAGGTCCAGCAGCTCATGCTTTCCCAACTGGAACGTTACATTACGGGCGGTGGTCGATGAGTCCGCTCGCCTCCCCAACTATTTCAAAGGAGCAAGCGGGATGATCCTGCCGGAGTGGACGGTCTCTGACCTTCATGAAAAGATGGAATCTGGCGAGTTGACGGCGCGTCGGCTCGCCGAATTGTATCTGGAGCGTATTTCGGCGATAGACAAAGAGGGTCCCTATATCAATTCGGTGATCGAGCTGAACCCGGATGCACTGGACATTGCCGAGGCCCTCGATGCTGAACGCAAGGCAGGCAAAACGCGCGGCGCTTTGCACGGCGTGCCCATTCTGATCAAGGACAATATCGACACCCATGACCGGATGCAGACCACGGCCGGGTCCCTCGCCCTCGAAGGTCACATCGCCGCAAAGGATGCGTTCATTGTGAAGCAATTGCGTAAAGCGGGAGCCTTGCTCCTGGGAAAAACGAACCTAAGTGAGTGGGCGAACTTCCGTGGGAAACGCTCTGTAAGCGGATGGTCATCCCGTGGCGGTTTGACGCGCAATCCCTATGTCCTGGACCGCTCTGCCTGCGGTTCCTCATCCGGCTCGGGCGCAGCCGTCGCTGCCAACCTGTGCGCGGCTGCGGTGGGTACCGAGACGGATGGCTCGATCATTTCTCCCTCTCAGACGAACGGGATCGTGGGGATCAAGCCCACGCTCGGTTTATTGAGCCGCAGCGGGATCATTCCCATTGCCCACAGCCAGGATACCCCGGGACCCATGGCACGCACGGTTACTGATGCGGCGATCTTGCTGGGTGCGATGACGGGGGCCGATGGAGCCGATCCGGCTACAAAGGGCAGCCGCAAGCGGGGTGCGACCAATTACACAAAATTCCTGGATCGAGACGGACTCAAAGGTGCCCGGATCGGTGTCGCAAGAAATATGGCGGGCACAAACCCCCGCATCCTCAAGCTTTTTGACCACTGTATCGAAGTCATGAAGCACTTGGGCGCGGTCATAGTTGATCCGGCGGATGTCCCGAATTTTGATAAGTTCGCCAAGACCGAACTGGATGTCTTGCACTATGAATTCAAAGCGGATCTGAACAAATATCTCAAATCACTGGATGGCACGGCCCGCATCCATTCGATGGAAGACGTGATCAAGTTCAATGAAGAAAACAAGGATCGGGTGATGCCTTATTTTGGGCAGGAGCATATGCTCACCGCCCAGGAAAAGGAATCGCTGCGCGATAAAAAATACCGCGAGGCTCTCTCGAAGAATTTGCGTTTCGCACGCAAAGAGGGCATCGATGCCGCCATGCGCAAACACAAGCTCGATGCGCTGATCGTGCCTTCCGGCGGCGCTTCCTGGCTGATCGACCTGGTCAATGGCGATTCAGACAATTGGGATATGGAAAGCACCTCGCCCGCGGCGGTCGCCGGGTACCCGCACATTACGGTGCCTGCGGGTTATGTCTTCGGTTTGCCCGTCGGGATTTCATTCTTTGCACAGGCCTGGCAGGAACCCGCCTTGATCAAATTTGCATATGCATTTGAACAAGCGACCCAGTTCCGCCGGCAGCCCAGGTTCTTGCCAACGGCAAACTTGAATGCCTGATTGGCTTAGCCGCCGAGCGCACAGGGCATGGTTTTCTCATTATCGATTGACAAGAACCTCTTTTCGTACACGGACCGCACGGACTCTACGGTTTTTCCGTAAAAAAACGGAAACGATCCGTTCTTTCCGTGGAATCCGTGTACAAAGGATGATTGCGCCCGATTTTGAGAAGGCCATGGTGCACAAAGTTCATTCACTTGCCTTCGCTTTTGTTTGGGTCTATACTTCTTATCGGAGAGACCATGTCCGAAATTGACCTTACGCCGCTCATTCCCGCAATTGAATCTTATATTCCATTAGGCCGCTCGGGGCTTTTACCTGCCCTGCATGCAGCCCAAAAGATCTATGGCTGGGTTTCTGAGCCTGTTGCAGCCCAGATCTCCAGATCGCTACAGGTACCTCTGGCTGATGTGCATGGCGTGATCGAATTCTATGCGCTCTTCTATAACGAGCCGGTCGGGAAACGGATTATCCGTGTCTGTACGGATCAGGCCTGCGCATTGCGAGATGCGGATGGAGTCCTGGGTCAGCTCTGTTCCCGGCATGGACTGAAACCCGGTCAAACGACCGATGACCTGTCTCTGACCATCGAGGCAAGTCCCTGCCTTGGGCTTTGCGAGCACGCCCCGGCTGTCTTGACGGTTGACGATGGACGATGGACCGTGGGGAATGGATATTCCGCAGCGGATCGCCCATCCTCCAGCGTCTACGGTCCCATCCGTCTCCTGACCGCCAATTGTGGAAATGGCACCACCTCTCTCGCACAATATGGAAATTATCCCGCTCTCGGCAAAGCACTGGGCATGCAGCCCGCAGAAGTTGTCAGTGAGATCAAAGCCAGCGGTCTGGTGGGTCGGGGCGGTGCTGCGTTTCCAACCGGGGTCAAATGGGAAGGGGCCGCCAAAGCGCCCGGGAGCGAGAAGTACATCATCTGCAATGCGGACGAATCCGAGCCGGGCACATTCAAGGATCGCATCCTGCTCAGCGACGATCCGCATCGCACCATCGAGGGGATGCTGATCGCGGGCTATGCCATCGGTGCAGCCAGGGGCTACATTTACATACGGGCCGAGTATCCCTATATTCTGCCGGTTCTCGAAAATGCCCTGCGTGAAGCCAGAGAAGCCAATCTGCTTGGCGAAAATATCCTTGGCACAAGCTTTTCTTTTGAAATTGAAATCCGCCTCGGCGCCGGCGCCTACATTTGTGGCGAGGAGACCGCGCTGTTTGAGTCGATTGAGGGAAAGCGCGGCTTCCCACGTGTGAAGCCGCCTTTCCCCACGACCCATGGATTGTTTGGCAAACCAACAGTGATCAACAACGTCGAGACTCTCTGCAATGTCCCCTTGATCGTGGCGCAAGGCTCAGCTGAATATCGCAGGATCGGCACGGAGAAATCTCCGGGGCCCAAACTCTTCTGTGTCTCCGGCGATGTCACCCGTCCAGGACTCTACGAAGTGCCGTTCGGTGTGACCCTGCGAGAATTGCTTGAGATGGCAGGCGGGGTTGCAAATGAGAAGAAATTACAGTCAGTTCTTTTTGGCGGCGCAGCCGGCGCCTTTGCCACCTCCCAGCACCTGGATGTCAGAATGACATTTGAAGATCTGCGCGCTTCAGGCTTGCCCCTGGGTTCCGGTGTCGTGATGGTATTTGACGAGACCAGAGATATGCATGATGTCTTGAAACGATTGGGTCACTTCTTTGCGCATGAATCCTGCGGCAAGTGTTATCCCTGCCAGATGGGGACCCAGCGCCAAATGGAAATCCTCGATCGGATCGCAACGGGTAAAGTTCTGGAAGGTGATTTGATCCGCCTGCAGGATGTCGGCTGGACCATGACAGATGCCTCCCTGTGTGGTTTGGGTCAGACCGCCGCGAGCGCAGTCTTATCTGCGATCAAGTTGTGGCCGGAGATGTTTGCTAACGGTCAAGCGGCTAAGGTTGAAGGTAAAAAACAATAAAGAAGGATGACAATGGAATCAAAGAAGCAACCATCCAGCGATGCTACAGTAGCGGCAATTCCTGCTGCCCAGGTACCTGCAACAAAAACCGGAGAACAGGCTGCACGCGCAAGGATTCACATAAAACAGCCTGTCCAGCTGGGGCTGGTCGTTCTCTTCCTAGGCTGGCTGTTTGATTTGTTGTTTTGGAAGAGCTTGATCGGAGCTAATTTTGCACTATTTTCAGTTATTTCTGTGTTGGCCGGGCTGATCCTGCTTGTCGTGGAAGGATATCGACCTGCGCGGAATACCCTCTGGCTGCTCTTGCCTTTCCTGTTTTTTGTAGTGATCACCATGATACGTCAGGAACCTCTCACGATTTTTCTGGCTTACACATTTGTCCTCTTTTCAATGGGACTACTGGCGAGCACCTATCTTGGCGGCCGCTGGTTTCAATACGGTTTGGCAGACTATTTCAGTAAAGTCATTCGCCTGCTGGCTGGCATCCTTTACCTTCCAACGGAATTTTTTACTCAGGTCCGCAAAGAACAAGTTGAAAGAGAATCAAATAAAAGGAGCTTTCCGCTCTGGGCGCTGGTCCGAGGAGTAGTGATTGCCATTCCCATTGTGGCCCTTTTTGCGTTTCTGCTCGCCTCTGCCGATGTTGTCTTTAAGCAGAAACTTGGTGAATTCTTCGCACTGTTCAATCCTGGTAACCTGGCCGAGTATTTTTTACGCCTCATCCTAATTCTGATTTGTGCGTATATAGTAGGCGGCGTTTTCCTGCACGCTGCTTCTCAAAGCAGGGATGAAAAACTGATCGGGGAAGAGAAGCCGGTCGTCAAACCTTTCCTGGGATTCACAGAATCGGCGGTTGTTCTCGCAAGCGTCTCCATCCTTTTTATCGCCTTTGTGATTATCCAATTCCAATACTTCTTCGGTGGAGAGACAAATATCGGTGTTGCAGGTTATACCTACTCTCAATATGCGCGGCGGGGCTTTAATGAGTTGGTGATTGTGGCCTTTTGCAGTTTAGTGATGATTCTGGGTTTAAGTACTGTGACCCGTCGCGAGCATGAGACCGAAAAAAGAATTTATTCAGGCCTCAGCGTGGGCATCGTGGCGCTGGTCATGGTGATCCTGGTTTCCGCTTACCAGCGTATCTCACTGGCGATCGATTGGCATGGTTTTTCGCGGCTGAGAATTTATCCGCGCGTTTTTCTCGTCTGGCTCGGTGTTTTGCTCGTCGCGGTTGTCCTTCTTGAAATCTTCCGCCGTGAGCGTTATTTTGCCTTCGCGGCTGTCTTGGCGTCGCTTGGATTCGCCATCTCGCTCACCCTGGTCAATGTCGATGCTGCCATCGTCAAACATAACGTCCCGCGAGTATTGCAGGGGAAAAACTTGAACGTGGCTCATCTGGCTTCCCTCTCCGCCGATGCTGTTCCTGCATTGGTACAGGAATATCAATCCACTGTATATCCTCAATCAGTCCATGAAGGTTTGGGCGCGGCGCTGGCTTGCTACCTGTACGCTTATTCATCTTCAGGCGTTGATGCAAATGACTGGCGTTCGTTCAACCTTTCACGCTGGCAGGCCTATGATGCGTTGCGGCAAGTGCAATTCTCCCTGCAGGATTATGGAATGAATGACAATCGCTGGCCGGTCCGGGCACGGACGCCCAGTAACGTGTTGTATGACTGTTTATATTATGACAGTACTGAAGAGGAATGATTCATGCCAGAGAAATCTAATTTGATGATCGATGATCAGGAAGTCACTTTTGAACAGGGCCAGACTTTACTGGAAGTCGCACGCGCAGCCGGCAAGGATATCCCGACCATCTGTTTCCATGAGGCGACGACTGCAAATGCATTGTGCCGGATCTGTGTCGTGGAAGTGGAAGGATTGCGCGTGCTTCAACCCGCCTGCATTGTCGAAGCCGCCAGGGGCATGAAGGTCCAGACCCAGAGTGAGAAAGTCACCCGGGCCCGCAAAACCATTTTGGAAATGCTCGTATCCACCCTGGACTTGTCGGAGTCCCCGGAGATCCAGGCCATGCTGAAAGATTATGGCGTGGACGTGAATCGCTTTCCCGATGCCGAGCGCCGTGAAGTTGAAGTCAAAGATGACAATCCCATGTATGTGCGCGATTACTCGAAATGCCTGTTGTGCTGGCGCTGTGTGCAGGTCTGCGCGGACGATGCGCAATATACATACGCGATCAACTTCGAGGGGCGCGGGTATGAGACGCAGATCGGCACATTCTTCGATAAGGCCATCCCCGAAACAACCTGCGTCCTCTGTGGACAGTGCGTGGGCGTCTGTCCTACCGGTGCCTTGAAGCCGAAACGTGAATTTTTGCTGGAACAGGGCATGAGCCCACAGGAGATTAGCGTGATGAATAGCGGCAGGAAGAAGAGAAGGGAAAAATAATGCAGGAGTGATTCATGGATTACTTTTACAGAAAATCATTTCTAACTAGCTACCTGACACTTTTACTTTCAGCAATCCTCGGTGGTCGAGTGCCCCGTGTTCGTCGGGGTGTACCGAGACCACACATTTCATGTAATCTTTCACTTGCCGGTTTCCCTTTGGTCTCGACATTCCCCGGCACTCACCTGCGCTCTCCGGCACTTGCGCCCGGGGCAAGTGTGAGGCTTGCGCCTCAGCGCAAGGCGCAAGTGTGCGCCCGGGGCACACCTGCCCTTGTACGGCTTAAGCCGCACGGTGCCACCATGGTCCCCGAAGCGTAGCGAGTGGGAGGGAGTGCACGTGAGAAAATCGACCAGACTCTGCGCCTAGACCTAACCCCCAGCCCCTTCCCTCGCAG
Organism: Anaerolineales bacterium; assembly: GCA_035298105.1. Taxonomy (GTDB): domain Bacteria; phylum Chloroflexota; class Anaerolineae; order Anaerolineales; family Villigracilaceae; genus Defluviilinea. The sequence continues at coordinate 3,849 of DATGYJ010000495.1, read as the reverse complement.
GGAAGGGGAGAAGGAACATATGCCCGTAAAGAATGTGGTTAGAGGACAAAACGTTTCTGATGAAATGCATGAACGTGCCAAGGAATTGCGACGTGAGATGACGCCTGCTGAGAAGATTCTCTGGAAAGAATTAAGAGCCAACAAGCTAAATGGCCTGCACTTCCGCAGGCAGCAAATTATCGATGGGTATTTTGCTGATTTCTACTGTCATCAACACGCGCTGATCGTTGAACTGGATGGAGGTATCCACGAGCTCCAAAAAGATTATGATGCTGAACGCACAGCGCACTTATAATGCCCCCGGTCACACACCTGCCTGATTTGCTAGGCAAATCACGGGCGGTGTGTGACCGTGAAGGGTATAGTCGCACGTGGTTTCCAGATCATCCGCTTTAAGAACGAAGAAGTCTTTAAAAATTTACCTGCTGTTCTAACGAGAATAGTTGAGACTTGTCCCCTCCCTGCCTCCCCCTTTCCTATAGGAAAGGGGGGGCGGGGGGATAGGTCAGGAGAGATACGATGATTAAACCCGATCGGATCGTCACAACCACCTGCCCTTACTGTGGCGTGGGATGTAATTTACAGTTGCACGTCAAGGACGATTACATTTTCAAAGTCACTTCGCCGTTTGACTCACCCGTCAACCACGGCAACCTGTGTGTGAAGGGACGGTTTGGGTACGACTATGTTTATCACCCCAAACGGATCACAACACCGCTGGCGCGTAGGTATTTGCTCGAAGGAAAACCAAAGCCCGCAGGACGCGAACAGGTATTTGCAGTCAGCACAGACGGAAGCCCAATCTCTAATTCTCAAATCTCAAATGATTGGGACTGGGTCGAAACCGATTGGGAAACCGCCCTCGATCTGGTCGCCGACAACCTCGTACGCATTTACACGCGCGATGGATCGGATGCGATGGCCGTCTACTGCTGCGCCAAAGCCACCAATGAAGATAATTATCTCTTACAGAAAATGTTCCGTACCTTGTTCCGCACGAACAACGTGGATCATTGCACCCGTCTCTGCCACGCCGGGTCGGTGGTCGCGCTCCAGCAGGCGGTTGGCTCGTCTGCGATGAGCAATACTGCCTCACAGGTAATGTTGAATGATGTGTTCATCGTCACCGGTTCGAACACGAGTGAGAATCACCCGATCATCGCGCTGCAAATGAAAGAAGCCGTGCGACAGAATGGCGCCAAAATGATCGTGGTCGATCCACGCCGCATCGAGCTGGTTGATTTTGCCGAGCTGTGGCTTCCGCTCAAACCCGGCACGAATGTGCCGGTCTTCAGTGCCATGGCGCATGTGATCGTCAAAGAGAATCTCATCAATCATGAATTCATTGCCAATCGTACTGAAGGTTTCACCGACTTCATTGAGTCGCTTGAGAAATTCACACCTGAATATGCCGAAGAGATTTCAGGCGTCCCGGCTGAAGATATTCGCAAGGCTGCGCGTCTCTACGCCAATGCGAAGAACGGCGCCATCTATTGGGGTATGGGCATTTCGCAGCTCTCGCACGGGACAGCCTCCGCCCTGGCGCTCATTCACCTGGCCTTCCTGACGGGCCACGTGGGACGCGATGGCACAGGCCTCAATCCCTTGCGCGGACAAAACAACGTGCAGGGCGCCAGCGATATGGGGGCCATGCCGTTTCACTACCCCGGCTATATGCGCGTCGATAATGAGGAGAACGCCGCGAAATGGGAGAAGGCCTGGGGCATCGAACCGGGCGGGCTCTCCCGCAAGCTGGGTCTAACCACAACTGAAATTCTGTCCCACGCCCACGAGGGTGGTGTGCGGGCGCTCTACATCATGGGCGAAAATCCGATGATGTCGGAGCCGAACCTGAACGTGACGCGTGAACACATGCAGGAGCTTGAGTTCCTGGTCTCGCAGGATATTTTCATCAACGAGACGGGTGCCTTTGCAGATGTCTTCCTGCCTGCGACTCCCTTCGCTGAAAAAGAGGGGACCTTCTCGAATACCGATCGCCGCGTGCAGCGTGTCCGTGCAGCTCAGCCTCCACGTGGACAGGCCCGTCCCGATTGGGAGATCATCTGCGACCTGGCGCGGCGGATCGAATCTCGACTGGGGCGTGCCATCACGAAATGGACCTATTCCGGCCCTGAAGAGGTCCTGCGCGAGATGGCGAGCGTGAACGAAGATTATGCAGGCATCACCTATCAGCGCATTGACAAAGTTGGACTGCAATATCCAGTACCTGACATGAACCACCCCGGCACGCCCACTCTCTTCAAAGATTCCTTCCCGCGCGGGCGTGGCAAATTCATCCCGTTGGATTATGTGCCTGTCAAGGAGGAACCGGATGATGAGTATCCGTTCATTCTCACCACCGGACGAGTGCTCGAGCACTGGCATGGCGGTACCATGACGCGCCACTCTGCCCTGGACGATGCTTATCCTGAGGCGCGTGTAGAGATGCATCCTGCTGACGCCGAGATGCACGGCATTCGTAACGGTGACCCTGTCCGCGTGACGTCTCGACGCGGGGAGGTGATATTACGTGCAACGGTGACCGAGAAGACTTCGGTGGGCGTGCTCTTCATCCCCATGCACTTCGCAGAAGCCGCCGCAAACCTGCTCACCAATGATGTGCTCGATCCCCAGGCGAAGATCCCGGAGTTCAAAGCCTGCGCGGTACAGGTCTTCCCGGCGAGCGTAGAGGAGTTGGCAAATCCTGAAGCAGTCGTTTCCAGAGGCAGATATTAACTTTCAGGTCTTCCTCAAACGGCCGTTAAGCCTGATCGCGGCGATTTGCGCAGTGCTCCTGATCGTGTATGAGATCACCCAAATCGCCAGCGGGCAACTCTACCAAAAAGCCCTGGACGCCATGGATGGGACAACGCTGGTGGAACTCGGCGTGTTGACCCTCCTGGGCGTGTATGCCCTGAGAGATCAGACCGACTTGCAGGCCGTGTCGTTTACGCTGGTGGCAGGTTTGTCGTTTATTTTTATTTATGAGGCCATCTACAAGTGGTCGTTTTTCCTGACGCCGTTCAGGCTGGATATGCCGCCCACGGAGTTTCGGGAATTTGTGATCCAGGTGGGCATTGCTGCGACCATCCTGGTGGGCTTCGCGGACGGTTTCTTCACACTCAAGAAATGGACCTTTATCTGGCTTGGAATTTTTGTGATATTGTATGTTTTCTGGATATTAGTGGGTTTTCCCCAGATCACGGGTGAGAGTTTTTATGCGAAGGTCATCCCAATAAACTTTACCCACGATATGACCTATGTGCTCAACCGCAGCACGAAGCTGATGATGTATTTGGCTTATCTCACGTTGCTTCCGCCATTGAAAAAAGATTGACACGCGAAAACTTCTGACAAACGATCTTCGCGCTGAGCGGAGCGAGTGTACGTCGAGCGCAGTCGAAGCGGCGTAATCAGGCATATATAGCGTTCACCTGCACTTGCGTTCCGGTGCAAGTGTCGTCTACGTCTTGCGACGAACACGCAAACCTCCGCTCACTACAGTCCCCGAAGCGTAGCGGAGTGGGAACGCGAGTGGATTGTCAGATTAAATTGTTAATCTTCAAGTACTGCTGACAGAACGGCAAGAATTTGAGCTGATTATTGTCCGTGCAAAACCGCAGGGTTCGCCAGAGCCTTCAATTTCAGCAAATAATTATCCATGTAGTGGTCAACAATATCTGCCTTCTGGAGGACCTCATTGATGGAATTTCCGACCCGGTGGAGCAACTGTTCGCCCCATGATTCGCCCGGGATATATTTCTGCTCGTTGAAATACTGGAAGGTATTTGTGTCACGGTAATTCATGGAGCGTAGAGGGATCCGCGGCACCACATCTCTATAGTTCAC
>DATGYJ010000494.1:0-39053 GCA_035298105.1 Anaerolineales bacterium | reverse complement strand
CTTTGTCGTACTGGTGATCGGGTTTTTCCCGTTATCGTTTACGCTAGTGGTGGCGCTTGAGTCCTTTGTGGGCGAAAAGGAGCGCGGCACAATTGAGCCACTCTTGAGCTCGCCGCTGGAAGACCAACACATGTACCTCGGGAAGTTGCTGGTTGGCATCACTACGCCACTGGTCTTCAGCTACGCCTCGATTGGGATCTATTTAATTATGGTCTCACGCCGCAATGTTGTGTTTCCCAGCACGTATATGCTGGCTTTGATCCTTTTGCTGACATTCGCTCATGCGGTCTTGATGGTCAGTTCTGCAATTGTCATCTCTGTTCAAGCGACGACGATCCGCTCGGCGAACTTGCTTGCTTCCTTTGTGGTTGTGCCCGTTGCTTTCCTTTTGCAGGGTGAGACTGTATTGATCTTTTGGGGGAATGAAGACGTGTTATGGTATGCCATTGCGGGGGTCGCGTTGCTTGCAGTGCTGTTGGTACGCCTGGGTCTTTCACACTTTCGCCGTGAGTATTTGCTGGGGCGTGAGATAGATTCGCTTAACTTTAAATTAATGGGACGGACATTCCGTGATCATTTCAAAGGTCGAGCAACGTCTGTATTTGAATGGTATAGAACTGAACTGCCAATCACATTAAGACAACTGCGCCAACCGCTTATGCTTGTCTTTGGACTTGGGGTTGTGGTCGCGATTGTGAGTTATCTGTGGGTCATCACGAAGGTGCCTGCCTATATGGACCTTACCCCCGAGCGCGTGGGTCAATTTAGGACGTTCATCGCAGATAACCTGACAAGCCTGAATTCATTAGGCGAGCGGATTCCTGCGCCGGTTTTGTTTTATCACAATGCCCGCACAACACTTGTATTCCTCCTGTTAGGATTACTCTCCTTTGGAACCCTTGGACTCATGCTGTTCATCGGGAATATCGCGCTGGTGGGAGGAGTACTGGGTGCGGCCCACCTGGTTGGTTATTCGCCCCTGCTTGCATTTGCGGTCGGGATTTTGCCCCATGGGATCTTTGAGCTATCGGCCGTTTTCCTGGCAACTGCCGCCATGCTGAAAGTGGGAGCTCAGTTGGTTACCCCTCAACCCGATAAAAGCCTCGGAGAAGTTCTATTGATCTCGCTGGCAGACTGGTTCCGGGTATTTGTCGGAATTGTACTGCCGCTCCTTGCAATTGCAGCTCTGGTCGAGATTTATATAACACCCCAATTAATTAAACTGGCATTTCCGTATTTGTAACAATGAGTTTCCGATGCCAAAAGTCATCATCCTTGGTTCCTCCAATGCAGTACCGTCCAGAGACCATGAGAATACCCACCTCGTTATCGTGGGTGAGCAGCGCACAATTCTCGTGGATTGTGTCAGTAATCCTGTTGTGCGTCTTGAACAGGCGGGTATAGATTTCAATGCTTTAACTGACATCGTCATTACACATTTCCATCCCGATCATGTTTCAGGTGTGCCCTTGCTCTTAATGGACATGTGGCTCATGGGCCGCACCAAGCCGCTTAATATTTATGGTTTGCACTACACCATGGATCGACTGGAGGATTTGATGGGATTCTATGGCTGGGACGAGTGGCCGAATTTCTTTTCGGTTGGCTTTTACCGTTTGCCCGAGGCGGAAATGGCATACGTGCTGGATTGTGAAGAGTTTAAGATCCATTCATCTCCTGTCCATCATATGATCCCTACCATCGGCTTGCGCGTGGAATGCAAAAATCCAGGCAAGATTCTGGCATATTCCTGTGATACGGAACCCTGTGAACAAACGGTCCGCCTGGCTGATGGAGCGGATATCCTCATCCATGAAGCCGGGGGCGCAAGCTTTGGTCATTCCTCAGCCGAGCAGGCAGGTGAGATCGCCACAAAAGCTGAGGTGGGCAAGCTCTACCTGATCCACTATCCTACCGGGCAGTTTGCAAAAGGGGATATTGCCGTGGAAGCGAGGAAGACTTATCAGGGCGAGGTAGTAATTGCCACGGATTTTATGACGATTGATCTTTAAAGCAGTACCCCTCTCCCCTTTGCATTGAGCGAGGCGGGAAGAGGGGTATAGGAAAGGGGGCACTGAAACTACCAGCCATTGATATACGGCTCCCACTCCTGATAGTCATTTAAATGCCTGCCAAAGATATACTGCGCGCTCGCCGGAGGTTCATTCGGAACCCGGAGCAATTTCATGTGGACTTCCTCCACTTTACGTCCACCCTTGCGATGATTGCAGGGAGGGCAGGCTGCCACGACATTGGTCCAAATATGCTCACCCCCCAAATGACGCGGCATTACATGATCGACTGTTAAATTGCCATCGCGCTTTCCACAATACTGGCAGGTATAATTATCGCGGCGAAAGACTTCGCGGCGGGTCAGTTTGACGTGCGGACGCGGCCGGTGAACCTGGTTCTCCAGCCGGATGACGGAAGGACGGGGCAGTAGTTGTTTCACCGTTCTAATGTGTCCTCGCCCATTCACGACCATATCCGCTTTGCCCGCCAGAAGCAAGCCGACTGCCCGTCGCGTGGTACAAACATTAATCGGTTCAAAATTAGCATTTAACACTAAAACAGGTTCTTGCATACTGCCTCTATAACAGGCACGATTATACTGCTGAATTTTTGAATTCGGAAAAGAGGCTCTGGGTCATGTCATGAAATTGTCACACGCTCGACCGGATTACTATCTTCAGCCGGGCCGGGCTAACTTGTAGGAGTGCAAATGAAGGTGTTGATTGCAGGCGGATCAGGTTTTCTCGGTACCGCTCTTAGAATCTCCCTGATAAAGGACCATCATGACGTCTTTATATTGACGCGCCGCGCTCCAAAAGGCCCGCAAGAAGTGCACTGGGACGGGCAGACAACAGCTGGCTGGGGACAGATCGTCAACGATATGGATGCTGTAGTGCACTTAACCGGTTATGGATTGGAGCATTGGCCGTGGACAAAGCGTCAGAAGCAGAAGTTTATCGATTCCCGGGTCATTCCAGGACGGGCACTGGCTGCGGCGCTACACAACGCCTCACACCGCCCACGAGTTTTCCTGCAAACTTCCGGGATCAATCGCTATGGCTTGTACGGCAGAGACATCGCAACTGAATCAACGCCTGCAGCCGACGATTTCCTTGCGCAGCTTACCGTCCAATGGGAAGCCGCAACTCAATCCGTAGAGGAGCTTGGCGTTCGTCGGGTCATTACGCGGAACGCAGTCGTGCTGGGACGGCGGGATGGCTTGTTTCCACTTATGGCACTGCCCGTGCGTCTTTTCTTCGGCGGGAAGTTTGGCGATGGCAAGCAGGCCATGCCGTGGATTCATCTCGTGGACCAAACGAATGCACTGCGCTTTTTGCTTGATAACGAAAAGGCGCGCGGTCCTTATAATTTGATTTCCCCGGTGCTCACCTCCAATGCGGAGTTCATGCGAGCCATCGCAGAAGCATTGCATCGCCCATATTGGTTCCATATACCCAGCTTCTTGCTAAGACTGGTGTTGGGCGAGATGAGTATTCTCTTAACTGAAGGGCGTTATGCGCAGCCCCAACGTTTGATAGAATTGGGCTTCCAGTTTCAGTTCGGCAAACTGGAAGATGCGATGGAAGATTTGTTAGCTCGAAAAAATACCCGGTAAGTCTGGCATTTAGCCAGACTCAATTAGCCTTTGCGGATTGGAGATCCGCGCTACATAGGAGATCCCATGAAACGTATATTGATTTTCGTTTGCCTGCTTCTGGGCGCTTGTAATTTGTCTGCTGCGCCGCAATCTGCGGGCGCAGTTCCAACAGCTTACATTGACCCGTCCTATCCGACGGTCGAATCGCCGCCGGTTACTCTGATGCAAACTTCAAACGGCATTGAAGTCCGTGCAGACCGTGCCTGGCGGGATGGCAAACAAGTAAATGTAAACGTGTGCTTTACCCTGTTGGATGCGTCCGACTGGTCGATTTGGAGCGCAAGCCTGCAATATCCTGGTGCATCCATTCTGGATTTTGGTTCGACCATGCTGAGCTTGCAGGAACCGACGGAAGGTCAATCGGGCCTGCGCTGCGATACGCTTTCCTTCCTCAATATCCCGCCTGATGCCGATCTCACCAACGTCATAGTGACTGTCGATGCGATCGCCGCTCAGCCCCGTGCGGAAGATTACTGCACCATCTATATGCCCAAGATTCAACAGAGTCTTAATGAGCGCGGGATTGCAATCACACTCAATTGTGCGGATGTCAACGGCGTGCAGACGATGCAAATCGCAACTAAGCCGGATACCATGACCCAGGAAGAGGCAGAGCAGATCGTGTACAGCGATGAGTTCTTTACGAAGAAGGGTCCGTGGTCATTTACCTTCAATCTTGGTCAGTGAGGTCGTGCAAACTGCCGCTTCGCGTGTATAATCGGCTCATGACTAATTCAAAGTTCACCGGCCAGTATTATTACACCCACACGTAGAATTTGCGGTGGTGTGTTACAAACGCGCCCACCATCGCGGGCGCGTTTTTGTTTGTCAATTTGCAGGGCGGGATGCCATCCCGACTTTCCCAGGAGGTAGAATGAACATCGAAGAACAAGTTGAATTGCTCATGCAGGGCACAGAATATGGAGACCAAGAGTTAAAAAAGGCGATGACCAACGAGTTGCGCCAGAGGCTGCTTGACGCCCAAAGAGAGGGCAGGCCCTTGCGAGTGTATTGCGGGTTTGACCCTCGCACTTCAGACTTGCACCTCGGCCATACGATCCCCATGCGGAAGCTGCGCCAGTTCCAGGATTTGGGCCATGATGTGACCTTCCTCGTCGGGACGGGGACCAGTATGGTCGGTGACCCGTCCGATCAGGACAAACTACGGGCTGTGCTAACAAAAGAGCAGACCGAGCATAATGCGCGTACTTACGCCGAACAAGCATTTCGTATCCTTGACCGCGAAAAAACACACATTCGTTTCAATCACGAATGGTTGCTGGATCTGAAACTGGCAGATCTCATTAAGCTTGGATCCGCGTTTACCATCCAGCAGTTCATCTCGCGCGATAATTTCAAACTGCGCTGGGACAAAGGGGAACCTGTTTATTTGCATGAAACTTTTTACGCCCTTATGCAGGGATATGATGCGGTGGCCCTCAATACGGATGTGCAGGTTGGCGGCAGTGATCAACTGTTCAACATCATTACCGCTGGACGAAAGTTACAGGAAATGTTTGGCCAACGGCCACAGATCGGTATTTTGCTGGGCATACTGCCCGGTACCGATGGCGTTGTACGGATGTCCAAATCGCTCGGCAATCACATTCCCATCCTGGCTACCCCGGAGGACATGTATGGGAAAGTCATGAGCCTGCCCGACGATGTTATGCCAATCTATTTCAGGCTGGTTACGCGGTATATGCCAGATCAGATCAAGGTGCTTGAGAGCGCTTTGGCGCAGCAAACGCGTCACCCGCGCGATGTGAAGATGGAATTGGCACACGAGATTGTCAGCATCTTTCATGGAGATGCCAATGCAACCAAGGCTGAGGAACATTTCAAACGTGTCTTTCAGGAACGAGAAGTACCCGAAGAAATGCCTGAACATACTTTGAAAGAGGGTGAAACTGTTCTCGATGTGATCCTGGCTGCCAAAATGGCGACCAGCAAAAGTGAGGCGCGGCGACTCTTCGACCAGCGAGGTGTACGACTGGATGGCGAAACAATTGAGAGAGGGGATCTGGTCTTTCCACACGCGGGTGTGTTGCAAGTAGGCAAGCGGAAGTTTCTAAAGGTGACGGTTCCCCACGCCTAACACCTGCACCGACCGCACCCCTGGCCCCTACGGGCGGTGCCAGGGGTGCGGTGTATCCCCATGCGTAAACGCAGGGGTTTTACGGCGCTGCTCGGCAAAGAAACGGGCTGGTGATGTCACTAGCCCGTTTGCTTATCTTCTTTTTCAATCATTGCAAGGAAAATTTCGACAATCCTGGGGTCGAGTACCTTTCCTGCATTCTCCTTTAGATACTCTATAACCCTTTCTCGAGGCCATGCTTTCCGGTAGGGACGATTTGACAGCAGCGCGTCCCAGTTATCCACCACGGAGAAAATTCGGGCAGCCAGTGGGATCTGTTCGCCTCTTAAGCCACGTGGATAACCACTCCCATCCCAGTGCTCGTGATGGCAATATGGGATGTCAATCACCCCGCGCAGGAAAGAAATGGGCGACAGGAGATTATAGGCATGGATCGGATGCTGGCACATTTCGGCCCATTCCTCTTCGGTAAGCTTGCCTTTCTTTTTCAGAATATGATCGGGGACAGCCATCTTGCCTATATCATGAAGTAGTACACCCCGGTGAATATTTACCATTTCATGATCGCTGATCCCCATGTATCTTGCCAGGCGCAGGGTCAACTCTGTTACCCGGCGCGTATGGCCTTCGGTTTCCCGATCGCGCAGCTCAAGCGCACGAGCCCAGCCCTCCAGTGTCGTGTCATAAGCCTGGATCAATTCCTGATTCGAACGTTGCAGGTTTTCAAATAACTGTGAGCTATCGATGGCGATCGCCGCCTGCCCTGCCAGGGTGTGCAAAAACTCCATCCAATCCGGGGTGGGTGAGAGCGGGGCACGGTGGAAAACTTCAAAGACACCTTTGATTTGTCCTTTTACAATGAGTGGGATGCCGATATAAGTCACGAACCCCTCCCGTTTGACGAGCAATTCGCTGCTGGATTCCGGAGCGTTTTGAAGGTTGGTGATGTGGCAAGTCTGCTGTTTCACAATGACCTGACCCGCCAGCCCTTCACCAATTCGGACTTGCGGACGGGTGGGAGATGGGATATTGAATCCCACACCCGGCAGATACGTAAGGGTCTGTAGGTCGGGATGATAGAGGCCGATGCTGACCGCATCTACATTGAGGTGGCTGAGGGTTTGATCCATCAAGATGTTTAAAGTCAGACGCAGGTCAAAGGACGAGGCAATGGCAGAGTCGATATCGCGCAGCGTTGTTAGTCTTCGAACCTGTCTTTGGCTCTTCTCATAAAGTTGTGCTCGATGGATCGAATTCCCTGCAATCTCAGCCAGCATTGTTAGCAGATTGATCTCATCTGCCATCTGGCGCCCCGCTTCTACCAGGATGGTTAATACTCCTACGGGCCCCGACGTGGATTGAATGGGGATGCAAACTCCGCCTAGGCCAGGCGCTATGCTCGCTCGATTTCCTTCGAAAAGCAATGCATCGCTTTTTAATTCAGCGGATAGATAGGTCCTTTCGGTTCTAAAGGTGTGACCAACAATCCCATCCATCAGGCTCAAGGAGGTGTGTGCCAGCTTGGCATCTGCGCCTCTGGCAGCCCGTTGGATCAACCTGTCGCTCGTGTGATCATAAAGCCAGATCGAGCCGTGAGGCGTATGGATCAATTGCAGTGTTTCTTCGAGCAGAATCGGAAGCATCTCGGTGACTGCTTGCGTCAGCCGCAAAGACGTGGAGAGCCGGTTGATGATTTCCAATTCTTTCAGGCGGCGTTGTGCCTCATCATACAAGCGGGCGTTTTCAATCGCAACCGCCGCTTGCCGCGCCAGGCTTGTCAGGAATTCAAGTTCCCTGGATGTGAATTCTGTATTTATCCCAGAGCGCCAGACCGCCAGCAGGCCGGTATGTTTGTCTTTCAGCACAATCGGTACGCCCATAATGTGTTCAAGCGGATTTTGCTCTGTACCTTTTACGATCACCGCTCGTGGATCATGCGCTGTGTCGTTGACAATTTCCCCAGCGTTTTGCAGGACAATCTTTTCAAGAATACCCGTTCCAATCGTAAGCGGATCATTCTTTAATTCTTCTGCATCCAAACCCAGAGCCGCAATCGGGCGCAGGGTTGCTGTGGTTGAATCGGTCAGATAGACTGCACTGGTTTCTGTGTGGAGTAAATCCATTGCGTAAGAGGCAATACGTTCCATGACAATATCCAGTTGAAGCGTGGCGGAAATATCGCGGCCAACTTCGGCAATCGCGGCAGCTTCCTGGGCCTGGCGAACTGTTTCCTGGAAGAGCCTTCCCGACTCAATACAGATGGATACCTGATGGGCGATGCCAACCAGGAAATTTAGTTCTGATTCATTAAATAAACCATTTTCTTTAAGCCTCCAGGCATTGATCACACCGATTGGTTTCCCGCGCAAAATCAACGGTGAAGACATTAAGCTCTCAAGCTTTTTTTCTTTCTCAGGTGTGCCGGGTACGATCACCCGGCGCGAGTCGTCATAGGTGCTGGTGATGATTTCGGGTTTTCCGTTGAGAAAAACGTTGCCTGTGATCCCTTCTCCAATCTTACGCGTATGTCCCAATAGCTCTTTTCGGTATGTTCCATAAGCGGTGACAGTCCTGAGGGTGACGTTATCTTCCTGCAGGAGATAAATGGCAACATGATTGGCATCGAGCAGATCATGGGTACGCTGCGCAATTTGATCGAGCGCAGGCAATACTTCACGTGTGGTTGCGACTTCATTTGCAATGTCGGCCATCGCTTCGATAATCTTGGATCTACGGCTTTGTTCCTGAAAGAGACGGGCATTTTCAATCCCGGCCGCGGCCTGGTTCGCGAATGCCATGGCTGTCTCAACCAGTGTCTCTTCGTAAATTCCTGCTACATTGTTATCCAGCGTGATATAACCTGCCACCTTGCCTCGCGTGACAAGCGGGATGGCCATCCAGCCGTGAACGCTGAAGGTATCTCCCCAATTCTTAAAGCGTGGATCCTTTTGGGCGTCCTGCAATATGACGGGACGACCTGTCTCTTTGATTTGCTGGAATAACTCATCCTCGGTGGAGAAGGTCAGATTCGTCAGTTCCTCGGCATGAGGATAGCCGTGCGCCATGGCAACTCTTAAATGATCACCCTCCAGGAAAAAGACGCTCGCGTTATCGTAGGGAATCACTTGCTTGAGCGCGATCAGGATTTCTTTGACCACATGGTTCGGGTCAAGCGTGGAGGATATGACCGAGGCTGCCTGCCGCAGGGTTTCTGCTTCCTGGCGTCGCTTTTGCTCTGATTCGAAAAGACGACCATTTTCGATTGCCGTTGCCGCATGGGTAGCCAGCATTTCGAGCAATGCCTGTTCTTCGGGTCCGTAGGCATAAGATTGATAGCTCTGAGCAGAGATCATGCCGATGACCTGCTCGCCCATTCTCAAAGGCACAGCCACAACCGATTGAACATGTTTGGGTGAGCCGAAGTGAATCACTTGTCTCTGCTGAATATCCGTCTCATTTCTCAGGATGATGCTCATACCCTCATTGATCACAGCCCCCGTAAGACCCTGGCTGCCCAGCACACTTTCGGGCTTAAGACGAATTCCCGTTTCGACCGTATAGACCGGGCAATTCTTGTTATTCGTCGCATCTCGCAGTGTGATGATGAACACATCGCACGGCATTAACTTACCTGCCGCTTCATGGATGGCAGCATAGATTTGTTCAGAGTCCTGGCTAAAACGGACGATATCCTGACTAATCCGGTGAAGGACTGCACGTCGTTCTGCGGCTCGTAAGGCAGCCTGATATAGTTGTGCCTTCTCGATCGCGATCCCTGCCTGGTTGGCAAATGTTTGAGCAACAGCGGCATATTCTTCGTTGTAGAAGTTTTGCGCTCGATGGTCCAAATTGATCAGCCCAAATACTTTCTCATCCACTACGATAGGCACACCCATCCAGCTGCGGATGTACTCACTCCCCGGGCGTTTTACGAACCTGGGCTCGGTGCGAACATCTGGCAGGATCATTGGCTTGTGTTGATCCGACCATAGATCATCCCACTCTCCCCATGTGCTCGCATCCCAGAAATATTTTTGTCCGATATGGCCCTGACCTTCCGGGTGACCGCGGACCGCTACAATTTCCAACCAGTCCTGATTAGCGATTTCTATGGAGGCGCTATCGTAAGGAACCAATTTCGCGATCGAGTCGAAAATAATCTCGTAAAGCGTGTTGGTATCCAACGCAGTGGAGAGAGCCGCGGTTGCCGTTCGCAGCGCTTCAGCCTGTTCCCGGCGGGCCAATTCAGATTTATACAGACGAGCATTTTCGAAAGCGATCGCGGCAGAGTTGGCAAGCGCAGTCAATAAGTTCTCGTCCCGGTCAGTATATGCATCGGGATCTGTGGATTCGATATTGAGAACTCCGATCACCTTCCCGCGTGCAACCAGAGGCACACACAGCTCGGATCGAATATTTTTCAATACCGAAAAGTATCGCTTCTCCTGGGCGACATCGCCGGTGCGAATCGGTTGTCCATGCTGCGCAACCCATCCGACAACCCCCTCCCCAAGATGCCACTTCTGATTGAGATTGAATTCCTTCTCCTTTTCATGGTTCTCCGGATCGCGTGCTTTTTGGCTGATTGCCAGGGGAACCAGGGACTGACTAACATGTTCCAACAAATACACCGCCGCGAATTCATACCCCAACAACTCGTCCATGGTCGTGATCAGGTTCTTGCCGATAATTTCAGGTTCGAGACTCAATGCCAAAGAGCGGGAGGCCTGGTAAAGAGCTTCGAGTTCTATGGCACGTTGCCGGGCTTCCTCAAACAAGCTTAATTTGTCGGTTGCAGTGCCCAGCGTATTTGCAATGGTGATGAGGATGTGTTCATCTCGCTCTGAATACGCGTTGTACTTCTTGCTCTCAGTATTGATCACGCCGATCACCTGACCGCGGGAAATGATCGGAACGCATAATTCAGAGTGCACACCGTCGGTCGCTTCAACATAGTCTAATTCCCGGGTAACATCTCCCACCCGGATCGGCTTTCCTGTTCTGACAACCTTTCCCGTAAGGCCGTGTGTCACGGACAGCGGTTTGGAAAGGTTTTCAAGCTCTGTGCCTCGGTAGGAGGCATGCGGCTTAAGCGTATTGGAGGTCCGATCAAACAAAAGGATCCCAAAGTTATCGGGATAAAGTGTGTCGCCAATTACATTTGTGACCTGCTGCACCAATTGGTCAATTTCCAGCGCGTTGCTTGCCGCAACCGAGGCGGAATGAATGACTGCAAGTTCTTCCACCTGGCGCTGCAGAGCAGCTTCATCTTCTTTTTCCCTGGTAATGTCCAGCATGATGCCTTGCCAGTAGAGCGGATTTCCCTCGTTGTCATAAATAAGATTTGTATCTTCCTTGATCCAGACGGTTTGGCCATCCCGCCTGATGATGCGATATTCCGCAAGGAAACGCGACCCATGCTCGTAGGAAATTGTGCTGGCCTTTGCAATTCTCGCCCGGTCCTCGGCATGAATGGACCTCATCCATATACCGGGGTCTGCGCGCCATTCCTCAGGGGCATAACCGGTCAGTTCCTCGATCCGTGGACTGATATAAATGGTCGTTCCATGTTCGTCTACCTCATCTAAAAATACGACCGCCGAGATTTGTTCGACCAGAGATTGATACTTGACTTCTGCCTCACGCAGCGCAGCCTGCTCGCGCAAGTAACGGTTCTGTGCAATTGCGTTGCTGATGACCACCGGAAGACGATGTAAATAATCGCTTTGCTTGACGAGATAATCTGCGGCGCCCGCCTTCAGGGCAGCGACCGCAATTTCCTGGTCGCCCTGTCCTGTTACCAGGACCACTGCCGGAGGCGCTTTGCGTTCACGCACCTTCTTGAGCAGGTCCAGACCCGTACCATCCGGAAGACGCAGATCGCTTAAGACTAAATCGATATCGGGTTCGCGATCAAGTACCTTGAGCGCGTTGCCAATCGTCTCTGCGTGGATCAGATGGAACTCCTGATGGAGATTCTCCTCCAGAGTTCGTTCTGTTAGCATGACGTGGGCAATTTCGTCTTCGACGTACAGGATCTTCATTGTGACGGTCAATTCTCATAAATGCGTTGGAGCGGTTTTGCCAGGATCGCACACGAATCGATTATATAGCAAAGATTGTTGTTATTAATAACAATGAGATAATAAAACTGTTAGGCGCAAAAAAAGACGCCTCGCGGCGCCAATCAATCGGAATTCGTCAATCTGCGATCCTAAATTGTTGAGAGGCGTCGAGGGGATTCGAACCCCTGAATGAGGGTTTTGCAGACCCTTGCCTTACCACTTGGCCACGACGCCATCTTAAACTGCTGAGCGGGCGATGGGATTCGAACCCACGACCTTCTCCTTGGCAAGGAGACGTACTACCACTGTACTACGCCCGCATCTTGGTCCGGCTTTCTGACCGAGAGTGCCGAGACACAGAATCGAACTGTGGACACCGCGATTTTCAGTCGCGTGCTCTACCAACTGAGCTATCTCGGCCAGATATTTTCTTGTTAAGCGTTCGTGATTTTACTTGGTGATAAAAGGATTGTCAAGCAACCTCCGCGCTGCGACACTTGCGCCTTGCCTTGAGGTGCAAGCCTCAAGCGGAGCGAGGGGGAGCGGAACCACACTGAGCGCAGGCTAAGCGGAGTGCAGACGAAGCGCGGGTTGAGTGGCATGAAACAGAGACGAAGCCTCTCTTGACCCGAACTTGCTTCCGCACTACAATGCCCGCCTACACTTATACAGTTCGTCATTGCGAGCCTGCGGGAAGCAATCTCCCATTGAAAGGGGGGATTGCTTCGGACCAGGGTTTCGAAAGGAGCAAGAAAAGCACTTGCTCTACTCAACCACCGGCCCTCGCAATGACGAGGAATAACGCTATGTTTGAAAATCTCACCTCACGATTGAATCAAGTCTTTGATCAGCTCCGCCGGCGCGGAAAACTCTCCGAAGCGGATGTGGATGCGGCCATGCGCGAAGTGCGCCTTGCCCTGTTGGAAGCGGATGTCCATTTTAGCGTCGTCAAAGCCTTCATTGCCCGCGTGCGAGAACGCGCCGTTGGCGCAGAAGTGTCCAGGGCGTTGAACCCCGGCCAGCAGATCATCAAGATCGTCAATGAAGAATTGATCCAAACCCTGGGCGAGCCCGCACCCTTGAACCTCACCGGACCGAAGCCGCGCGTGATCATGATGGTTGGCTTGCAAGGCTCAGGGAAAACCACCGGCGCAGGCAAGCTGGCGCGCCTGCTGCGTTCGAAGGGCGAGCGGGTCATGCTCGTCGCCGGTGACCCGTATCGTCCCGCCGCAGTCCAGCAACTCCAGCAGCTCGGCCAGCGGATCGATGTCCCTGTTGAAGTAGATCTCAACCTCAAGCCTCCGGAACTGGTCAGGCGTTCCTTTGAGAAAGCCGAAAAGGGTGGCTTTGGCGTCATGATCGTCGATACAGCCGGTCGTTCGCAGTTGGACGCAGAGCTGATGAATGAGCTAAAGTCCATCGTGGCGAAAGTCCTGCCTGTCGAAACATTACTGGTCGTCGATTCCATGATCGGTCAGGAAGCGTTGAACATTGCACAAGGCTTCCGCGATAACGTCTCGATCACGGGCCTGATGATGACCAAGATGGACGGCGATGCGCGCGGCGGGGCAGCCATCTCGATCCGTTCGGTGACCGGTGTGCCGATCAAGTTCATCGGTACCGGTGAAAAACTGGACGCCCTGGAAGCCTATGACCCGGCCCGTTTGTCAGCGCGCATTTTGGGGATGGGTGACATGATCGGCTTGATCGAAAAAGCGGAAGCCGCCTTCGACCAGCAGACCGCCCAAAAGACTGCCGAGCGCATGATGCAGGGCCAGTTCACGCTCGAAGACTGGCTCGACCAGATGAAGCAGATGAAAAAGATGGGGCCCCTGGCGCAGATCATGGATATGCTGCCCGGGCAGTTGGGTCAGGCCGCCCGCCAGGTGGATCCGAATGACATCGAGAAGAATTTCAAGCAGACAGAAGCGATCATCAATTCGATGACACGCAAAGAACGCCGTGACCCCGAGATTTTGAACGCCTCTCGCAGACGGCGCATTGCCGCCGGTGCCGGCATGGAAGTGCAGGATGTGAACCGTCTGATCAAGCAGTACCGCGAGACCCAGAAGATGATGAAGATGCTGCAAAAGACAGGCGGGAAGGGGCTAGGGGGGATCGGGAGATTGTTTGGGTAGGTCACGCTTCCAGCGTGACGACTCGTGATCATCTGCAAAAATCGCCTCTGTGATCAGAGGCGATTTTCTTTAAGAGATCAGGCTGTCGCCAATTTCAGTTGTTGTCTCTTTGACCGCTCCAACCACCACCCAAGGAATACGATCAAGAGCGGCAGAGCGATCCAGAGATAATAAACCCAGGAAGCTATAGGCATCATCGTGTCGCGTGTTTGAAATTCAATTAAGTAGTCGCGTCCCAAACCGATCATCAATCCAGATAGGGCCAATGCCAGCCAGCGAAATTCACGGTTCGTCGACAGAAAAAATAAAGCCAGTATTGCCAGGCTCAAATAAAGCCCGGCGTTTTCAATGAATAAGTAACTAACCAGCAGTGACCGATCCAGAAATCCATAAGCTATGGAACCGGTCGGCTGAACGAGCGCAAGAACAGTGGCGATGATGCACATGGAAAGGGGCAGGAACCCGAATACAACAGTCAGCAGGTCGTTTCGATTCTTCCGGACCAGGTATCCTGCCAGCAGCAACAATCCCAGGAGAAGCAATGCCCAGAAGATCGTCTGGATGCCATAATACCAATACAGCTGTGTTGTAATGTATGAGAGCTGGGACACTAAGATGGATATCCAGAATAATGTGACCGGGCCCGATCGACGCCACAACCCAACGGCGATCAGCGGCAAATGGATCAGGATATCCAAGCGTACGTCCGCCCAACTGTACCTGGTCATCAGGCTGAGATATAGCGAGTTAAGATATGGATAGAAAAGGTAAGGGATCACAATCAGCAAATAATCGATGAATCGATCGGGGCGATACGTGTCTTTGAAGCCTCTGCTCATGTTTTTCGCGGAACCCAATTCGTTCATAAGCTTTTTCCTCCTTTGTTCCAGATCTTTTCCCATCCTGGGATCTGCCTCGGCATCTTCGATATGGGTACTGACCTCCGCGATCAGTGCCTCTTGATCTTCGGGAGAAAAGTCGTTTAGCTCTTTGCGCAATGCCCGCAGATATTCTTCCATAGTCATTTTCGCTCCTAGTCGCTTACGGATGGCTCCAGAGTCCTCTGCAGATTCGTGATGAAAGTTTCCCACTCCGCCTGTGCCGTGGCAAGAGCTTTTCGGCCCTTGGAGGTGATCGAGTAATACTTGCGTTTGCGTTTTCCCTGCCCTTCTTGCCAGTCGCTCTTTAGCAACTTTTCCATTTCCAATTGATGTAAAGCCGGGTAGAGCAGCGCAGCTGTCATCGTAAAGTACCCTGCGCTTCGTCGCTCCAACTCGCGCATGATTTGATATCCATACATTTTCTCTGTGGACAAAATACTGAGGATCAGAACCGGCGTGCTGCCTTTTCGCAATTGCTGGAGTTGAGACATCGTTTATTCTCTCGTTTTGCGGCTTGATTATATAACTTTATTATATATAGCTTACTTATATATGTCAAGACTCGCGATTGAACCTGCCTGGCCTCTCAGCTTCCGCATCTGTTCCTGCGAATATGCTTACCGCACCATACGAGTCGCCCAGGCCTATTAAATGAGTGAGCCAAATCTGATCTGCCATTCCCGCTTACGATTGCTTCATCCACGGTCCTGCCTGCCAATCGGCTCGCCGTATGCTGCACTGGTCGTCAACCGCTGCAAACGTCAGCGCTTTACCATCGAATGACCAGGTATACGTGCCTGGCACGCCGCTGCACAGACCGCCTTCTGTTTGGGTAAACACGATCTTATCTTTGTCTACAACATAGGTACCCTTGACCGGCGTGAATTTGGGGCCGCTCATGACGTAGGTTCCATCGTTTGAAAAGACTATTTGTATGCCGGGAGTGCGCTGGACCGGAGGTACATACGTGCCTGTCGGGAACGCTTCATTTGCAGCGCTGCCACAGGCCGAAACCAGTGCGATATTGGTTAGCAAAAGGAGGCTGATGAGAATCCTGGATCTGGATATTACCTGGGGTCTTTTCATAGTCTAAATCCTTTCCCGGTGATAAAAGACTTCAGGGGATCGCTTGCCTGCAATCCCCCTATTCTCTGCTTTTCGACAAACACTCTTTTCCCTGGTGCTGAAAACTGCTCATAGCCAAATACTAAACCTTAGCTTACAACAATTGCAGGGGAAAGGCAATTTTAGGAATTATTTCACGAGCCCCGCTTGGTACTGCTGTCTCTACCTACTTTTCAACGGTTGCTCTAACCGCACGGCGCTTTAACATGATCGCGCCTGTTACACTGATGCAAAAGCAAATACCGACGATCGACCACATCAATAAGCGCGGAAACGCAGCAGTTGACCGAGCGGTCTTATCAGGAAGGGCAGCCCCAAGATTTACCAGAAGCCCGTCGAGTGCTTCCTCCGTGTCTTTAGGAAGCAGGAAATATTGTCCGTCCCGCGAAGACCAGGCATTGATGCCGTCTGCATAGTAGAGATAGCCCGGATGTTCCGCCGAAGCGGGGTAGTAATGATAGATCCCTGTGGCGACGATCTGCGTACCGTCGCCGATAGCCATGCGGATTTCGAAATACGAGTTGGTCTCTTGCGACGCAGGCTCGTAGCTTTCGTCTGCGAATCCCAATTCCCGTATAACCTTCAGACTTTCTGTGTCGGTCAGTTCGACCTGACCGTTCAGTCCGGGTCCCGCAATCGTGACCTTAACAACCTCTTTGGCTTCTGCCCCACCCAGTGGGAGGAGTGAAAAAGCCATCACGATCAGCAGGGTTAAACTTACTTGCTTTGCTCTCATAGGCGTATCCTTGGCAAACGATCATACATACTCTTATAAAGAGATACACCGTTGAAAGTAGTCCAGTTCCACGCAGCGTCTCATCCCGGTGGACGTGAGCGGGATGACGAGCGGCGCCTCTTCCGTTGCGACCGACTCTGCCCACAGCTGTGGCTTGACGACCAGCAATATCCTGAAGTGTTGGGGTTCCAACAGCGACGGTCAATTGAGCGGCAGCAGCGGATCCTCCTCGACGCCTTTGATCGTGACCTTCTTCAGCGCCAGCGAATATACCTACGGCAATGCATCTCACAAACATGCCGTAACGGCTCTGGCAACCGGCGAGAGCTACAGCTACGATGCCAACGGCAATATGACCCAGCGCGTAGAAGGCGGGTTGACCTACACCCAGACCTTCAATGCCGATTGCGAAGCATCCCCGCAGGGGAAAACCGCTTGATTTCCATCGTAGTTGGCGGACAGACCACCAGCTTTATGTACGACGGCGATGGCAACCTAGTGAAGAAGATCAAGCCGGATGGGAGTAAGACCCTGTATGTGGGGGGACTCTATGAAGTGAACAAGAATTCCGGCGGCACCGTGACAGGCACGGTGACCTACTATCCTGCTGCGGGAGCCATGCGAGTTGGTAGTACACTGTACTATGTGTTGAAAGATGAACTGGGTTCTGCCAGTGTGGTGACCGACTCTACGGGAGCAACAGTAGGCGAAGACCGGTTCTTTCCGTTTGGGGAAACGCGCTTCACCACCGGCACCATGAATACCGACAAGCTGTTCACGGGTCAAAGAGAAATTACCGGCTTGGGTATTTATGATTATGGCGCACGCTTCTACTCACCCAAACTGGGCAGGTTCTTGAGTGCCGATACGATTGTGCCGGGTTATACCAATCCCCAGAATCTCAATCGCTTCTCGTACACCGTGAACAATCCTATTCGATATACTGACCCGACCGGGCACTGGAATGATCCAGGCTGTGGCTCCCCCATCTGCAATGATACACAGAGTGGAGGAAGCAGTACGGGGACTACTGGAGGTCGTGCAGGTAGTCACAGTGGAAGCAACACAAGTAATGACCCACCAGCGGTAGTGGTCCCCCCTATTGTGTTGATACCACCGCTTGATACCGGACCAATCATAATTTCGCCAAGTTCTCCATTGGAGGAAGAGCCAGATCTTGTTTGCCAACCTTTCAAGAATCAATATCGGAGGCTTTTAGCCACAGCGACAGGCATATATAATGAGATTAATGCATTGAAAAAGGAACTAGAAAATCCGAAATTGGATCCTATCACAAGGAAGGCTATACAGCAAAAGCTTATTAATTTGAGGAGTCAACTTACTGATTTGAGACAAGAATTAGAGGTGCTGAAAGACTTGGCAGATGCCGCAGGTTGTAGCTTAGCCTGACCTTAAGTAAATCGGGTCAATCTATTTTGAAACATGGACAAATAAAATGGATGATCAAACCCTAAAACAATATCTGGAAAGCCGCGAAAGAGAATTGTCAGAGATCAATTTCTTCGCGATGGTGTTTGATGCCCTAAAGGCATCTACTTCCATGGAAACACGTGAAGTTCTTGAATCGTACCTTCTCAAGTATTCTCATGTAGATGAAGACCGGGTTGCGCGTTATTTAGAGCAATTTCTGTCGGACTCGCGTGAGGATCGAGCAGAGTTCGCAATGCTCGAGCTTATCACTTTGGCTAGAACCACAGATACTCTTGCTCACAAAATTCTTGCCAAGTTCGGCAGTGAGTGGGAGCAACATAGAATACCCCGTGAAATGTATCCACAGAAGTGGTTAGACGCTGAAAAAAAGCGCAAAGAATTCGAACACTATCTACAGACCCGTTTTGAGACTATGTCGGAGGAGGAGTTCTTCGAGTTGTTGTTTGATCTCCTGAACAACAATCCTTCAGCAGAAGCACGCGATGCTCTTGAGGTATACCTTCTGTCACTTGCACACCTGGATCCAGATCGAGTTGTTCGTTATTTAGAACCATTCCTTTCGGATCCAAATCCGGTTAGGAGAAATTTCACAGCCCTCGAAATCGCTGGACTGGTTAGAGGACCGAAATCACTCGCCAGTGAAGTTCTCGCCAAATATTTCGGAGAAGAGCTTACAGAAGACAGGATACAAAGAGCCATAATGGAGCGTTTCCTTGAGATATTTCCTGGTGGGAGTAGCGAAGATTAATTTAGAAGTTTAATAGAATCCCGCAATCTTTGATCTTTGTAAGCTCAAGCTAGTTCGGCGAGGGTCTTCGCGAAGCACCCCTGCGAAGCGCCCTGCTAAGGGTGCAAAGGGCCCGACCCCGCCGCCAATCGACCGAAGGTCTCCCACAACAGATCATCGATAACGTAATTCCCTGTATGTGGGGGGACTCTATGAAGTGAACAAAAACTCCGGCGGCACCGTGACCTACTATCCTGCCGCGGGCGCGATGCGAGTTGGTAGTACGCTTTATTATGTGGTTTCGACACGCTCAACCCGGCGGTTGAAAGATCAACTGGGTTCGGCCAGCGTCGTGACGGATAGTACCCCCTCCGCCCTAGCGGGCACCCTGCTTGCGCACTCGCAGAGTGTCCCCCAAATACAACGAGAGAAACTTAGCAGGCGGATTCCAAATCTGCATCGTTATTTGGGGGAGGCAGGTGGGGGTGGCGATACCAATAGTGTTCAGCGCATAAAAGCCCCGGAAGGTCCGGGAACCGTCCGGGGCTCTCAGCGTCCTTACTGGGAGGGTCGCTCGAAATCAGATTTTTGAACTAGCTCTGCCTTAGTACAGGACTAGTACAGGATTAGTACAGAATTCAAATCACGATCACGGGGCAATATCGGCTTACTCCCTTCCAAACTACAAAACTCCGTTCTCTCTTCACACCTGGTTCACAACCGGCTCCTATACTCCGAGCATAAGTTCAAACACAAGGAGTAAAACATGAACGGAAAGATTGGTCTACGTATCGTCACGGCTTTGGTGTTGATCGCTGCGGTCGCCGGCATTGCCTACTTTGCATTTCAAGCGGGCTTTGCTCAAGGCTCGCCGATCACCATCCAGGCGCCCTCGGGTC
This sequence comes from Anaerolineales bacterium, assembly GCA_035298105.1. GTDB lineage: Bacteria > Chloroflexota > Anaerolineae > Anaerolineales > Villigracilaceae > Defluviilinea. Next base: position 19,262 of record DATGYJ010000494.1, on the reverse strand, counting down.
AGACCGCACCACTGCCTTATCCCTATTATGGTTATGGAATGCCCTTCCATCGTCCATTCGGCTTTGGCTTTGGATTTGGCTGTTTTGGTCCGCTGCTCGCTTTCTTCCTGATCTTCCTGCTCGTCCGCTTCATCTTCTGGGGTGGGCGCTGGGGTTGGGGACAGCGCGGCATGTATGGTCCCTGGAGACACGGCTGGGGTGAAGGTGGTGTCCCACCGATGTTCGAAGAGTGGCATAAACGTGCCCATGGCCAAAGCTCGGACACCGGGACTTCAGAAACCTCTGAGAAGACAAGCTAGAAACGCTGGGGAAGAGACTGGATGTCGCCATCATGGCGACATCCAGATTTGAGGAGAGAACCCGGATGATAGAAAAACTCAATTCTCAATTTGCTCACCCCGCAGGCTGGCTGGGCCGTTTGGTCGGGATGATCCTGGCGCTGAAGAACCGTGAGCGCAACGCCTGGACGATCTCCATGCTCGCGATTGAACCCAATGACCACGTTCTCGAAATTGGCTTTGGTCCCGGCCAGGCGATCCAGGAGGTAGCGAAGTTGGCGCCGGACGGATTTGTGGCCGGTATAGATTTATCCGAGACGATGGTGAGGCAAGCCAGCAAGCGCAATGCCTCCGCAATTCGCTCAGGTCGTGTCCTTCTGAAGCAGGGAGCTGAGGCGCCGCTGCCTTTTGAGGACAACGAGTTCAACAAAGTCTTTGCGGTCAACTCCATGCAGTTCTGGTCAAATCCCATGGCCGGCCTGCAGGAGGTCCGGCGCGTGCTAAAGCCGAGCGGCCGGGTCGTGATCACGATCCAGCCCATGTGGGCCAAGACCGAAGAGGAAGTCCGCAGCGTTGGTGAGAAGCTGGAATTTCAGCTCAAACAGGCCGGCTTCAGGCAGGTTCGCCTGGAGACCAGGCAAATCAAACCGATCACCACTGTGAGCGTTCTAGGTATAAAGTGAATCGGTTCTCTGGTTTTTAACGGGAATGTTTCGACAGCAGTTGTTGTATTTTTACAAATTATTCTGACAAAAAGTTCTTCGCGCTGACCGAAGGGAGCGTACGTTGCTCTGCGGAGCGAGTGTGGGCCGAGCGCAGTCGACACTTGCACCTGAACGTGAAGCGTTCAGCTTCAAGTGCAGGTGAGCGGGCGAAATCAGGCAAGCCTTGCATTTCGACTAGAGAGCCAGTAAACCAGTTGACGATTTATTTCATTTTGCGATTAAACTTGAACCAGCTATGAAGAATATCCTGGTGGTAGATGACGAACCGAAGATCACCCAGCTCGTCCGCGATTATTTAGTGCGGGCGGGATTTGGCGTGCTGGTGGCGTACGATGGGAAGAAGGCCCTCTCCCTGGCAAAGACCGAAAAGCCCGATATGGTCGTCCTGGACCTTGGGCTGCCTCAGCTCGATGGGCTGGACTTTACCCGTGAGTTTCGCAAAGTCTCCAATGCCCCGATCATCATGCTCACGGCGCGCGCCGAAGAATCAGATAAGCTCATTGGGCTCGAGCTCGGCGCTGACGATTATATGACCAAGCCGTTCAGCCCCAAGGAGTTGGTGGCACGCGTACGGGTGGTCTTTCGGCGCATCGAAAATACGTTATCGGCCAATGCGGAAATGATCCGGGTTGCAGACCTGACGCTCGACGTTCCCCGCCTGCGCCTCACTGCTGAAAACCGCGCGATCGAAGAACTGACGCCGACAGAGTTTGAGTTACTGGCGACCCTGGCGCGCCAGCCCGGGCGGGTCTTTACCCGGGCCCAGTTGCTGGATGCGATCCACGGTGTGGCGTTTGAATCGTATGAACGCGCTATCGACGCGCACATCAAGAATATCCGCCACAAGATTGAGATCAAAGCCAGCGAGCCGCACTATATTTTGACCGTCTATGGCGTTGGCTATAAATTTGCAGATAGATAATATGGAGTGCAGCAGCTTGCTGCTGCACTCCATACATAATTATGAATCAATCCTCTGATTCCCCTAATCCACCCTCCTGGCCCGGGCATGATGCTCGTCGTTCGGCCTGGCGTGAGCACTACATGCGCCGCCGGCGCCCGCCCTGGTGGCCGGAAAATGAAGAATGGCCGCCAAAGCGCTGGCGCTATATGCGCGCCAATCCCTTCTTTCGCAGAATGGGCTGCTTCTTCTTTGCTTTTTCCTTCCTGGCGTTTATAGGGCTGCTGGGCATTCTCCGGTTTACCCTTTCTCCGTTCATCGGTATTCACCCTTCTCCACCTCTCAACCGGCCCGAGTTCCTTTTCCCGTTAGGCTTTCTTGGTTTTATTCTGTTGGTATCCGCGGTAGGCTGGGGCGCACGCAGTTTGCGCCGAATTTCCAGACCATTAGATGAATTAGTGGAAGCCTCCAATAAAGTTGCAGAGGGAGATTATTCCGTCCGGGTGGAAGAGAAGGGACCTCCGGAGATCTATTCGCTGATGAGAGGTTTCAATTCCATGGCGGAGCGCCTGCAGATCAGTGACCAGCAGCGGCGCAATATGCTGGCAGATGTCTCCCACGAGCTGCGCACGCCCATTACCGTCATCCAGGGCAACGTCGAAGGCATCCTGGATGGGTTGTATCCCGCTGATGAGGTCCGCCTGAAATCCATTATCGAAGAGACCCAGATCCTGTCACGGCTCGTGGACGATTTACGGACGCTGGCCCTGGCTGAGAGCGGCGGGCTGCACCTGAAGCGTGAGCCGACCCATTTGGCTGAGTTGATCCGCGACGCGGTCTCTGGCTTTGAAGCGGGTCTGCAGGAGAAAGAGATCAGGATTGAGATGGCCCTGGCGGGTGAAGAGGAGGCGCAGATCGATCCTCAGCGGATCCGCGAAGTGCTGACCAACCTGCTTTCCAATGCGTTACGCTATACGCCGCGCGGGGGCGAGATCAGGGTCGGTTTAATGGAATCAGGTTCGGGACCCGAAAGAAGCGTGACGATTTCTGTGGAAGATAACGGCCCGGGGATCGAGCCGGCAGATCTGCCGCACGTCTTTGACCGGTTCTATAAATCCAGTGATTCGGGTGGTATGGGCCTGGGGCTATCGATCGCCAGGTATTTAATCGAAGCGCACGGCGGGAAAATTTGGGCTGAAAGCGAACTGGGCAAGGGCACGAAGATTTCCTTTATGCTCCCGGCGTAGAGACGGTGAGTCCCGTGTGGTAAAATATCCGCCTGTGATTTCAGCCCGCAAGGCGTCCTTTCACGCACACCTCTCTTGCCTGTCTGAAACGCAAAAATATCTAAAGGAGCAAGTTCAATGGTTCGTATTCGTTTACGTCGTATTGGTCTCAAAGGCCAACCCACGTACCGCATTGTGGCTGCAGATAAAGAGTCACCCCGTGATGGTCGCTTTTTGGAAATTCTGGGATTCTATAATCCACGCACGCAGCCTGCGACGATTCACGTCAAGGAAGATCGTGCCTATCACTGGATGAAGAACGGCGCTCTGCCGAGCGAATCGGTGGGACAGATCTTCAAGAGCGCAGGCCTCCTGGAGCGTTTTGAGCGCTTCAAGAAAGGCGAGTCGGTGGAGATCCTCATGAAGGAAGCCGAAGAAGCAGAAACCAAACGGGGCGCGACGAACAAGACAAGCAAGTAATTCATTCATGTCGTTGCGAGGAGGCTTGCGATGCGGCAGAATTGCAAGCTGACAAAGCAATCTCCCCGTATGAGATCCTCCTCGCAATGACACACAGGCATAATTATGAAAGATCTGATCGAATATATTGCTAAATCGCTGGTGGATCATCCCGAGGAAGTGCAGGTCCGCCAGAGTGGCGGCGGGTCACGGGTCCGGATCGAGTTGAGTGTTTCAAAGGATGATATGGGACGTGTGATCGGGAAGGGCGGCAAGGTTGCCAACTCCATCCGCATGCTCCTGCGAGTGGCGGCAGAACGAGAAGGCAAGCAGGCTACCCTCGACGTGGTCGAGCCAGAATAGTGGCTGATACGAAGAACGCTCCAGGCTCGCCAGACGGCGAGCCTGTCTATTTGGTAGTTGGCTTTCTGCGCCGGGCGCATGGTGTGCACGGTGAAATGATCATGGATCTGCACACTGATTTCCCGGAACGGCTGCGTAGCGGCAAAAAACTTTTCGTGGGTGAAGCCCACCAGCCAATGACGCTTGCCGGCACGCGCCCACACGCCAAAGGGATCCTGGTTAAATTCAAAGGGATCGAGACTCCGGAGGATACGGCGCAGTTCCGTAATCAATGGGTGTCGGTGCGGGCTTCAGAGGTGCCCCCCTTACCGGAAGGCCAGCTCTATCAGCATGAACTATTCGGATTTCAAGTGGTGGATGAAGACGGTCATCCACTGGGCGAGTTGGTGGAAATCATCGAGACGGGCGCGAACGATGTCTATGTCGTAAGGGACTCAAATGGACGTGAATTGCTTCTGCCTGCCATTCCCTCGGTCATTCTGGAGCTTGATGCTGCTCGCCGCTTAATGCGTGTCCACTTGCTGGAAGGATTAGTCGATAATCATGAATCGGGAGGCGGGAATCGTGAAGAGTAAATCGGGAGCAGGACTTACAATTCCCGAATAACGAAGATCGAATCCCGAAAATCGTTATGGACGACAAACGCTATTGGATTGGCTTCAACCTAATCAAGGGGATCGGGGCGGTGAGAATGCAGGCCTTGATCCAGCATTTCGGTGACCTCGAAGTCGCCTGGAAGGCGGCGCCGGCCGATCTGGCGCAAGCCAGCTTAGGCTCGAAAGTGATCGAGCGGATTGTCCAGGCCCGTGCAAATGTGGATCTGGAAAAACTGTGGAAGAAAATCGAATCCCAAAACATCCATATTCTCACCTGGGAAGATGAAGCATATCCGCAGCGATTAAAGGAAATTGAGCAGCCGCCGCCCGTCCTGTATCTGCGCGGCGAGTATCTGCCAGACGATCTCTTTGCGGTTGCCATTGTCGGGACGAGGCGAGTGACGCCCTATGGCAGGCAGATCACGGAAGAGCTTTCAGCTTTTCTGGCAGCCAATGGGATCACCGTCATCAGCGGCCTGGCCCGCGGTGTGGATGCCATCGCTCACCAAACAGCCTTGAAAGCGGGCGGGCGGACGATCGGGATACTGGGGTCGGGTGTCGATAAGATCTATCCGCCTGAGCACCGTGCTCTCGCAGAACAAATGCTGGAGCGCGGCGGAATCCTCAGCGATTATGTGCCAGGTACACCGCCCGATGCATCCAATTTCCCTCCGCGCAATCGCATCATTTCGGGGTTATCATTGGCGGTTGTCGTTGTCGAGGCAGGGGAAACCAGCGGCGCATTGATCACGGCTGAATTTGCTGCTGAACAGGGACGTGAAGTGTTCGCTGTGCCAGGTAGTATACTTGCCCCTCAAAGTAAAGGCACCAACAAGCTCATTCAAAGGGGCGCGCTGCCTTTGCTGTGTGTGGATGATTTGATGCAGGCGCTGGATCTGACCCGTATGGGTGAACAGAAAGCCGCCCGCAAGATCATCCCCGGCGACGAGACGGAAGCCTGTTTGATGAATGTTCTCGGCGCTGAACCTTTACATGTCGACGAGATCCGTAATCAAACCGGACTGGCGATCGAAAAAGTTTCGGCCACATTGGCTTTGATGGAATTAAAAGGGATGGTACGTCAGGTGGGCGGCATGAATTATGTTGCTGTCCGTGAGGTACAATCCGACTACTTTGTTTAGAATAAGGATAGGATATGGAACATATTGACCCTGAGCATACATATGCTGTGATCATGGCCGGTGGAGGCGGGACACGCCTATGGCCCATCTCGAGGAAAGAAACACCTAAACAATTGCTGCCTCTCCTTGGCAAGGAGACTTTATTCCAAAGCACGATTGGCCGGCTCGAAAAGCTATTCCCACCCGAAAGGATCCTGGTGGTGACGGTTGCCGAGCAGGCGCGGGAAATGCAGAAGCAGGTACCGTCCATTCCTATTGAAAACTATTTGATCGAACCGGCTCCCCGCGGCACCGCCTCTGTGGTAGCATTGGCGGCTGCGGTACTCCAAAAGCGCGACCCGCAGGCGATCATGGCGATCCAAACCTCGGACCACTATATCCGCAATCGGGACTTATTCCATTATTTGATCCGGGCCGCGTTTGAGGTTGCTCAAAATAATTATCTGGTCACGCTTGGGATCACGCCGACCTATCCTTCCACCGGCTACGGTTATATCCAGCAGGGCGCTCATTTGGAAGGTGAATATAAATATCCCGTCTACACGGTCAAACGCTTCAAGGAAAAACCCAACGAAGAGACCGCCCAGCAATTGTTACGCAGCGGCGATCATTCCTGGAACAGCGGTATGTTCGTGTGGCGGGTGGATGCGATCCTCGCAGAATTCGAAAAGCAGATGCCTGAACTTTTCGATGTGGTCAATCAAATTGCGGCTGCCTGGGGAACCGCCGAGCAGGATAATGTTGTGCAATCCTGCTGGTTTGACCTGAAGAGCCAGACCATCGACTATGGTGTCATGGAGAAAGCGGAGCAGGTGGCCGTCCTGCCCGCAGGCGGATTGGGATGGAGTGATGTGGGCTCGTGGGATTCGCTCTTCGATGTCCTGCTGCCCGATATGAATGGAAATGTAGCCACGAATGCGCAGCATCTCGCGCTCGATACCAACAACACCCTTATTTATACCAAGGATGATGAGCGCCTCGTTGTAACAATCGGTTTGGATGATATGGTCATCGTAGATGCAGGTGATGTTTTGATGATCTGCAAAGTCGATCAATCGCAAAAAGTACGTGATGTTGTCGAGCACTTGAAGAAACATCGCCAGGAGAAATATTTATAAGAAGGTATGTCGTTGCGTGATTCTCTCGCGCCCCCGCAAGGACACTGGGACGGTGTGAGCGGACACTGACCCTGAAGGGTCCTGAGCTTGTCGATGGACGAAGGGTCAGTGGCAGTCGAAGCGGCTCTGCTGACAAGGAGATTGCTTCGTTCATGGCGCTGGTTGAGATGCACCCTTTGTCTCTGCTCAGGATGTCTCCACCATCAGGCGCACTCGCAACGACATCAATAAAGGTTACTGTATGGAAGCATATTGTATGAAGTGCAAGACCAAACGTGAAATGAAAGACCCTGTTGCAACTTTCAATGCCAAGGGCTCTGCCGTCACGGTTGGTATCTGCCCGGTTTGTGGAACAAAACTTTATAGAATGGGAAAGACGGAAGCGCATGCGGGTTTAACGCCGCCTGAAAAGCCTGCCAAAGTAGAAAAGCGCGAAGGCAAGCTGGTCGTTGTGGAATCACCGGCCAAAGCCAAGACCGTGGGGCGTTTCCTGGGAAAAGGCTACACGGTCCGTGCCTCGGTGGGACACGTGCGGGATCTCTTGAAATCACAGCTTTCTGTAGATGTAGAGAACGATTTCGCGCCCAAATACCGCGTCCCGAATGAAAAGAAAGAGGTGGTGAAAGAACTCAAGAAGCTGGCGCAAAAGGCCGAAGAGGTCTTTCTGGCAACCGACCCGGACCGCGAAGGTGAGTCGATCTCGTGGCATCTGCTGGAAGCCGCACAGATCGACTCTGAGCGCGCCAAACGCGTGGTCTTTCACGAAATTACGGAACCGGCCATCAAGGAAGCCTTCTCCCAGCCCCGGCAGATCAACATGGACCTGGTGGATGCCCAGCAGGCGCGCCGTATCCTGGACCGGTTGGTTGGATATAGTATTAGCCCCATTCTGTGGGAGAAAGTGCGCGGTCGCCTTTCTGCAGGACGTGTTCAATCGGTAGCGCTCAGATTGATCGTCGAGAGAGAGCGTGAGATCGAATCGTTCGTGCCGGTTGAATATTGGTCCATTCACGCCGAGTTTCAGCCGGATGGATTGAAATCCACGTTTACCGCCAAGCTGGCAAAGATCGACGAGCAGGAACCTGAACTGCCCAATGAAGAGACAGTCAAGCCGATCCTGGTGGATATGGAGACTGCCGGCTACGTAGTGACGAAAGTGAAACGCGGCGAGCGGCGCCGGAAGCCATCCGCGCCGTTTACCACATCCACGCTGCAGCAGGAAGCCTCCCGCCGGCTTGGCTTTACGGCCAAGCGCACGATGGCCCTGGCGCAGGGACTGTATGAGGGCCAGGATGTCGGCAATGGCGGCACGACCGGTTTGATCACCTACATGCGGACCGACTCGACCAATGTCTCTGCGCTTGCCCAGAATGAAGCCAGACAATATATTAAAGGCAAATACGGCGCCGATTATATGCCGCCTGAATCTCCTCAATACAAAACCCGCTCTGCCAATGCACAGGAAGCCCATGAAGCCATCCGCCCAACCTCTGTGATGCGCGAACCCGAACAGGTCAAGGAATATCTTGAGCCTGCGATGTATAAGTTATATCGTTTGATCTGGCAGAGATTTGTCGCCTCGCAAATGGAAGCGGCCGTCTATGATACCCTGCAGGTGGAAGTCACCGGCAAGACGAATGAGCATACGTATCTACTGCGCGCTTCTGGTTCGACGGTGAAGTTCGCAGGTTTTCTGGTCGTCTATGAAGACGCGAAGAATGAGGATGCAAAATCCGAAGAAGACGAAGAAAACGTCCGTATTCCTGCCGGAGTGGTGGAGGGGCAAAAGCAGGAACTGGTCCGCTTGATCCCTGAGCAGCATTTTACACAGCCGCCTCCGCGTTATTCGGAAGCCTCGCTGGTGCAGGCGCTCGAAGAAGATGGGATCGGGCGTCCTTCCACCTATGCACCCACGCTCTCGACGATCCAGCAGCGCGGCTACGTGGTGCGCGAAGAAAAGAAGCTCGTGCCAACCGAGATCGGGATCCAGGTCAATGATTTGATGATGCAATATTTCCCCGATATCGTCGATCTGACGTTCACCGCTCGCATGGAGGAGGACCTCGACATGATCGCCTCCGGTCAGGCCGAGTGGGTGGAAGTGCTGCATGAGTTCTATCATCCATTTGCGGAAGACTTGAAAAAAGCCCAGGCAGAGATGCCTGTCATGAAAAGCGAGCCCGAGCCGATCGGACGCAAGTGCCCGGAAGACGGCGGGGAGCTGGTCATTCGCTTTGGGCGCTTTGGAAAATTCATTTCGTGTTCGAATTTCCCTACCTGCCGTTACACGGAACCGTGGCTTGAAAAGATCGGTGTACGGTGCCCGAAAGACGGCGGCGAGATTGTTGAACGCAAAACACGTAAGGGCCGCACTTTCTACGGTTGTGAGAATTATCCGAATTGTGATTTCACCTCTTGGAAGCGACCGCTCAAGCAGCCCTGTCCAAAATGTGGCGGCTTACTGGTCATTGCCAATAAACGTGAAGCTCAATGTACAAATTGCCAGGAGAGCTTCCTCCTGGAAGAGATCGTCCCTGAAACTGTTGAATAGGAGTAAATATGCATTTCGCACCCCTTCCTTATCTCGATCCCGGTTCAGGCAGTATATTGATCCAGTTGTTGATTGCTGCCTTACTCGGTGTTAGCGTTGCGGTGGCCTCCTCGTGGAGCAAGATCAAGACCAGGCTCGGAATAAAGTCGAAGCCCAAAGAAGAGGACGCCGACGAAGAAGATGACGAATCAAAATAGCGGACAACTCGCCGCTTCTTTCCGGGACCCGAGTGGGTTCCTGTTTTCTCGCGGCGGAGTGATCTACCGGCAGGTCAACCGCAAGTACGAGCCGGAATATACCCGCCTCATGGAATCTGGGCTGTATGAAAAGCTGGTCAAGGCCCGGTTGCTGATCTCGCATACTGAGGTGGATGCACCCCCGGCTGAGGAACTTCGCGCTCCCGAAGAGCACCGGGACTACCCTGGCACCGCCCGCCAGGGCAGGCGTAGTGAGCGGAGTGAGCCTACAGGCGAACGCAGTCGACTGCGTAGCGTGCCTGAGGCAAGCGCGACCGCCTACAAAATCATCCAGCCCGAACGCGTCCCGTTTATCTCCTATCCCTATGAATGGTCGTTCAGCCAATTGAAAGACGCGGCCCTGGCAACGTTATCCATCCAGCGGCGTGCCTTGAAAGCGGGGATGTCTCTGAAAGATGCCAGCGCCTACAATATCCAGTTTGTGCGTGGCAAGGCAACTTTGATCGACACCCTCTCTTTTGAGATTTACAAAGAGGGACAGCCCTGGGTCGCTTACCGCCAGTTCTGCCAGCACTTTCTGGCGCCGCTGGCGCTGATGGCTTTGCGAGATGTCCGCTTGAACCAGCTGCTGCGGGTCTACATAGATGGCGTGCCGCTTGACCTGGCCAGCAAATTACTGCCGTTCTCGACGCGCTTGAAATTTGGTTTATTGACACACATTCATCTCCACGCCGGCGCTCAGAAAAAATACTCAGGCGCGGAAGTGAAAACGCGGGCGGGCCCGATGAGCAGGCAGGCGCTGACCGGTTTGATCGAGAGCCTTGATTCTGCCGTGCGAAACCTGAATTGGAACCCGGGCGGCACAGAATGGGGAAATTATTACGATATCACCAATTATTCTGACGCAGCCTTTGAGCACAAGAAAGAGCTCGTTGGGCAATGGTCCAAAAAAGTGAAACCGGGGCTGGTCTGGGACCTGGGCGCCAATAACGGGGTTTTCAGCCGTCTAGCAGGTGAAGCCGGCGCCTATGTGATCGCCTCCGATATTGATCCCGCCGCAGTGGAACAAAATTATCGCCAGATCAAGGCTGAGAAGGAAGAAAATCTCCTGCCGTTGCTGCTGGACCTGACCAATCCCAGCCCGTTCCTTGGCTGGGCAAATCAGGAGCGTGATTCGTTCGGCGCACGCGGTCCCGCGGATATGGTTTTGGCGCTGGCGCTGGTCCACCATCTCGCCATCTCCAATAACGTGCCACTGCCTCAGTTGGCTGATTTCCTGGCAAGCCTGGGAAAATGGCTGGTGATCGAATTCGTTCCCAAAGCTGACAGCCAGGTGCAAAAATTACTTGTCTCGCGCGAGGATATCTTTCCGAGTTACACGCGTGAGGGCTTTGAGGCTGCCTTCCAGCAGAAATTCAAGATCTGTGAAGCAATAAATGTACATGAATCGGAGCGTGTGTTATATTTGATGGAAAGCCTTTGAAATAGCCTCGGTACTTATGGTCTTTGCAAAGCCGCTTGACCAAACTCCTTTTTTGTACACGAATTTGTTTCCGCCATTTTACGGCAGAAACCGTGCTGTTCGTGTACCAAAGGGCTTAAATCCAGACTTTGCGAAAACCCTGCCTCGGTACCAGGGTTAGGTTGTATAGTTCAAGGGATGGTATATAATAGATTACAACTCCCCAAAAAAAGGAATAAGCCATGGAAGCAATAACCGCGATCTTGAAAAATCTCCTCAAAAACACGACGGTGGCTATTGTTGTGGGTGTGGTTTTGGGTCTGATCATAGGTCTGATCATCGGCTGGGGTATCTGGCCCGTCCAGTGGAAGGACGGTACCCCGGCAGTGCTGCGTGCCGACCTCCAGGACGATTACATGCGGATGTCGATTGAATCCTTTGATCGTACGGGCGACCTCAATACGGCTGCTCGTCGCTGGGATGATTTGGGAACGGCGGCGGGGCCGACCCTGGGCCGAGTTCAGGCAAATCCCGGTTCTCTCGATCCGGCGGCCGTTCAGAAATATGTCGGCGCCATCCAATCGGTCAAAGGTCCGATCCAGGGTCTGACCCCCGGGACGGAGACGCCTTCCTCGCTGAGTTCCACTTTGATCATCGTCTCGGTCATCGTCATCCTGATCCTGTTCGCGGTGGGCGCTTTTTATGTGATGCGCCTGCTGCGCAGAGGCACAGGCACGGTGACGCCTGTGATGCAGGGTAACGAGATCAGCCGCCAGGCGGAGAAGACCGATTATCAGTCGCTTGGACTGGCTCCTCCCATCACCCAGACCATGACCACCTATGTTTTGGGCGATGATCTTTATGACGAATCCTTCAGCATTGACACCGGCGGCGGAGAGTTCCTGGGTGAATACGGTGTCGGTGTTTCAGAAACCGTCGGGGTAGGCGAGCCAAAGAAGGTTGCCGCTCTGGAGATCTGGTTGTTCGATAAGAACGACATCAAGACCGCTACGAAAGTGTTGATGTCCGAACACGCCTACAACGATCCGAACATCCGTGCCCGGCTGGAGCCAAAAGGCGAACTGGTCATTGTGAAGCCGCAGGAACAGGTCTTGCTGGAGACCGCCACACTGCAATTGCTCGCAACCGTCGTGGATATGGAATATGGCACCGGCGCCATGCCTCAGAAGAGCTACTTTGAGCGCATCACCCTGGAGCTGGCCGTCTGGCCCCGCAGTGGACAGTGAGGGCAGTAGACACGTAGGCAAGTAGACCCGTAACACGTACACATGTAAACAAGTACACACGTAGCAAGTAGACCCGTAAACAAATAGGCAGGTAAACAAGTCTTATCAAGACCTGTTTACCTGCCTACTTGTATACCTGTATACCTGTGTACTTTACTCTATCTTCAAAATCTTGAACCTGAGCTTACCACCGGGTGTTTCCGCTTCCACGATATCCCCGACCTTGTGCTCCATCAGGGCGCTGCCGATCGGCGATTCATTCGAGATCTTGCCATTGCGTGAGTCGGCTTCTTTTGCTCCAACCAGATGATAGGTCTCAGGATCAAAATCTCCCTCCTGCACAGTGACGTGCGAGCCTACCGTGACCACATCGCTATGGGTCTTCTCGACGATGACGGCTGTGCGCAGGACGGCTTCGATTTCCTGAATTCGACCTTCCAGAAAGCCCTGGTCTTCCTTGGCTTTATGATAGTCCGCGTTTTCAGATAGGTCGCCCATCTGGATGGCAGAGCGCAGGCGCTTCGAAAGCTCTTCCCGCCGTGGACCTGTCAGCTCGGCCAATTCGGCTCTCAATTTGGCTGCACCTTCCGGTGTCAAATAAGTTTGTTGAGTCATACTCGTCTCACTTTCTCCTAAGGGAATATCCTTCCAGCTTTGCCGGATTGGCAAATCCGGAAGATTACGGAGTAAAGTTCTGTCACTTGCGTGGACCTGGCAGTCCAAGCCAGCGATCAATTGGAAATACTTTCTATGGCTTCTCTAGCGGATTGAATAATCTCTGGTATTCCTCGATCGCGTAGCGGTCCGTCATGCCCGCAATGTAATCGCAGATCGTACGCTCCAGGCCGCGTTTCTCGATGCTGCTTTGGGTGGTATTGGGCAGCATGGTGGGTTCGGCGCAATACGCATTGAAGATATCTGAGATCAAGCGTTCGGCTTTGACCTGCATGCGTGCGACGCGATAGTGCCGGTATAAGTTCTTATAAAGAAAATCCTTGAGCTCGCGGTTGCGGCGCTGCATCTCTTCACTGTAGCCGATCAGGTTGTATTTAAGCTTTTGAATATCGAGCGCAGACTTGACCTTGCTCTCTCTCAGGCGTTTATCCGTGGCTTCGATCATGTCCGTGACCATGATGCCGACCAGCTGGCGGATCATACGGTGACGCTCGATCTCATCCAGATGCGGTCCGCGCCATTTATAGGTTTCCCGCAGGATCTCCCAGAGGGCAATCCCATCCAGCATTTGGGGGGTGATCATGCCGGAGCGCAGGCCATCGTCCAGGTCGTGGGTGGTATACGCCAGCTCATCGGCTACGTTGGCGATCTGGGTTTCGAGGTTGCCGCGCAGATCTGCGTTGAAGTCACGGGCATCCGAAATATCATATTCCGACTCGTGCTTGACCATGCCTTCCCGTACTTCCCAGGTCAGGTTCAAGCCGGGGAATTCGGGGTAGCGCTGTTCCAGCTCTGTGACGATCCGCAGGGACTGCCGGTTGTGGTCGAAACCGCCGTAATCCTTCATCAGGCGGGCAAGCGCCACTTCGCCGGAGTGCCCGAACGGGGAGTGACCCAGGTCATGCGCCAGGCAGATCGCCTCGTCTAAATCCTCGTTAGCGCCGAGCGCCCGGGCCAGCGTCCGCCCGATCTGGGCAACTTCCAGGGTGTGGGTGAGGCGGGTCCGGAAGTAATCGCCTTCATAATTGATGAAGACCTGCGTCTTGTATTCGAGCCGCCGGAAGGCGGTGGTATGGATGATGCGATCCCGGTCGCGTTGAAAGGCCGTGCGGTATTCCGGTTCGCTATCCAGATAAGCGCGCCCCTTGGAATCCTTGCTGCGCATGCCGTAAGGAGCAAGGCTCTGATCCTCGATCTCTTCCAACTGTTGGCGAGAAAAAAACATGGCTTGCCTTTCGAATGAGAACGTCATTGCGAGCCACCTCGCGCTGAGCGGAGAGCGGGTGCACTTCTCGCTCGTAGACGAAGCGGCAACGAAGCAATCTCCCGGTATACTGTGAGGGTTGCTTCTCGAAGACTCGCAATGACGTATTGTAGAAGTGGGGCGAGAGGGGGTCGAACCCTCACGGTATTGCTACCGACAGATTTTAAGTCTGTTGCGTCTGCCGATTCCGCCATCGCCCCGGCACGCTGCTGGTGTATTTTACCTTAAATTGAAATGCTTTCCAACAATGTACATTCGGTAGGAGTGGATACTTGTGTCGTCTTGCGGGACATCTTCACCACGGAGCCCACTGAGCGCACGGAGTTTTTCCTTTTCTTCCTTCTGTGAACTTCGTGCGCAGAGCGTCTGTGGTGATAAGATACTTGTTCCACTCGTCAATCGCCACACATATTTCCTGATAGAATGCGGTATGGTCCCTGATCTGAAAGAAGTAAAAGCATTTGCGAATCATCTTCACTCGCTTGGCAAATACTGGCAGGGTGAACTTTTCGGCTGGCAGGCGGAATATACGCCTGAAAGCAATAAGAAACCTGAAGACTCAAAGATGACGTTCACTCCCGCCGATTTCTGGATTGGCGAAAGCGGTATCTGGTTTTTCTCCTTGATGTGGGAAAATGGCAAGAGCAAAGATCTGGTTGAGTTCTTGGACGATCGCGGGATTATCAAGTAATCAGAAGTAGAAACTAAACCCGGGCATGACAGCCCGTCCACGAATTCTGCACGAACACCTGTACTGCGCGCACACCTGTCCTGGCGGACGGTGCCAGGGGGCGCAAGTGTAAACGAATGATGAAATGCCATCTGTTTATTCGTGGTCCTACATCGTGCACGAAGGGTATTCGTGGACGGTGACCCCAGGCGCCACCGACAGATTTTAAGTCCGTTGTGTCTGCCGGTTCCGCCATCGCCCCGGCCCGTTGCTGTCCTACTTCTCGATTCGTTTGGCAGTAACTCTCAGAGGTTACTTTCTCCAATAGGGCATCTGATCGTCAGCCGGATCCTTCGTCAGATTGACCGGGTGGGTGCCATCCGTTTTCATAGTGTAGATTTCCCAATTACCATCGCGGTTTGATTGGAACGCGATCAAAGATCCATCCGGTGACCAGGCCGGAGACCAATCCTCCGCCGGGCTATTCGTCAGGTCGACCATGCCACTTCCGTCGGTTTTGACAAGATAAATGTCGGACTGTCCATTCTGAACGGAACGGAAGGCGATTTGACTGCCATCCGGCGACCAGGCGGGGCTATAGTCATTGCCCTTGTCGTTCGTCAGGCGTTTCACCCCCGAACCATCAGGGTTCATGAGATAGATGGAATAGACGCCGGTCCTGTTCTCGCGATCGGAGAGAAATGCGATCTGACTACCGTCCGGCGACCAGGCGGGAGCAAAATCGTCAGATGAATGATCCGTCAGGCGCTTGAGCTGAGCCACGTTTGAATCCATCACATAGATCTCATTGTTGCCATCGCGGCGCGACGTGAAGATGATCTGGCTGCCATCGGGTGACCAGGCCGGGAAAGCCTCGTCAGAATTGGGCTCGTTCGTCAGATCCATAGGATCGCTGCCATCTGCGTTCATCACTCCGACATAACTGTGGGTGAGTCCAAAACCGGTGAAGAGGATCTGTTTGCCGTCCGGTGAGAACGGACCGGCGAAAACATTGGAATCCCCCTGGGTCAGGCGGGTGACTTGCAGGCTGGTGGTATCCAGCAGGTAAAGATCGTCATAAGAGCCGCCGCGGTCTGATGTAAACAGGATCTGCTCAGCCTCATTTGAGGAGTTTGGAGTCGCTGTAAGATCACTGGATATGGATGTCCCGGCTGTGATCGGATACCATATATTTGCCAGGTACCCGGCTGCATCCACTTCTGATATCTGATCCAGCACCTGGGCGGCCCCTTTGACACAGTGCCAGCTATAAATAGTATCGTGGCCGGTCACGCTCATCGGAATAAAATCGGAATCCGGGTTGGCTTTGCAATACTCTGCCATCCCCGGAGAAGGGGTTTGATCGGTATTGGCTTTCGAACTACAAGGCAGGTTGGCGCCGAAATTGCAGGCATAAACCCGATGATCCATGCAGCGCCAGATGGTCGTTTTCTTGAACATCTCCATCGGTTCCGAGCTTGCTTCCAGGCCCGCCGCGGCTTTATAACCGTTTATGATCTCGTCGCTGATCTTTGGTCCTGTATAACGGGTATCGGGTGCATCGATCGTTCCGATTGCAGCACAATAGGCAAACGGATCCTGATAGGTTTCCTGCGCGGGTGATACATTTTCTGCGGCAGGCACCGATGTTGGTGGCTCGGTAGCTTGAACCGGCCCTGGCTGTTGAGCTGAACACGCCGGAAGCATGAGTAGTAGGATGGCTGCTGCAAATTTCCTGTAGGCAAGCATGGTTCCTCCCGGAGAATGGTCAACGAACATGCGTTGACGGATTCTTCCGTAATAAGGACGTTTATGCTTCCTCTTTCGTTCCGCCGTTTGGAGCAAGTTCTTAATAAAAACCAGCCTGACGAACTTAATGCTTCGCGCTCTTTGCGCGCTTGGCGGTTCAAAAAATCAAGCTGGGGTCTACCCTCGACGTATTACCGCGGTCCAGATGCCCATCCACGAATTTTCCACGAACATCTGCACTGCGCGCATACCTGTCCTGGCGGATGGTGCCAGGGGGCGCAAGTGTAAACGAATACGGGATAGTCATTCGCGCATTCGTGATCCTACATCGTGCCCGAAGGGTATTCGTGGACGGTAACGCCCCTTACTTCGAAATGCTCTCCAACCTCGAAGCATTATCCCGGTTCATGAAATACCGGTCCCACAAATCCTTTGCCCCAAATGGGAGATACAGAATGAGCATCGAGGCGACCCCGATCAGCTCCATATACAAGATATAGATCGGCCATTCCGGCAGCAAGTCCAGCAGGCTGGGGGTGGCCGGCTTGTAGTTGATCATCAAATAATTGCTGCCGAGGTAGGAATTGACGAAATAGATGATCGCCGCATAAACATTCATCCAGAGCGCCACGCGCAGCATGGATTTCCAGGTCGGGCGAAAACCCTCCACCACGGTCATGTAAATGGCAGAGGTGATGATCAGTCCATGCGAGAGGAAGTATTGAAAGTACATAAAATGCGGGAAGTTATAAGGCCGGATGCCGGGTGTTGCCAGCGCCTGAATGGCCCCCGCGATCCCCATGAAATACATGAATTCGTACACCCGGTAATTCTTCGTCATCAGCATAAATGCGCCCGTCCACACCAGCAGGCTGCATAAGTGCAATGGCAGCATGGTTTGAACTGTCCATTTGCCATAAATGTAATTCCAGTAGTGCCAGGCAATCTCGTTGCCGAGCAGGATCAGCGCCAGGAGCCAGCGGATCGCCGCTTTGGCACCATCGCCAGCGCCTTTGAAAAGCAGCAGGAACAGGTTGAGGAGCAGCAAAGCCCCCAAAGCGGCGAGATGGGTAGTTCCAAGATATTCGAAGGGGGGACCTTGAAAGTTGGCAGCGAAGAAATCCGTCATGGGGGCTATTGTACATCGAAATTTTTCACTATACAGGCTTGTATTGAGCGTAAGTCGGATTGGCTGTAGTTGCTTGTAAGGTTTTACCCCTAGTTGCTCATTAACAATATACCCATTGAGCAGGAAATGTGGCATCCTCCACTTGGTTGGGAAAGGAGGTGGTGGATGACTACCCACACGACGACTGAACAGCGTCAAGGCTTTTTTGCTCAGCATCAACAAGGAGAGACCTATGCACAGATGGCAGAACAAGTCTGGGTCTCGGTGGGGTGTGTGCGTTACTGGTGTCGGCGGCAACGAGACGGAGGCGGTTGTCAGTCTCGCTATGCTGGCCGAGTGCGTGGTGTGCTGCAACAATTCGATCCTTTGGTGCGTTATTGGATTCTGCGTCTGCGCTTGAAGCATCCCCGCTGGGGACCTGGGAGTCTGCAAGTCAATTTGAAAAAACGCCTGAGCTTGTCTGGCAAACGGCTGCCCAGTCCTGCCAGTATCGGACGCTACCTCCATCAGTGGTCTCGCTTTCAGCGCAAAGGCAAGAAAAAGCCTGCGGCGGTGCGTCCTCGGCAGCCCACCCGGGTGCATGAATGCTGGCAGATTGACTTCAAAGTGGCTATTCCACTGGCGGATGGGACCCTGATCGATTTACATACGGTGCGGGATCCCGTTGGGGAAGTGTGTATCGCCGCCCGCTTGTACCGGACGGAAAAAGCCACCCGGCTCACAGGGCGCGTGCCGATGGAGGATGTGCGTGCCACCCTGCGCACGGCCTTTGCCCATTGGCAGACAGTGCCCGAGGCGGTCCAGACGGATGGTGAAACCTGCTTGTCACCTTCTCGGGAAGATAGTTTTCCCAGCCTCTTCACCCTCTGGCTCAAAGGCTTGGGCATTGCCCACTGGCTGACCCGCCCCGGCAAACCCACCGATAATGCCGAAGTCGAGCGCTGCCATCGCACCCTCAACGATTATGTCATCCTTGGCAATGAAGACAACCCGCTGCCCCAGTTTCAAGCACTGGTCGAGCAAGCGGTCTGGGAACTGATGTATGAACTCCCTTCCCGTGCAGCAGGCTGTGCCGGAAAAACGCCCATGCTCGCCCATCCTGACCTCCTGCAACCACGACGAGTCTTTTGTGCCCAAGAAGAGTTGGCACAGTTTGATCTCCAGTGCGTGGATGCCTATCTGGCGACCCTCACCTGGCAGCGCAAAGTCGGCCAAACCGGACAAATTTGTATCGGTGGTAGCCATCACGCCTATACTGTCGGACGCCCTCAGGCCGGGACGGAGGTGCTCGTTCGCTTTGATCCGGCCGATCGTTACTTCGTGTTCTATGATCCCCGAGTGCCTGAGAAGGAAATTGGACGACGACCCGCTCGGCATTTGGACCTGGAAGACATTACGGGCTATGCCACCTTTCCGCAAGGCCTTCTGCCACAGCAATTGCCGTTGCCTTTTGTGTAAGGGGTACATTATTAATGAGCAAATAGAGGTAAAACCTTATGAGTTTCTACAG
>DATGYJ010000493.1:0-4895 GCA_035298105.1 Anaerolineales bacterium | reverse complement strand
GGCGTCTATTGCGTCAAAGCTGTCCTGCCATCCATGCTCAATCAAAGAAGCGGCTATCTCGTTTTCGTGACAAGCATGGATGGCAAAATTGGATTGCCGCCGGATGCCCCCTATGTTTCGGCCAAATTTGCTTTGACCGGGTTTTGCGAGGTGCTGAGGCAGGAAGTAAGAGACAGCGGAATTTCGGTAACCAATGTGCTTCCCGGGCGGGTGGATACACCCATGATCGAACATCTTCGATTTTCATGGATCTCACCAAAGATTTCGTCTGAAAATGTTGCACTCGCGATCCTCGACGGTATCAGGAAACGAAAGCCTATCGTGATCGTCCCTGCACTGGCAAAGCTTTTATATTACATGAACGTCTTCGCACCCTTATTGAGCGATCGGCTTGCACGCTACTTCCATTTGGAAGGATGGGGAACGACCTGAACGATAATTTAGGCGACCAGATTCCCTCCCGCTCGACGCTCCCTCGGGGACTGCCCGTGATTGGCTAAGCAAAGTGGGCAGATGTGGCAACACCGCAAAGCGGACCAGGTAAGGACGGGAACTTTTCCAGGTCGAGAGGGGTCTATTCAGTGAAACGCCAATCAGGGGGCTGCCCACAGTTGTCTGGCAAACCATATTTTTCTCTTCCGATCTCCCCATATTCATCCCGGCAATCCTGTACTAATCCTGTACTGATCCTGTACTCATCCTCTACTCCTCTCTCGCTGGTCATCCGCTCTGAAAAGCAGGAAAGACGCAGGCAGCGGCGTACATGTGCCGATACTGGATGGACAAAGTCCGGCAGTTTTTGAAGATTAACAATTAAACCCGACATACCATTCGCGTTCCCACTCCGCTACGCTTCGGGGACTACGCTGGCACCGCCCGTGGTTTGCCTAGCAAATCAGGCAGGTGTAATGAGCGGAGGCTGGAGGGTTCGTTGAAAGCCGCAGTCGAAATGCCAGATTTGCCTGATTCCGCCCGCTTCGACTGCGCTCGGCCTACACTCGCTCCGCTCAGCGCGAAGATCCTTATGTCAGAATAATTTGTAAAAATACAATAACTGCCGGACAAACTGGGAAGACACAAGCATATATATGCCACTGGTGGGCGAATAAAGTCGGGCAGTGTAATTGCCCAATTGATAAGTTTCAACTGCCAGATGATCGAGATATCTCCGACTTATAAGAAAGAAATTCTTCCACCCCGGGTGGCCTGTAATCCAAAGATTGATGTCTGAAGTAAGTGTTGTACAGCGTGGCATAATGCCCGCCTTGTGCGAGCAAGCCGGTGTGAGTTCCCTCTTCAATAATCCTGCCCTGTTCCATTACAACGATGCGGTCTGCAGCTTTTACCGTGGAGAGCCGATGAGCGATGAGAATGCTCGTCGAGTTTCTCAAGATGAGATTGAGTGCCTGCTGGATCTGCCACTCTGTGAATGGATCGATACTGGCCGTCGCTTCATCGAGAATGAAGATGGCAGGTCGCTGCATCAGGACGCGCATGAGCGCTACAAGTTGGCGCTGTCCCATGGAGAGACGCGCACCTCTTTCGCCTACTTCCGTCTGGATCCCATTGGGAAGCGTTTCGAGCCATTCGCCCTCTCCAATTTTGCGTGCCATATTCAGCATCTGCTCATCGCTTACATCCGGCGCGGCATAACGGATATTATCTGCCACGCTGCCTGAAAACAGGAATGGCACTTGTGAGACAATCCCCAACTGGCGGCGATACTTTGCCAGGTCGAACGTGCGGATATCGTGACCGTCGATCAACAACCGTCCCTCTTGAAACTCGTAAAAGCGTGCAATCAACTTTGCAATCGATGATTTCCCCGCGCCGGTATGCCCTACCAGGGCCAGAGTCTCTCCGGGCTGGATGAGCAGGTTGAAGTGAGTCAGCACCGGTTCATTATCGGTATAACGGAAATGAACATCTTCGAATTGGATCATTCCCTTTAAACGAGGCACATCCCTCCTGGCCGATTGGAGGACGTTCGGCTCAGCATCGATGAGAGCGAAGATACGTTCCGCAGCAGCCAGGCCTCCCTGAATTTGGGCCCAGAATGCTGAAAGGTTCAATACAGGAAAGATGAACTGGTTGAGGCTCATAATAAAAAGATACCAGGCCCCAACAGACACCAGACCGCGTGCCGCACTCAGCCCACCGACATAAACGAGAATCGCAACGAATACACCGCTCATGGCATCCAGTGTGGGAAAGACCAGTGAAAGCACAAAGCCTCTTTGCACATTGACACGGTACGATTGCTGGTTGGATTCATCAAAGGATTTGAAGATGCTTTCTTCCTGGCGGAAATTCTTTGCAATCGAGATGCCGCTAATTGTTTCCTTGATGGCCGCGTTGACGTCTGCCATGGCTTTCATGCCACGCCTGGTCACCCGCCGTGCCAGTGTGCGGAATCCTGCCGCAAAGGCGAAGATCAGGGGCAGGAAGACCATGAACAATAGCGATAATCTGAGATTGGTGCGCAGCAAAACTGCACCCAGAATGAGCATCTGGACGACCTGCGCACCAATATCTGTGACGATCACGATCAGTTGACCGAAATCATTGGTATCGGCGGAGATCCGGGAAACCACCCGTCCTGAAGAGAATTGGTCGTAGAAGGATAAGTCATGGGCTGTGGCTGCCCGGAACGCACGTGTTCGCAAGTCGAGCACGGCATCTCCCACTGCTCGCACTACCAGGCTGCGTCGTGCCCAGTTCAAGCCCCATTGGCCGATGCCGATCGACAGAACAGCCAAACCTACCAGGCTGATGGCCTGTAATGAGGGTTGTCCGTTCAATAAATCGACGATACGCGCAACCGCAACAGGCAGTGCTGCACCAATACTTGCAAATAGAATAGTAAGGATCAGTGCCCAGCTCAGCCGCCTGGTCTGTGCTTTGAAATATTCGAATATTCGGCGCACCAGTTCACGGTCGGAATACTGGCGGTCATATTTTTCATTGTTAAGTCCGGCAAAGAAACCCATAGCAATTTCCGATTTACGATTTTAGATTTACGATTAAGGTTGAAACAGAAAAGAAAAGAGTCTGATTGTGTGACAATTCTCGCTTCACTCAATCTCTATTCTCTAAATATCCTGGCGTACGCCTTGGAGGTTTTCATCAACTCTTCATGTGTGCCCAGTGCGGCGACCTGACCCTTTCGTAACACAATGATCAGGTCTGCCCAGCGGATTTGCGACAAGCGGTGCGTGATAATAAACGTCGTTCGTCCGCGGGCTGCATTTGAAATCGCGCGCTGGATTTTGTCCTCCGTTGCCGAGTCAATCGCGGAGGTGGAGTCATCCAGGATCAAGATGTGCGGATCAGTCAGAAAGGCACGGGCCAATGCCAGTCGTTGGCGCTGCCCCCCGGATAGTGTCACGCCTCTCTCACCGACCACCGTAGCATAGCCCTTATCAAAAGTTTGGATGAAATCATCGGCCTGCGCGGATCCGGCTGCCGCCTCGATCTCTTCAGCGCTCGCTTCGGGTCTTCCAAACGCGATATTGTCGCTGACCGGTCGTGAGAACAAGAAGATATCCTGCTCGATCATCGACACTTGTGAGCGCAGCGCCGCCAAATTCCAATCACGTACATCTATACCATCCACCAGGACTTGCCCCCGGCTGGCATCATAAGTTCGATTGATGAGCTTGACCAACGACGTTTTGCCCGCGCCCGTCTGCCCGACGATGGCAACTGTCTGCCCGGGTTTCACTTTGAAGGAGATATTTTGAAGTACCTCATCCTGAGCGTTTCGACTGTGCTCCACTTCGTCTTCGCTCAGTGTCACTCCGCTCACTGCTGTCCCGGGGGTTGTTGGGAGCGCGTAGGAGAACGCCACATTCCGAAATTCCACCTCACCTTTCATTACGTCCGCGTAACCCTGAGTATTCTGATCGAGGTTTGTCTCGCGGTTGATCAATTCCAGGATGCGGCGCGCACTGGAAATACCCAGCGAGATCTGTGAATAAGCAAACGTCGATGCGAACGTGGGGAAATCAAGCATCCGCAGCAGACCGAAATAGGCTACGACCGCGCCCAGATTAATCTGTCCGCTGCGAAAAAGCAGCAGGGCGTGGAACAAGCCAAAAGCATAGGCAGCGCCGAGCAGGAGCATGGCGACATAGCGGGCTTCCAGATCGCCTTGCTTCACAAATGCGTCGCGCACACGCCTCGCGTTCCTCGCAAAGCGGTTTACTTCGGCGTGCTCCTGTGAGGCGCCTTTGACCACTTCCACGCCATCGAGCGCTTCGGAAAGATGGGTGTTCATCTCTCCAAAGGCGGCCCGCACTTCGTCGGTGACCGGCGCGAGGGTCTTGAGATAACGCACAAGAAAGATGAAATAGAGAAGAGCAAAAGCGATTGGGGTAAGCACAAGCGCTGGATGATAGCGTCCCGCGATAAAAATAGGCATGACCAGGAATATGAAGGAACCCACAACGAGATTGATGCCGGGGCTGAACATATAGTTCACTTCACGTACGTCGTTGGTCGTGCGCGCCATGGTGTCGCCCACCGGTTGCAGGTTATGGAAGGTCATGCTCTTCCCGAGCAGAGAAAGGTACAACTCATCACGCACGTCGCGTTCAATCTTTTGGGCGAGCAGTTCCGCGCCGAAGTTGCGTCCGAGCTGCAGCACGCCCCGGATCAATTGCGAACCAGCAATAATCAGCGCCAGGGATACCAGTACGCTCGTATCCGGAGCGGGTTTGAGCATGGCGTTGAATGCCTCCCCGGTTAGCACGGGCACTGCCGATGCCAAACCTGCATTGCCCACCGCTCCGGCAATCAGCATGGCGATGATCCAGCCATAACGGCGGGCATGTGACCAGACCCATCTGACGGGACCGGTTCGTTCCGAAACGTGGACCCGTTGCATGGAGAAT
>DATGYJ010000492.1:0-13407 GCA_035298105.1 Anaerolineales bacterium | reverse complement strand
GAGTGAAAATAAACCAATAAAGGTAAATCTTAAAAAATGACCCTCCGAAAGATCGTAACCCTCCCCGAAACCGTCCTGCGCCGCAAGGCGCACGCAGTAGTGAAATTCGATAAAGATCTCCAAACGGTGATCGATGACATGATCGAAACCATGCGCGAAGCGCCGGGTGTCGGTCTGGCTGCGCCGCAGATTGGTCTTTCTGAGCGCATCGTTGTGATCGAGTATTTTGAGCATCAGGAAGATGAAGAAAAGGAAGATGCCCCGAAAAAAGTGTGGGCGGTTTTGAATCCTGAGATTGTGAAATCCTCTGAAGAGAAATTGATGGGCGTGGAAGGGTGTCTCTCTATCCCCGGATTGGTGGGCGAAGTGGAGCGCAATACTGCGATCCAGATCAAGGGTTTGAACCGCCATGGCAAGCCAATGAAGA
This sequence comes from Anaerolineales bacterium, assembly GCA_035298105.1. GTDB lineage: Bacteria > Chloroflexota > Anaerolineae > Anaerolineales > Villigracilaceae > Defluviilinea. Next base: position 12,980 of record DATGYJ010000492.1, on the reverse strand, counting down.
TCAAGGCGGAAGGCTGGCTGGCACGGATTTTCCAGCACGAGATCGACCATTTGAACGGAGTCCTTTTCACGGATCGAGCGACACGCGTTTGGAAACCCCAGGATGAAGTTGAACCAGAAAAAGAAGTGTAATGTCAACCCTCCGTCGTTTGACTCGGAATGATCTGCCTCGCCTGCGCCAGTTCTGGATCGAACATTGGGGCGGTGAAGAGATGGTTTCGCGGGGCAATATCTATCGTCCCGAACAACTGGATGGTTATGTCGTCGAAGAAGGACAGGAATGGATTGGTCTGATTACCTTCTTCATCAAAGAGAATGAGTGTGAAGTCACTTCACTCGATAGCCTGCGCGCAGGGCAGGGGATCGGCTCGGCGCTGATTGACAAGGCAATCGAAGAAGCCCGGGCAGGAAACTGCAAACGTCTCTTTCTGATAACAACCAACGACAATTTACATGCGCTTGGCTTTTATCAAAAGCGCGGGTTTGAGATCGTCACCGTATATCGGGGTGCAGTCAACCGGTCCAGAAAGATCAAACCAAATATTCCTTTGGTTGGAAACGATGGCATTCCATTGCGGGATGAAATAGAATTAGAGATGTCATTGTAGGGGCAGGGCTAAGTGCCCCGAAGGGGTATGCCCCTGCCCAAGGGTAAGGGCAGAGTCATGCTGCCCAGGCCACACACAACAAAATGTACCTCAAGCGCCTCTCCCTCACCAACTTTCGCAAATTTACCCGCCTGGATCTTGACATTCCTCGGCGGGTTGTTGTGTTGGTAGGGGCGAATGCACAAGGCAAGACCAGCATTCTGGAAGCCATTTATTTCCTGGCGGCATTCACTTCCTTTCAGACCCATGCGGATCGCCAGATCGTCAATTTCTATGAAGCCAAAAACAATTCTTTGACGGTCACGCGGCTGGTGGCAGAGTACCAGCGCGCCAAAAGCAAGCATCGCCTGGAGGTGCGTCTGATTCTCGAGCCCACCGGGGTATTGAATGCGCAGCGCCTCCGCAAAGAAGTTTTGCTCGATGGTGTGAAGAGATCGACAAATGAAGCCGTTGGGCATTTCAATGCGGTCATCTTTGTGCCGCAAATGTCGCAGATCATCGAAGGCGCGCCCGAAGACAGGCGCCGTTATTTGAATCTCGCGCTGGCACAGTCTACGCCTGCCTATGCCCGCATCCTGAGTGAATACAACCAGGCCCTCACGCAGCGCAACGCACTCCTGAAACTGCTGGGAGAACGCGGCGGAAACACTGACCAGCTTGAAGTCTGGGATGAGACACTGGCCCGTCTCGGTGCCCAAATTATCTTATGGCGCATCGAAGCCATCCAGCAGATCGAGCGGCTGGCCTCACGTGTCCATCATGAGCTGACGCGGGGAGCTGAGATCCTGCGGCTCTCCTACGAACCCGCCTTTGACCCACTGCCAAAACCCAGCGGACAGCTGGGCTTGAAAATTGATACGGTAGTCGATCGCTCACGTTTGGAGCTAAATGAAATCCGGGATGGTTTCAGGGTACGTCTACGTAATTTGCGGAGCGAGGAGATGGCGCGCGGCGTGACGACAATCGGTCCACACCGTGATGAATTACGTTTTCTCGCGAACGATATTGATCTTGGCAATTACGGCTCGCGGGGGCAAGTGCGCACAACTTTATTGTCTTTGAAGCTGGCCGAAGTGAATTGGATGAAGGATCGTACTGGGGAATGGCCTGTGATCCTGCTCGATGAAGTGATGGCAGAGCTCGATTTGCAGCGCCGCGCCGATCTACTGAAATATGTGGGCGAAAGCGAGCAAGTGCTCTTCACTACGGCAGATTTGAATTTATTCCCACAAGATTTCGTCGAGAAGGTCGATGTGTGGAAGGTGAGTGGAGGGAAGATCGAGAAGTAGATGCGGTTGGGGGCATTCAGGCGGCCAAAGCAATCTCTGGATCATATAACCTGCGAAATATTTCCCACCTCCTTTGTGAAAATTTTCCTTGAGGAAAAGGCTTATCCGCGGATAATAAAAGCGTAGCCTTAAATTGGAGGTGCGGAATGTCTGACGAATTGAGAATCAAATTCTGGGGGGTGCGTGGGAGTTATCCGGCTCCCGGTGCTGAGACAATCAGGTATGGCGGGAATACCGCCTGTGTCGAAATTCGGGTGGGCGAACGGACCATTATCCTGGATGCAGGCACTGGGATCATTCCACTGGGACGCGAATTGGCACACAGACACGCATCGGAAGTCCTTTTATTGTTCAGCCATCTGCATCACGATCACACCCAGGGTTTTCCCTTCTTCGTCCCTGCTTATCTGCCGAAGGCACGCTTGCATATTTTTGGCCCGGGTGGAACGCCAGAGACCTTGAGCCGCGTGTTGGAGCATAACCAATCCTCCGAAACATTCCCCGTCAGTTTGCGTGATATGGCTTCGTCGAAAGATATCCAATCGGTGCGGGAGTCGCAGATTATCGTTTGGGATGAGGCCGGAGTCCGTTTGGCGGAATCAGTTATCGGACGAAACGATGAGGCCGTCGTGATCCGAATCCATAGATCGTATGCACATCCGGGCGGAGTATATATCTATCGGATCGCCTGGCGCGGCAAATCTGTTGTGTATGCAACGGATACCGAGGGTTATGTGGGGACGGACCGCAGGTTGGTGCAATTTGCAAAAGATGCAGATATCTTGATCCACGATGCGCAATATTCGGAAGAACACTATCGTGGACAATTGGCCGGATTCCCCTCTACGCAGGGCTATGGACACTCGACGGTGAGCATGGCCTGTGAGGTGGCGGCCGCCGCAGAGGTGGGACACTTGGTCCTGTTCCATCATGATCCCTCCTACGCTGACGAGCGGGTGGCAGGCATCGAGGCTTTTGCAAAGACCAGGTTCCCCGAAACGCAGGCGGCCTATGAAGGGTTGGAGATTGATCTGAGCCGCATTTCGTATTCGTGGCAAAAAGGCGCCGCTCCGTTCAACGCGCAGGGAAGGGATGTAAAATATGCGAACCATGACTGAGATCAAAAAGGATGATACTCGCAATCTGCTGGCGGATATTGAATTATTCACTGGCCTGACGCCCTCACAGTTGGATTGGGTTGCGCAACGGGCGCATCGCCGGGTCTTCGAAGCGGGACGCAATGTGATGACCATCGAACAGCCTGGCGAGGCAGTCTACATCATTTTGCACGGCACGGTGAAAATACACATCGAGCAAGGCGAACGGGACGTCATCCTCTCCATATTAGGCGCGGGGGATTTGCTCGGCGAGATGAGTCTGATTGATAGTGTCGGTCGCTCCGCCAGCGCCGTGACCCTGGAAAGCAGTTTGATGTTGTGGATGGACAAGGCCACGTTCAATACCATGCTGGATACTTTTCCTGCAGTAGCACGGAATCTGGTGAAGATCTTATCCTCACGGGTACGACTCTCGGATCAGCTGATCCAGGCCCTGGCGACACTGGATGTAAATGGGCGCGTGGCGCGTCAACTGCTCGCCTTTGCCGAGAAGTATGGATATGAAAAGAACGGAGCGACCCAAATCCGCATTGTGCTGACGCAGGGCGATATTGCAGACCTGGTCGGCGCTTCGCGCAAGCGCGTCAACCAAACGATGGTGTTGTTCAAGGAACAGGCATTAATTGACACCGATGCGGAGGGAAGAATTGCAATCAAAGATAGCGAGGGCCTGGCGAGGTATTGTCGCTAAATGTCATTGCGAGGTCATTCGCCGCTCGCAATGAGATATGCCAAACGGTATAATCGGCTGCATGGCCGATTTTCATTTCTATCATCCTGTCGAAGTCCGTTATGGGGATTTGGATCCACAGGGACACGTCAACAACGCAAAATACCTGACATACTTTGAACAAGCCCGTATTGCTTATTGGATCGAGATGGGATTTTTCACCAGGGACCAATCCTTCATGGAAATAGGGGTGATCCTGGCGGACGTTCATATCACTTACTTCGAGCCGGTCTATTTCGGGCAGAACATTAAAGTCGGGGTCCACGTTGCGAAATTGGGGAACAAGTCTATGACCTGGGAGCAAAATATCCTGGATGCTGACTCAGGCAAGGAATTGGCCAAGGGGGAAGTGGTGGTAGTTGCTTATGATTACAAGCAGGGAAAAACGATTCCCATTCCCCAGGAATGGAGAGATAAGATCATTGGGTTTGAAGGTCTAAAGGTTTAAGGTTGGAAGCTTGAAACGCTTAAACCTTTGAACTTCTAAACTTTTGAACCAAGAGGAGAACCATGTCATTACCAGCCATCAATCAGGAATATCTCGTTGATTTTCTCGTCAAGTTATTGAACATCCCCTCGCCCACAGGTTTTGCGGAACCTGCCATTGCTTTTGTGGAAAAAGAACTTTCGCAATATAGCCAATTGAGACTGACCCGCACGCGCAAGGGCGCTCTGCTTGTGAAATGGGAAGTGGACAGCGACCAGGCTCCAGTCGCGTTGACTGCCCACGCCGATACCCTGGGCGCAGTGGTAAAGGAAATCAAATCGAACGGGCGGCTCAAGTTGAGTCGCATTGGGGGCGTCGAATGGCCCACGGTCGAAACAGAAGGCGTGTGGATCTTTGCTTCCAACAACCAGCGGCTCCGCGGTTCCGTGCTGGTCGAGACGGCCTCGGGTCATATTTACGGCCAGGATATGAAGAACACGCCTCGCGACGACGACCACATGGAAGTGCGCCTGGATGCGCGTACGTTATCGGAGAAGGAAACCCGTGCACTGGGAATCAAGATCGGTGACTGCGTTGCATTCGACCCGCGTGTGGAAGTGACCAATGGTTTTGTCCGCTCGCGGCATCTCGATGACAAGGCCCGCGTGGCGAATATTGTCTCCGCAATCAAATCTTTAGCGGACGCGGGTCAGAGCCCGAGGCGGACCGTCTACTTCCACATCTCGAACTATGAGGAAGTTGGGCATGGCGCGGCGGCAGGCATCCCATCTGACGTGGCGGAGTTGCTCACCGTAGATATGGCGGTGGTCGGCAGTGGCCAGGAGTCCGATGAATTCAACGCGACGCTGTGCATCAAGGATGCTGGCGGTGTATACCACGAGGGCTTAAGTCAAAAGTTGCGGGCACTCGCCGAGCAGTATGGCATTCCATACAAGACGGATGTCTATCGCTTTTATTCGTCAGACGGCGAGGCCTTCTGGCGCGCAGGCGGCGATGTGGCCGTGGCGCTCATCGGTCCCGGCATCGACGCCTCACATAATTACGAACGCACTCACACCGATGGTCTAGTCGCCACGACAAATTGGATCCTGGCGTATCTCTTAAGTTGATGTCATTGCGAGGGCGTTCGTCCTGAGTGCTACGCAATCGAAGGACCGCCCGAAGCAATCTCAAGTAACCTGTAAGTATGAGATTGCTTCGCTTCGCTCGCAATGACGGGAGATGATATGAAATTCGATGCCATCCTGCCTCCCACTGGATTGAAAGACGTTCCGGCCGTTGCAAAAGCTGCCGAGGAAATTGGCTTCGACGCGTTATGGACTCAGGAAACGCAACACGATCCCTTCCTGCCGTGCACGTTGATTGCCGAACATACGAGGCGGCTCAACTTTGGGACGGCGATTGCCGTTTCCTTTGCACGCTCTCCAGCGAACATCGCCTACATTGCCTGGGACCTGGCCGCCCAGTCACATGGACGGTTCATCCTGGGACTGGGTACCCAGGTCAAGGCCCACATTGAGCGCAGATTTGGTCAGCCCTGGCCTGAATCTGTTACGAGCAAGCTGCGCGAACAGATCCAGGTCATTCGGGCATTCTGGGATTGCTGGCAAAATGGGACAAAGCTAAATTTCCGCGGAGAGTATTACAAGGTCACGCTCATGTCGCCCTTCTTCAATCCCGGACCTCTCCCCTCTCCATTAGGAGACCGTGAAGCGCTCCGCAAGGAGGGGCTTGGGGTGATGTCAATTCCGATTTACATTGCCGGAGTCAACACAGGTTTGGCAAAACTCGCAGGTGAACTATGCGAGGGATTTCAGGTGCACCCATTCCATAGCGTGAGATATTTGCGTGAAGTGATCCTTCCGGCATTGGAGGATGGACTGAGCAAGGCAGGACGAACGAGGCAAGATATAAGCGTATCGGTTACCGCTTTTATCGCCACTACACCTGAAGAGATGAATTTTGCCCGGGCGCAGATAGCGTTCTATGCCTCTACACCGTCGTATCGTTCCGTCATGTCCCTGCACGGCTGGGGCGAGGTCGCAGAGAAGCTGTCTGCCCATGCCGCGCGCGGCGAATGGACGGAAATGCCCATGCTGATCAGCGATGAAATATTGAGTGAGTTTTGTCTGGTGACTGAAGAAGGTAAATTAGCAGATGAGTTGAAAAAGCGTTATGAAGGAATTGCTGACCGGCTCACGCTGTACACTCCCTTTGTGCCTGGAGAGAGGGATGCCTGGTGGAAGGTATTGATCAAAGCAAATTGAATGACCGGCAAACCAAGCCATGTAAGTTGTGAGGAGGATACCTTATGCCGCTTGTACGAATTGACTTAATTCAAGGCAAGACCGCAGAATTTCGCCGCAGAGCAGGCGAAATCGTCTACCAGACGATGATGGACACGATCAACGTCCCTTCCAAGGACAACTTCCAGATCATCAGTGAACATGATAGAGACAGCTTGATCTACGACTCCGAATATCTCAATATTCAACGCACAGATGGCATTATCATGATCCAAATCACGTTGAATGAGGGCCGGACGCTCGAACTGAAGAAAGCGTTCTACAAGCGGTTGGTAGAACGCTTGCATGAGGAATTAGGGGTCCGCCTGGAAGATGTGTTTCTCAGTCTGGTTGAAGTGAAGAAGGAGAACTGGTCCTTCGGGAACGGGATTGCTCAATACGCTCAATAATATTTTTATGAAACAATCGAGAGCAAAATAACCTAAAGACACTCGCGCTGAGTGCTGCACAATCGAAGCGCGGGTTTGTGGGAACTCTATATCTCGACGACAGTTTTTAACGGGCTCTCTAGGTTTGCCGTGATGAACCGCTAGCAGTAGGTCGGACACTCCCTGGCACCGCCCGCCAGGGCAGGTGTGCACCGGCGCACACTTGCCCCGGGCGCAAGTGCCGGGGAGTGCGGTGTTGCGAATCCGACCAACGCCGCACCGCCAGATATGCTGGGCTACCACGGCGACTCCTGAAGAACCTTTTAACGAGTACGAACGCCTCTGCGCGACGCGAGGCTATGTTAGAGTTCATTGTTAATCTTCAAAAGGAGAAAGCGGGGATGAGGTCCAATGCTCTCACTTATAAAGCGAATCTCAGAAATCAATCAACATCATCTTTCAACGAAGTTGGTCACAAAATTATCCAGGATATTCTGATCCAGTTGCGTCTCTTTTACCTTTTCCAGCTCTATCCCAATCACATTGTCTCGAATTTCATTCTTTCGAATAACATGCTTATTAGGAGTGACTGGTGACTTTTCCCCATCGAGAGCTCGCACACCATGATTCTGATCCGCGGCAATGCGGATGGCTTTTTTGTTTTGAATGAGCTTATTTCTTTCGATCAGCCAGTCGCTGCTGGTCTCATTCATATCCGGTACTTTCTTTAGAAAATCATAAAAGCGGGTCCAGATCAGAATGCCATGCGTATTGTTTTGGATATCATTGCCATGTACCTCAAAGCCGATGCCATTCTCCACTGCGATACCGGCCTGACGGTTATGATGGATTTGATTGTCCTGGACGGTGCAATCGCTTGAAAACCCCAGCCAAAATCCGTAATTGGAATGATCGGCCTTATTTGCCCGATATATATTCCCCTGGCTAAAGACCCCCTCAAAGGCGTTGTTCGGGCTATAAGAGGCATCGTTTTCCTGGAATAGATTGTGATTACAGCCAACATCCACTCCATCGGGGGTCAGGCCTGCCAGAAAAAAGCCATCGCCGCCGAGCCTGGCGAAATTTTTCCTGAAAATGTTATTACAGGAATTGAAAACGATCAAGAACCCGGCAGAATCTGCCCCTAAGTGAGAACCAGCCTCACTCAGGTGATATCTGCAGCAAAAGTCGGCGTAGTTATCGGCAAAGGTGCTGTCACAGGTCTCAAATAAATGGAAACCGAACCCGCTGCAGTAACTTGCGTTGTTGCGCGTCACCTCAAGTCCTTTGCATTGATAGCTCAGGATTCCATTCATCTGGTGCTGTAAATCATTGTCATGAATGTTCGCATCGCTGACCTGCTCGAGAAAAATGGCTCCCCCATACGCCTCAACTGCCGGTTTCCAGATATCGAGAAAGAGCGAGTTTGCCCCGATTTCGGCCGTCGAAGTGATCGTGCAGTGCTGGATTTCTATCCCTTTCGATTCTTTGATGGAAATCCCATGGTAATAATTCAGCACGCGCAAATTTTTTATGATCACATCCTTTCGACCGGCAACGCGTATCCCTGCGCCCGTTTTATCCGTCCCTATCATGGTTGCCCCTTGACCATCCAAAGTCACATTGTCCGCATCAATCGTAATCCCTTCGGCGAGCGCATGGATCCTGGGTTCCAACTGAGTATCTTTATTAATCGTAAGTCCATTCATAGGGGACCATTTCCAGACTGATTTTGTAGAGATAGTATAGCCATAATCTTCACTAATCCACAACTTGTCTTCTGGCCTTCGCACAGAGGTTCGGACATTCCCTCTCTTTGCCCAGAAGCTGATCCCAACGGTCACGTTCAGACCCCGAAGGGATGGCGGGATTGTAGCGAGAGGAGGATATAGCCACCATATAGCCACCTTATAGGCAGGATATGGGCAGGAATTAGGCAGACCGACAGACGAGCGAAAGAGCAGCGAGGAAAGCCCCGGGGTGCCAGGAACGCAATGTGTCGCAAAATCAAGCAGGGATACTTGTCGAGATATTCAGTTCACCGGTCATCCCTCTTATCCGCAGGAACCGCGCACCCATTTCCTTTCTCTTTCCCCAAACAGAATAGACCTCCGGCTCCGTCAGTTTCCGCCAGAGGTCTATCCTGTTCCTGTCTTCAGAGTGCGTTATGCGGTTGTCCCTACCAGGGCAACGGATCGGCCTGGATCTCGCTTTCCCACAAATCATAGATGGCTTGCACGACCTCCGGGCTGAGTTGTTTCTCCGCCGCGGCGAAGTTGTCCAGGGCCTGCTCTGCACTTTTTGCACCGGGGATGATCGTCGAGACCTGGGGTTGTGCCAGGATGAACTGCAGCGCAGTGTGCGCCATGGATGCCCCTTCCGGCACGCGTGCGGCGAACTTCTCCACGAGCTCACTTCGGCGAGCCAGTACTTCGGGCGGCCAGCGCTTGCGAACGTCATCGAATTGATGGTTTCCACGATAACGTCCCGAAAGCCAACCCGAATCCAACGGAACTTTGACAATGATCCCGACCCCATGTTCCTGCGCCATGGGAAAGGCGGGCAGCGGCTCCTGATACAAGGCGTTGAAGAAGACTTCCAGTGCCTTGCTCTGCGTGGTCTCCACCGCCATCTCCACCTCCACTTGCCAATCGAGCGAGATGCCATATTCACGGATCAGCCCCTCAGCCTTGAGCTTTTCGAACTCCTCATACTGCGTGGAGACTCTGCCATCCATCATCTCGCGGGGCGGATTGTGCATCAACACGATATCCAGATAATCAGTCTGCAGACGGCGCAAGCTCGCCTCAATCGAGGGGCGAATGGCAGGGGTGCCGAAATCCGTGACCCCTTCTGCTGTGTGACCGAATTTGGTGCAGATGATGACGTCTTTGCGTACGGACTTCAACGCCTGGCCAAGCAATTCCTCACTCACCCCTCGACCATAACCGGGCGCGGTATCGAAGAAGTTGCACCCCGCCTCCAGCGACTTCTGCACAATGCCCAGCGCAGCCTGCTTATCGCTGACGCCCCAATCGGGGTTTGCCAATTGCCACGCCCCGAGACCGATCTCAGAGACGTTCATGCCGGTATAGCCAAACGGACGAAGTTTCATCATACTCTCCCTTTCCGTCAGAACGTCCCGAAGGTTTTCACGACACAACCTTGTTTCTGAACAAAACCTTCGGGACATTGCATAAACGAAGGCTATTCGATTATCTTCCCAAAACCGAATCAATTTCCTGTATCTGTTCGCTTGTCAATGGACCCAACTCCATAGATTTGGCATTTTCTTCCACCTGGGCAACCGTCTTGAAGCCGGGGATGGGGATCGTCTTTTCGCTCCTGGCCCAGATCCAGGCGAGTGCACCTTGTACCAGCGTGCGACCATTGCTGGTGAGAATTTCACGGATAGCATCCAGCTGATCGAGTGTGGGCGTAAAGAAATGGTCACGCGACCAGCTATCGGTGCGGACGTCGTTTTGAGGGAAGATCGTGTCCTTCGTATACTTTCCGCTCAATGCGCCGCGTGCCAGGGGACTTCGGTTGACGCTGGCGAGATTTCGTTCCTCGCACAGTTGCAGCATCTCCGGCGTATCCAGAATCACATTCAGATCGTGCTGGATGGCGACACAATGCTTTCCTTCGGCAAAGAGACGTGCCCCTTCGACCGAATCGGTGCTCCAACCGTAGTAGCGAATCTTTCCGTCCTTGACCAGGGATTCGAGCACTTCGACCATGGCCGGTACCTTCTCGAGGGGATAGTCCCAAACATGTAACTGGTACAGGTCAATGACATCGCTGTTCAAACGGCGCAAGCTGGCTTCGCATTCGTCTCGAACGTATAGGAGGTGGTCATCCTGACGAAAAGTTGCTTGTTTTTCAGCTTCATTGACGTTAAAACCAAATTTGGTCCCGATAGTGACTCGATCACGCTTTCCAGCCAGGGCACGTGCCAGTATCCGTTCACTATGACCGGTGCCATAGTTTGCGGCGGTATCGAAAAAGGTTATGCCTAGATCGAGGGCACACTGAATCGCGCGGACCGATTCGTCGTCATCAATATTTCCCCAACCACCCTGTCCATCCAGCCAGCGCCAGGGACCGCCGATTGCCCAACATCCCAGACCCATCATGCTGACCTGCAGACCAGACCGCCCCAAAGTTCGTTGGAATGCTTTTGTAGTAATGGTCATTTGTTTTTCCTTTCAGGATTTTTCCAATTCTTTCTCTGTAACAATTTGTTGATAGATTTCGATCTTATAGTAGATCAACTTCAAATGTTCATTCAATTCATCCATATGGGCCTCCACTTTATCCCGGAGCGACTTCAACATCTCTACTCGTTCAGGGAGGCTTTCATCGCCTCGCCGCTGAAGTTCTGCATACTTTTGCATATCTTTGATCGACATGCCTGTGGCGCGCAGCTTGGTGAGGAAGTCGATCCAGCCCACATCGTCCGCCGTGTATCTGCGGTGTGTGTTCTGCTCGCGGTCGATGGGATGGATCAGTCCGATGCGCTCGTAATAGCGCAGGGTATGTGCGTTGAGGCCCGTCGCCTGGGAAACTTCTTGAATGGTCAGTCCTTCTTTTTGGATATCCATAGGCGCAAGTTTACATCTTAGAGTGTGCTCTAAGTCAAGCCCTGATCAGGGTTTGCCGGTGAGCCATATCTTTCGCAGCCCAGTAATACAGCCATACTGCAGGACAATATCCTCTTGCATCAATTGTCCGTTCGTAGAGAGATTCCCCAGGTTAAACTCAGATTGGGTTGTGTATAGAAACTTAAGCCCCCCGCCGGTAGATGGGTTCACAGCGGTGATGCTGAGGACGTATTGTTTGCCTGCCGATTGCCAGTCAGGTTCGAAGTGCAGCGGATACCACTCTTCCCTGGAGATCTGAGCGTTCGCAACTGAAGTATCCATGATGGTCCTGCCCTTCAATGGATCTTGCAATATGAAACGAGTTGTTCCCTGATCTTCCGGCGTGGAGGGAGTTACCAATACGTTCAACTCTGCCAAGCCGTTGCACTTTACACGGATTTCCTGACTCAGAGATATTTCACTGGAGATTGGCTGAGAGAGATGAGCATTGCTCGGGAAATCCCTGACAAGAGGCCGGTAGCAGAGTCCTGTCTGATAAAACGTGGCTCCGCACGGTACATGAAAGGAAAAGAGGATCCCCAAAACATTGAGGGATAAAGCAATCGTGAGAAAGATAATTATCCACCTGGATGAAGGAAGGCTTATTTTCTTTGTCCCTAAGAGGCTCGACAAGGCCAGGAAAAGTGGCAAGACCAAAGGGATAAAGTACCGTCCCTGCACCCCGAGAACTTGATCCAGCCCAACCGGCGTAAACGACACATAGAGTGACACAACGGTCGCGAGGTAACTTGCCACGAATAGGAAAATAAAGAGAATACGATATCTCTGGTTGACCTGCTCGACGGGCGCATCAATCAATAAGGCGAAAGCGAGACTCAGGAGAAAGAAGAGAGAGATGCTCAGAGGCGGAGTCCAGTAATAATAGCCATAGCCATTGATCCATCCCTGGAAATAAATCCACCCATGGGTTAGCAAGTCTTTCAACAGGGTTTGAATGAACGCGATCGGATGTCCCAGGATAAAGCTCAATTGGGCAGCAGGGTTTGCTTCGTTTGCCAACAGAGGGTCAGAGTGCCGCGATGCGATCATATTCCAGCCCCCAACCTCAACGAGCAGGAGGATCGCCGTCATGCTGAGCAGGAAAAAATAGATCCCTTTTCCGGTGAATCGAGATGGCAGGATAAGCAGGAACGGCAGCAGGATAAGTGGGAGAAGATTGAGCTTGGCAAGGAAAAGCAGGGCAATGAGAATGATTAAGTATCCAGCCTCTTTCCATCTAATTTCTTTAAACTGGCCTGCCTGCAAACAACCTGCCACGAACAAAAATCCTATGCCATTCGAAATAGCATCCGGACTGATGGTCGCGGCTTGATACAAAGCCATGGGAGTAACGGCCAGAACGAGCAGGATCCATTTCCCAAAAGGGATCAAGCGAATGGCCAGCCACACCAGGAGCATATAACTTAACAAGCTGGCGAACCGGCAGGCGTAGAACACAGGCAGGGCTGGC
>DATGYJ010000491.1:0-2347 GCA_035298105.1 Anaerolineales bacterium | reverse complement strand
TCAAGGAGCCTTATGCGCGGCTGATCGTCACCACCTTGTCCTCAATCGGCTGCCGCATCACCTCCAACACCCGCGAGAACCCATTGTAATCGCTTTAGGGGTCGAACGCTATCATGACAAAGCACATCTAGCGGCATTCCTATGCGCAAGTCGAAGCTCAAGTGAACCACTGATGAGAGCACGCATTATGCGGGATCTGGATTCAAATCCGCAACCGCACACATACGGGGATTGAGACCCGCCAGCCTGCTGCGTAGTTCCAACCTATTCTGATTGTAACTGCACGGGCAGCACAGTTCATGGCAGTCAGAAGCATGAACTTAGACGGGATAGTCGGCAACCCCTGCGCGCGTGGCTGATCGTGTGATGGCGGTGCGCGGCAAGGCCTAGTTCGGGCCATCAGCTTCCTTGTGAAATAAATCCCAAAATTGCGACTCCCCCTAAGCCGACCTATAATGAACAATAATGATTTCACACCTATGCCTCACCAGTTTATCGTGCAGGCTGGCCGCCCGGGGGACCAGCTCGACCTGATTTTCTAGTTCTTCCATTTGGACTTTGTGCAGCGGGCCGGAGGGCAGCCCGGTCCGGTCGTGGACTCCATAGGCTTATAGTCAGGCGCGACCAGAACCACAGCAGAAGCAGCAGGCGCGGGGGCTGAGCGGAGGCAAACAAATGTCGATTGGTAATCTTATCTTCAATAACGCCTGGATATTCTTTATCATCGCCATTGTCTTTGACGCTTCTTACCTAAGAGCACGTTCGAAAAGATTCATCGAAAAACAACCTGAGTTGCAGGAAGGCTATGATCAACTCTTTAGGGGATTCCTTCTCTATCTGAGTATTCCCTGGCTGGTGATGGGAATTGGCACAGTCTTGGGCGGCGTTCCGGGCATCTCTAGTTTCTTTAGACCAAGGGACGGAAATCTATTTGTGCTTGCCTTTCATGCAACAATAATTGTCCTGTGGATACTCGGCATTCGGTGGATCTATGTTAAAGGCGGAGCCAAATTCTTGATTAAGTATCCGGGTGTATTCAACAGGGATATCCACTCCGCAAAATTCGTAAAGGTATATTTCGGATTAGCTCTTGTTGTCGGCCTGATGGGCATGATTGTCATGTGGGCACTGTGAATGGATATTATTCAGGTAGACCTCACCAACAAGAAACAGGTAAAGGACTTTATCAATCTTCCCTTCCGCATCTATGCAGATATTCCGCAGTGGGTTCCGCCTCTGGAGATGGACGTCAAGCGGATGCTGGATTTCAGGCGGAATCCGTTCTACCGACATTCCGAGGCAGCTTTTTTCACTGCCTATCGGGGCCACATCGCTGCTGGCCGAATCGCCGTATTGAGCAACAAACGCTACAATGACTATAACGGTACCAACGCTGCGTTTTTCTGGCTTTTTGAAGCCGAGAACAGTCACGAAACTACATCAGGCCTCTTTGAAGCGGCTTATGCCTGGGCGCGATCGCGCAACCTCAATAAGATCATCGGCCCAAGAGGATTTACTCCGCTAGATGGATTTGGCCTGCTGGTAGAAGGTTTCGAACGCCGTCCCGCGTTTGGATTGCCGTATAACCCTGCCTATTACATCCCGTTAATCGAAGCACAGAGATTCAAGGTGGAGAGCGAAGCAGTCTCTGGCTACTTCAGCGCAAACATGGATTTCCCCGCCCGCGTGCAGGAATTGGCCGGATTGATTGCCCAACGCCGCGGCTTGCGGATCGCGTCTTGCAGCAATCACGCTGAATTGCGCGCACTGATCCCGCATCTTAAGGACTTATATAATAATGCTCTAGAGGGCACCACCGGCACGACTCCGCTGACCGATGAAGAAGTAAACAGTTTGGCCGAGAGCATGCTCTGGCTCGCTGACCCACGGCTCATCAAAATCGTCATGAGCGGTAATCGACCTGTCGGGTTCATGCTGGCCTATCCCGATGTCTCCGCCGCCCTACAGAAGACGCGCGGACGACTCTTTCCCTTTGGCTGGCTTACCTTGTTTCTTGAGCTCCGCCGGACAGACTGGATCAACATCAATGGTGCGGGGCTATTGCCCGAATATCGCGGTTCAGGTGGAACCGCGATTCTATTCAGTGAGATGTTCAAGTCCCTGAGGGAGAATCTGCGCTACCGCCATGCTGACATCGTTCAGATCGGCGCGGAGAACGAAAACATGCAACGCGAGATGCGACGGTTTGGAATCGATTTTCATAAGCGGCACAGGGTCTATGAAATGAATCTTTAGTCGAATTAATTCACGAGATCAACTGCTCAATGAATATGGGGTAGAGAGATCTTGTTTCAAGTCACGGATGACCCACTGGAGTTCCATAGCT
>DATGYJ010000490.1:0-37139 GCA_035298105.1 Anaerolineales bacterium | reverse complement strand
GATTTACGAGGGTTCGGTGAATCCCGCAGCGTAGACTCATTTTATACAATGGAAGATTATGCTCTGGATATTGCCGGGCTGCTCGATCAGCTCGGCATTCAAACAGCCGCTCTTGCCGGGCATTCCATGGGCGGATATGTGGCGCTGGCTTTCGCCAGACTCTTCCCTGAACGTATGCGCGGACTGGGGTTGATCTCGTCACAAGTTCTTCCAGACCCGGAAGAACGCAAACAGGCTAGATATAAATCCGCGGCGGAGGTGGCAGATAAAGGTATCGGCAGCGTGGTTGAAGCGATGGCGCCTAAATTCACCTCGAGTCCAGAATTACAGGCCTTTGCCAGAGAATCCATGGAACGCCAAGGACCCGCGGCCTACATTGGTGCCCTCAAAGCTATGGCAGAACGGGTTGACTCGACCCCCCTGCTTTCTTCTTTCCACTTTCCAGTTGTACTAATTCACGGCGATGCAGATATGCTGATCCCTATTGACCGCGCCCGCGAGGTCAAGGCGGCGCTGCCGCAGGCCCATCTGGTAGAAATCAGCGGAGCCGGTCACATGCCGATGATGGAAGCCAAGGAGCAGACCGCTGAGGCTTTGAAACAGCTTGCTTAACTTACACGAAATTCCCATCTGCAAAAGCGCCCACACTCGAATTTGTGCAGCAGTTCGATTTGCTACACTGCGCCGAAACGCAGTGCAGGTGAGCAAATCGAACTGCTGGGCAAACCGGGAGCACTTTTGCACCAAGAACTACCTTAAACGAAATTCCCATCACTTAGATGGGAATTTTCTTTCGGGAAAATAAGCAGGGGATTAGAATGCCTGGCTGATCGCTTTAGGAAGCCGGCAGCGGCCTGCTATACGGATCATTCAGCGAGGCATTCGAATTGAGTGAACCGGTCCGGTGCACCAGACGATTGATATGCGCAATCAGTACACGGCTGGGGGTTGGCTTCGTCAAGTAATCGTCCGCGCCGGCATCCAGGACGCTGGCAATCATGGATGGGTCATTGAGGGCTGACAGAATGATGATTGGCACCTGACTGAATTCGCGTACAGCTTTACAGATCTGCCACCCATCCATTTCAGGCATCATCAGATCAAGGACAACAACATCTGGAGAACTTTCACGAATCATGCCCAGTCCGTCAGTGCTATTGGTTGTCGCAGTCACTTCAAAACCCTGTGATCGTAGAAGCAAAGAAAGTAAATCAGTAACAGCGCTATCGTCGTCGATAACAAGTATTTTTATTGGCATAGTCGATTCCAATCTGACCCTATTATCATATATAAATGATGCTCCTGACTTTGCAATAGGCTAACAAATGAACTTGCAATGGACTAACAAATTCAGCACTGACAAATGTAAGATGAATATATCACATTTGTCCAAGGTGTTCGTGGTAAACTTCACCAAATCTTAGATTCTACTAACCCTGGAGGTTGCAATGAAAAAATGGGTTTATCTGTTCGGAGAGGTCGCCGCGGCTGAAAAATATGCCGGCTCGTGGGAGGGTGTTCGTGCCCTGCTCGGAGGCAAAGGCGCGGGACTATTCGATATGACACGTGCGGGCGTACCCGTCCCGCCTGGATTCACGATTACTACCGAAGCCTGTAACGAATTCCGCAAAACAGGCAAGTTTCCCGCTGGAATGTGGGATCAAGCGCTCGCCGCCATGAAAACCGTCGAGAAGCAGACGGGTAAAAAGTTCGGTAATGCGAAGAACCCTTTGCTGGTTTCCTGCCGCTCCGGTGCGAAATTCTCCATGCCTGGCATGATGAATACAATTTTGAACATTGGTTTGAATGATCAGGTCGTGGACGGAGTTTCGAAACTTACGAACAATCCGCGCTTCGCCTGGGATTCATATCGCCGGCTGCTGGAAATGTTTGGGGAAACCGTCTTCAATGTGGAAGACGAAGCCTTTGAAGATCCGTTCGCCGAATATAAGCGGGAAAAGGGCTATAAAGTCGATACGGAGATGACCGCGGAAGATTGGCGGGAACTGGTCTCCATCTTTAAAGAAGTCTTTAAAGAAAAAGTTGGTTTCGATTTTCCGCAGGATGTTTATAAGCAACTCGAGCTGGCTACTAAAGCCGTCTTTGAGTCATGGAATGGCAAACGCGCGATCGCTTACCGCAACAAGGAAAACATCTCGCATGATCTTGGCACCGCAGTCAATATCGTAACAATGGTCTTCGGCAATATGGGCGATGACTCGGGTACCGGTGTGGCCTTCACCCGCAACCCATCTACAGGCGACAAGAAGATGATGGGTGATTATCTGCTCAACGCACAAGGTGAAGATGTAGTGGCAGGTATCCGCAATGCTGACCCCATCGAAAATCTTCAAAACCAGATGCCAAAAGTCTACAAGCAGTTCATGGATATCACCGCCAAGCTGGAGAAGCATTACAAGGATATGCAGGATGTCGAGTTCACCATCGAGCGCGGCAAACTATGGATGCTTCAAACCCGCAATGGCAAGCGTACCGCCAAGTCCGCGGTAAAGATCGCGGTCGAAATGGCACAGGAAGGGCTGATTACAAGAGAACAAGCCATTCTGCGCGTGACGCCTGAGAACGTTGATGCTTTACTTCATCCCCAGTTTGATGAAGAAGCAATAACCAATGCCGAAAAGAACGGTGCATTCTTTGCCAAAGGCGTGAATGCCTCCCCGGGTGCGGCAGTAGGACAGGTCTATTTTGACGCCGACATGGCTGAGAAGATGGCAAAGGAAGCCAAACAAGACACGATCATGGTACGTCCGTTCACCAAGCCAGATGATGTCCATGGCATGATCGCTTCACAAGGTGTGCTGACCAGTGAAGGTGGCGCAACCTCCCATGCAGCGGTAGTGGCGCGCCAGTTCGGTATCCCCTGTATCGTTGGAGCTTCCGCGATCAAGATCGATCTTGAAAGACGCCAGATGACCGTCGGCGAAGCTGTTGTCAAGGAAGGCGATTGGATTTCCGTAGATGGCACGACCGGTCGAGTGTTCATCGGCAAGATCCCCACTACTGCACCCTCCCTTGAGCAGCAAACGGACCTGCTCACGCTGCTCCAATGGGCAGATGAGATTTGCGCCCGCAAGAATATTCGTGAAGCTCCGGCGAAAGGCTACCCGACGCGTGGACTTCAGGTCTGGGCAAATGCAGATTACCCCAAGGATGCACGCCGTGCCCGTTCCTACGGCGCGGTCGGCATCGGTCTTTGCCGTACCGAGCACATGTTCTTTGAACCCGAGCGTCTGCCAATCGTCCAGCGCATGATCCTGGCGGAGACAAGCCCGGAGCGCACGGAAGCGCTCAATGAGCTGCTCCCCTACCAGCGCAAGGACTTCGACGGTCTCTTCGAGGCGATGGATGGCTACCCGGTCATTATCCGCTTGATCGACCCACCCTTGCATGAGTTCATGCCCGATGAAGAAAAACTTCTCGAAGAAGTCATCACAATGCGCGTGAAGAATGAAACCGATGGCTTGGATCAAAAGGAAAATCTTTTGAACGCCATCAAAGGCATGCACGAATCGAACCCGATGATGGGTATGCGCGGCGTACGCCTGAGCATTTACATGCCCGAGATCGTAGAGATGCAGGTCCGTGCGATCTTCGAAGCCGCCGCCGACTGCACCTTGCGCGGCGTTGTCGTCAAACCGGAAGTCATGATCCCGCTGACCGGCACCGTGAAAGAACTCGAATGGATCCAGCCAAGGCTCGAGCGGATTGCCTCTGCCGTTATGAAGGAAAAGAACGTCAAATTCGAATACAAATTCGGCACGATGATCGAAATCCCGCGTGCAGCTGTGACCGCCGGCGAAGTTGCCGAACGCGCTCAGTTCTTCTCGTTTGGCACGAACGACTTGACCCAAATGACCTATGGCTATTCCCGCGATGACGCCGAGCGCAACTTCCTGATCACTTACCAGGAACAGGGCATTCTCGAGCGAAATCCCTTCCAGACCATCGACCGCGGCGGCGTGGGCAAACTGATGGATTGGGCGATTTCCGAAGGCCGTAAGACCCGCCCAAGCCTGGAAGTGGGCATTTGTGGTGAGCATGGGGGTGATCCGAATTCCATTGAATGGTGTCACCTGATCGGCAACAACTATGTCTCCTGCTCGCCGTTCCGCGTGCCGATCGCCCGTCTGGCCGCGGCACACTCTGCTTTGAAGCATCGTCCACAAAAAACGACGAGTGCAGGCAAGAGCAAAGCGAAAGCAAATGGCCGGACCTCGAAGGCCAAACCAAAAGCTCGAAAAAAAGCGTAAGCATTAAGCATCAGTAACAAACACAATTACCTGCCCCAGGAAGTTTCCCGGGGCAGGTTTCGTATGGCATGTAATTAAACTAATCCAAAGAACGTCCTTCGCAGTAAGTTAGGCATTATTTTTGTTGCGCTGCTGAGGTTAACCACCTCTTATTCTGATTAACATAAGTTGCCTAGCAGATCTTCCCTGCTCTAGCCGCCGTCCTCGGCGGCGACATCGCCTGAATATAAGTTTGCAAGGGAATTATGGTTAACCTGAATGATAGAAGAGTAGTTACCATTCAGCGAGTTAACCGTCTTGATAAGGCTGAGTTAGCAGGCTTTGAAGTGTACCGCGCGGACAATAACCGCCTGTCTAAAGCCGAATCCGCGATAATTCGAGAATCACTGACGTCTGAAGTACTGTAAGATACTTTATAATTAGAATACACAGGCATTATTAGTCTCCAAAGATTCATCATTGCGCCCAGGATTTTTTTAGAAGTAGGAAGGAAATTGTATGGGCAAAATTCTTATCATCGATGATGATCATGGCACAACCAGGTTATTGGAATTTATTCTGTCCAGGGAGGGATATGAGGTAGTATCGGTCAATAATAGCTGTGACAGCCTCTCGGCGGCCCTGGCCCATGACCCGAATCTTATTCTCCTTGATCTGGTCATGCCCAGTCTGGATGGCTTTGAAGTTTGTCGAGATGTGCGAGCAAAATCACAGTTCGCCCAGGTTCCCATCGTCTTCTTTACCTCAGTCAGCGACGTTGAGAAAAAAGTTGCAGCCTTCGGAGTGGGGGCCAGCGACTACATAGTCAAGCCCATTCATCCTCAGGAACTTACCATCAGGATCAAAGCCTTAATTGGAAACGGGAACCACAGGTGATCCGATGACCAGGGACAAGTTTTACCAGGTTGTCATGGGTGTGTCCCTTTCTCTGTCTTTGCTGCTGGTTCCTCAGAAAAACACCTCTGCCCAGGGACAGAATTTTATCGAAGTGCCCCTGGAGACCTTCCACGATGAAAAACCTGTGGAGCTTCAGGGTCTGATCAGCAATCAAACACTCAACATCCCAATTCCCCAAAACTGGCTGCTTGGTGAGGAGAACTGGCTGGAACTCAAGATCTCAGCCAGCCCTCTCCTGGATTCGGCCAGGTCATCTCTAACAATTTCGCTCAACGGTCTCCAAATCGGTTCCTACCGTATTACAAAAATTGGGGAAACGAAGCAACTCATCCCCATCTCAGCGAATATGTTCACCCGGGGAAACAACATCCTGACATTTACAGGTACTCTATATTTGCCAAATGACACTCAAACGAATTGTCAGAACTGGGATGATCCTTCAAGATGGTTAGTCATCCAGCCGGGTGGATTGCTGCATCTATCCTTTACCAGGCGTGATCTACAAGTCAATCTTTCCAATTTCCCGCAAAGTTTTATTGAACCATTGGATAAATATATGCCCGCGGAGGCCAGGAAGCAAACGCTGATTGTGCTGCCGGCGGACCGCACGCAGGATGATCTGACATCCTTATCGACCATATCCTATGTATTGGGCAGCCATGCGGCTGCCGGTAGTGATTGGCAGCCTGAGATTGCCATCAATGGTCAGTTCAACCCAGACATGGTGCTCAATCGAAATCTCATATTTGTTGGCACTGTGCCTAATGAATTTCAGGATAGGGTGAGCAGCGACAAAGACTATATTGCGATGTTTCCCTCTCCCTGGGGGATCGGAAACGCTGTAATGATCATCGGCGACCGAAACAGGCAGGACGGCTTTAGCCCCGCCTCGATATTTAGCGACAAGGCTAGAAGTGTATTGCTGCAGGGAAATGTGGCTTTTGTGGACCAACTCGCTCCACCCGCGCCCCTGCCTTTCCAAAACAACTTTTCGCTTGAAGACCTCGGTTACCTTGACCGGACAGTCAGAGGGATCGGCCAGCAGAACCTGATTTATAGCTTATACATTCCGTATGATATAGAACCTGTCCTGGCGCACCTAAACCTTGAGCTGGTGCATGCTCCAGATTTAGATACCCTGAATTCCTCATTCACCGTGTACCTGAATGGTTTTAGCATAGCCGGCATCCTGCCCACGGCCCGAAGTTCAACCGGAGAACCAATTACGATCAGCTTGCCGGCGAAACGATTTCGCCGCGGGATCAACTTCATTCGGATCGCATTTGATCTGCATGTTCCATCCAGTTCCTGCGAGCGAGCACTGGAATCCGTTTGGGCGACAGTGCTAAACAGTTCTGCCGTTGAAATAAATTATAGGAACCGCATTCCCATTCCCTCCTTAAAGAGCTTTCCTCTACCTTTCAGTGATTATCCCGGCTCTGCCTATGTTATCCCGGATCAATACAGTCAAAAGGACCTTGGCTATATCTCGCGCTTATCATTCATGCTGGGTACATCCGCCTACCAGGCGAACCGTCCGCCCGAAGTAATGACTGCGACCAGCTTTGCACACAAGAAGGCCGAATATTCCAATGTCATTTTAGTGGGTTTACCTTCAGTAAATTCTGTCACCCGGAACACGAACGATCTGTTACCTCAGCCATTTGCGAAAGATGGAGATTCGCTGGAAGAGAATTATGGGGTATATCTTCCCACCTCGAATAAGGATGCCAGCGTCGGCTTAATGCAGATTATTCCTTCGCCCTGGAAAAAGGGTGGGACCGTTCTGGTATTAACGGGAACTGACCAGGAGGGACTGGATTGGACATGGGATGTGATTCTGAACCCGGCGTTGCGAGGCAGTTTTGGAGGGAACCTGATGGTGGTTGGTTCCGAAAATCGCATCGATACCACCGGACCAACCTCCGTTCAGGAAAATCCCCAGGCATGGTTCCAGCAGGTTGCCGATGCAAGTAACATTCCCGTGATCGGTCCAATTTTACAGAAGAGCGGCAAACTATTCCCGGTGCCGGCATTGATTGCAATCGGCGTAGCCTTGCTGGTAGTCATCTGTGCTCTATGGATCATGAGAGCAGCCAGGGCCAGAGCTATCCAGGTTGCCCATGAAAAGTTGGATCAGGGAGAAGAAGATGAGCGATAATGCCTTGGAAGGCAGATTTTCAGATCGAACCCAGAGACTCTATCTGGCGCTGTTGATTTTCGCTGCCGCCCTGCTTGCCGGCGCGTTGACGGTTATTCATAATAACTCCATCCGGACCGTCCCCATCTTTTTATTCCTGCTATTTTTGGGCACCGGCATCATGCTGGCTTTAGGGATGGTCCGAGGGGTGCTGGCCGCCCTCCTGATGATCTCTCTCTGGATCGCCATCAAACAATTGCTGGGCGTTTGGGAGACCCTCAAACTCCTGGATCTTCTGCTTGAATTGATCCTGGTGGGGCTGACCTTCATCTTTGCCGGCAGGTACCACGACCGGTTACAAGCTATTTTGAAAACATATTGGGAGAGTCAAAATCGATTAAAACAATTGGATCTCGAGGACAAGACCACCGGATTGCTCAAAGCCTCCATAGGGTCACTCCGCTTGAATGAAGAAGAGGAACGCTCAGTACGCTATCGCCGTCCATTTGCGTTGATGCTGATCATGGTGCGTCCAATCCCCGGGTCTGACTGGGAAGCTCATGAGCGTTCGGAACTCCTGCGCGCAGTCGCGACCGGAATAAAAGATACGACGCGCGGGACGGATATCCCCTTCCTGGCTGCGGACGATAAGATTGCGGTCATCCTGCCGGAGACCGAAATTAACGGCGCAAACAAGGTGGTAAACAATATCATCAACCGGATGACAGGGACGCACTTTGTGACTCCTTCCGGCAGCTCCAAATTCATTCATACCCGCGTCCAGCTTCGGTTTGGATTTGCAGCCTTTTTAGGAGCCAGCGCCACGAAGATCAGCATGATGGAAGCCGCCGAAAGCTCTCTGCAGCGCAGCCTGGAAATAAATATCGGCGATTTGTTTCAGAATTTATTCATTGAATGGCAAACAGTGGGCGAACTTTCCCTGCCCACCCCACTCTTCGAGGAAGCGATTTCTTAATGTACGGCATTGTTGTACTTGTGCTCACGCTCCTGGGCGTCATCATCTCCTGGTGGATGGAGAGAAGAGATTACGAGAGGCGGCTTGACAAACTAAAGATCCGGATCTACGTAAATGGGATTCGGGGAAAATCCACCGTCACCCGCCTCATCGCAGGAGTGTTACGTGAGGCTGCGATCCAAACGCTTGCCAAAACAACAGGCAGCGCGGCAATGGTCATTTTGCCGAATGGAGAAGAAATTCCCATCCAGCGTCGCAGCTCAGCCACGATTATGGAATTATTCAATATCGCAAAGCAATATCTGCAAAAGGATACCGAAGCGATTGTATTTGAGACAATGGCTCTTTTCCCGGCCAACCAGATTGCTTCTCAAGAGCTGCTCGTAAAAGGCAATATCAATGTGATCACGAATGTGAGAGAAGACCATCAGGATGTGATGGGCGAGTCGCTCGAGGAGATTGCAGACACCTTATCGCTCATGATCCCGCATGACGGGATTCTCATTACGGCTGAAGACCGCCCGCACTTGAGGGAAAGATTAGCGAAGAACGCCGAAGCGCGCAACAGCCGTCTGGTTTATGCCGATCCCAATTGGATCACAGACCAGGATCTGGCAGGCTTCAATTATCTCTCGTTCAAGGAGAATATTTCCATCGGATTGGCCATCGCAGAGATCCTGGGCATTCCGCGTGCGACGGCGATGCGCGGGATGTGGAATGCCCGACCCGATGTAGGCGTGGTCAACATCCAAAAAACCACCTGGAAGAAGAAGGAAATCCTCTGGATCCCTCTTTTTGCGGTCAATGACCGGGAGAGCACCATTATCGGTGTAGATGCTCTGCGACCTTACTACGATCAAAATGCTACCCGGATTGGCATTCTCAATAATCGCTACGATCGGGCGGACCGTGCCATGCGATTTGCGAATATTGCCGCACATGACCTGGACCTCGATTATTGGATCACTTTTGGAGCCTATGAATCACAAGTCACAGAGCATATGCTGAAATCAGGAGTGGCACGCGAGCGGATCATCAACCTGGGTTTCAGTGTAAATCCTTCGTTGGAGCAGATCTTCAATAAGATCGCAGGCTTGATCAAAGGTGAGCAAGGTGTGCTGATCGGCCTGGTCAACATCCATACGCCTCAAGCCGAGTTGTTGCTCGATTACTTCCATCATCGACCAGACGCGCCGGTCCACGTTCAGGAAGGTGAAGCCTGGAAGTACTACCGTCCGCGCATGGAGCAGACCAAAGAAAGAATGATTGGGCATTTGACACACCGGAGTTGATGAGATGTACGACTACTCGATCAGTAATGAGTTGGCAAGGCTCACCATTATTCTTGGAATTGTGGTTTCCACGATCATTTATAAGCGGACCGGGCTAACACTTGGCGGCGTCATCGTTTGTGGGTACCTGGCGCTTTTTGTAGGCCAGCCGCTTCACATTATTGTGACTCTGGTAATTGCCTACATCACGTATCAGATCGTTTACAAGATCCTTCAAAAGCGCTTCATGCTCAATGGACGAAAATTATTCGAAATCGAAATTCTGGTGGGGTTGGTCTTTCAGGTGCTCTGGATAACATTCATACGTTTGTTCAGAACGATTGATATTGACCTGACCATCCTCTATGGGATCGGATTTGTCCTGCCCGGCGTCATCGCGCATGATATGGGCCGCCAGGGCGCGAAGAATACCATCGGCTCGATCTTACTGGGTGTTTCCATTGTTGCACTGATCATTTATCCGCTTTCAGCGATTGAAGAACTGCTGCCGAACATCTTCCTGCGCACCGCCTCCCCGCTGCTCCGTACCCAACCCTACAGTTATACCTATCCGATCCAACTCTTACCCATCGGCATTATTGTGAGCGTCATTCTTGACCTTGTGGCTTATTCGAAATTCAAGATGCGCTCAGGCGGGTTTGTCACTGCGGCCTATTTAGCCTTATTTGCTGCGCGTCCTTTGGATTTGATTTTTGTGATCGTGGCCAGTGTTCTCACGTTCTTCTTTGTTCAACTGCTGACCTCGCGCTATGTGCTCGCATTTGGAAGAACCAAATTGGGCATGATGATCCTTTCAGGAGTGGTGATTTCATGGCTATTGGAAATTATGATCATCAATCTCACGCACGGCCAATTTGTCCCCTGGTCTGGATTCGTGATCATCATGCCCACCATCGCATCGTTGATCGCCAATGACTTTGCCCGGGAGGGGGCCTACCCCACGGTCGTTACAACGTCATTAGCTACCTTGGGCGTGTGGCTGGTGATGCAGGGGATGTTACTCGTGTTATATCAAGCTCACATGGAGTGGTTATTTATTGTTTGAGGCACGAAATTGGGATATTACATGACGGCTCGTTCAATTTTCTCTTTCTTATTGATTCTAGTGACCTTGCTGCCGGGTTGTTCCTCTTTACCCCAACCACCGCAGCCTTCACACAATACGATCCCCACGATTGTGGCGCCGCTGCTGTCGATCGCCACGTTGACACCGGGTCCTAATCAGCCGGTTCTCGGGCAGGATTTCGCGGGCCGTGTGGTTGACATGGACGGAAATCCTATACCGGGTGCGCAGATCGAATCCCTGAAGGACACCGCAATCAGTAATCAGGATGGCTGGTTCCAGTTTTCGGGGCAGGGACTGCCGCAATGGCTCAAAGTAACAGCCTCCGGCTTTATCTCCCGCACCCGGGCAGCTGCTCCGGGCATCCCAGTCCTGTTTCGCCTGACGCCCGACGACGGCAAAACCGTTGTCATTCACTTTGCCGGTGACATTATGTTTGGCCGCCGCTTCTTTGATCCCAACGAAGATGATTACACCGCCGATGGACTATTGCCTCTTGAGCCTACCGTTGAAGATCACCTGAGATTGTTGGCTCCCATTAAGCCCCTTTTAGAAAATGCTGATTTTACAGTCGCGAATCTTGATACCACCTTAAGCACTCCCGCATTTTTTCCTAAAAGTGATCCAAGACCAGATATATTCCACCCAACTGCCGGGTTTGTTTATGCCAGCGATCCAAACAGTGTAGCGGCCCTCAAGCAGGCTGGAGTAGATATCGTTGATCTGGGGAATAACCATAGTTACGATTTGTTGGAGGCGGGATTAAGTAATTCTCTTGCCAGCCTCTATCAGGCAGATATGCTTCATTTTGGCGCCGGGACGAACGAAGCAAATGCCTGGGCGCCTGTTGTCATCTCAGCCAAGGGGCAGAAGATCGCCTTTATTGGCTGCACCACTTTGAGAATTCCGTTGAGGACCCCGATAAAAAACGATGTGCCTTATGTGGCCTCAGATGTGCGCAAGAAGGGCGGTGCGGCCTATTGTGCAGAGTCGCGTTTGCGCTCCGAAGTGATTAAGGCGAAACAGCAAGCCAATATCGTGATCGTCATGATCCACGGCGGCCAGGAATATGACCCGACCCCAACAAACAAAATTTCTTATCTAACTGAGATTGCCAGGCAGGCCGGAGCGACCTTGATCATCAATCATTTTCCCCATGTTGTGGGTGGGTTTGCGTGGAGAGACCAATCGTTGATCGCCTGGACCATCGGCAATTTCCTATCAGACCAGGTGGTGTGGCCTTCCTCTGAATCCTATATGCTTGCGGTCTACCTGCGGGAGGGAAAAGTCATTCGAGCCTATGTCGAACCCTTGATCGTTGACGGATTTCTACCTCACGGTTTGACCGGTGAATTGGCAGATTATGTCGTGCGCGGCGCGGCCGGTCGTGAGCCTGGCCCGTTTGTCATGGAAAGCGGTGCGATGGAGCTGGATGTGGATGGACGCGCCCTGCAAAAGACTTATTCCCAAACGATAGACGGTGGATCGAAGCCCGGGACGATTATTGCGATACCGCAGGCCCAATGGATTTCCGGTTTCCATGGACCTGGCAAACTCTTACTGGGCCGCGACCTGTTATGGGTTGGTGGATTTGAAAATGAGGAAGTGGATTCTGCCTCACATGGAGCGCCTCTTTGGGATCTGGAATCGGGCAGCATCCGAATCGGACGCGATTTCGCCTATGAAGGCCAGACAGGCATCCACTTGACAAGAGATATTAATAACCTCAATGATGCGGTGACGACCAACCTGCATCGAGTTCTGGTCGATCCTTATGCGAGCTTAAGCATTACAGGTATGGTACGCCTGAATCAAGGAGGTGACGCCCAGGTCCAATTTAGCTGGTATTCGGCAATCTCCGGACCATCCTTTTTGAAATATAGTCAACCCATCGAGGTCCAATCTTATGATAGCTGGCAGCCCTTCCGTCTCGAGGTGCAGGTCCCAAGCAAAGCCGTGGCATTAGGTCTGTATTTGAGATTGAAGCCTCCGAGCGTAGGGACAGTTACCGGACCCGTGACGGCCGATTTCGATAATATTCGCATCATCGAATGGGCCAACCCTGGAGCAGCATTTAGTCCACTCTATAATTATGCCAGACTCACCGGCTCGGGAGATTTAACTTTTGCTCAGGAGTTTCTGCCTGGAGCAGAGGACTGGCCGGCTTCTCCTTTGATAGATCCAAATAAGTAGGATAAATACAAAAAGGGATCGTATGGATGTTATACCAGGCTCGCCTGAACCGGTCATTCCCCTCCGGCTCATAATCGGGGTATTTTTACAGTGACCCGCTTCCTATTCTCAGTGCTCTTCCTGTTGTCTTTGCTGCTTTCAAGCTGTTCCTCCTCGCTCGAACAGGCTCTCCCGACTGCGACCGTTGTCTCTACCCCACAGCCTCCAAAACCTGCTTTCACCGGACGCGTGATTGACATGGATGGGAATCCCATCGCAGGTGCGAGCGTGAATTCCCAGAGCGGCCAGGCGACCAGTCGCCAGGATGGCTGGTTTGATCTGCCAGGCGCAGGCACACCGGAATGGCTTACAGCAAAAAGCGCCGGATTCATTTCCCGTACCCGTGCGGCTGCCCCCGGAACTCCAGTACTCTTCCGGCTGACACCAGACGACGGCAAAACAATCGTCATCCAATTCGGCGGCGACACGATGTTTGGCCGGCGTTTTTTCGATCCAAATGAGGATGGCGACACGACAGATGGGCTGCTGCCGCCTGACCCCGATGTTGAAGCGCATTTAAGATTATTGGCGCCGATTGAGCCACTGCTTGGGAAGTCTGACCTCACAGTAGTGAATTTGGAGACACCTCTTACCGATCAGCCTTATTTTTCGCCCAGAGATCCGCGCCCAACGGTTTATCACGACACGAAAGATTACGTATTCTCAAGTGATACCAGCGCAGTCCAGGCCCTAAAGCAAATCGGCGTTGATGCTGTAGATATCGGCAATAATCACCTCTATGACCTTCTGGAGAATGGAGTTCAAAGTACTGTTTCCGCGCTGGACAATGCGACCATGAACCATTTTGGAGGAGGTGTAAATGAAGCCAGCGCCTGGGCTCCAGCCATATTTACGATAAAGGATCAGAAAATCGCTTTTATTGGCTGCACCACGATCGGGCGGCCCACACCTCCGGTAACCAATCACGACATCATTTATGTGGCTTCCGATCGGCTTCGAAAAGGCGGCGCGGCGTTGTGTGAAGAGTC
The DNA here is from genome assembly GCA_035298105.1 of Anaerolineales bacterium. Lineage (GTDB taxonomy): Bacteria > Chloroflexota > Anaerolineae > Anaerolineales > Villigracilaceae > Defluviilinea. The sequence continues at coordinate 23,279 of DATGYJ010000490.1, read as the reverse complement.
AAAGATACGGTCGGCAGTTATTCAGGCAAAACGCGAGGCGAATATCGTTGTGATGATGATCCATGGAGGCTTTGAATACGTCCGCACGCCTTCCAACAATATCATGCGCTTGTCTATCGCCGCCAGAGAGGCCGGGGCGACGCTGGTGATCAACCATCATCCTCACGTGGTAGGTGGATTATTATGGGAAAACCAGGCGCTGATTGCCTGGTCGATGGGTAATTTTGTTTTCGATCAGGATGTCTGGCCCACGTTCGAAGCGTACCTGCTCACGGTATATCTGCGGGAAGGGAAGGTGATCAGGGCGCATGTCGACCCCTTAATGCTCAAGGATTACATTCCACACGGGCTCACCGGCGAACAATCTGATCATGTGATTCGTAATGCGGCCAGCATGGCAGGTCCTTTTGTGATGGAAGATGGCATTCTGGAGGTGGATACAGATCAACGTGCCATCCAGAAGACGTACGCCCGGTCACTGGATGGCGGACCCGGGCCGGGGCAGATCATCCCCGTGCCACCCTCGGAATGGATCTCTGATTTCAAAGGAACCGGACATCTGCTCCTGGGTCGCGATCTGCTATGGATCGGTGGATTTGAAAATAGTGAAGTGGGAAGCGCCTCAGACGGGGCGCCGCTCTGGGAACCAACCAAAGACAGTATTCAGATCGGAAAGGACTACGCTTACGAAGGGGAGGCCGGGATCCGCCTGACAAGAAGCGGCAGCAATCTTAACGATGTAGTCACCTCTCACCTCCACCGGTTGCTCATTACCCCGCAGGCAAAGCTCAACATCACCGGTATGGTGCGTCTCAGCAGGGGCGCTGCCGCGCTCTCGCAGATCAGTTGGTATACAGACAACCGGGGACCCTCCTTCCTGCAAACGACCGAGCCAATTACAACGAACCTTTCCGATCAATGGCAGCCTTTTCGGTTTGATGTACAGGCACCTGCGGATGCAGTGGCGGTACAGGTATTCCTGCGGCTCACCCCACCGGCCCAGGGCGTGGTCACAGCTGATTTCGATAACGTCCGCGTGATCGAATGGGCGCCGGCAGATACAAAATACAATCCGTTCTATGACCAGGCCCTGCTGACCGGTTCAGGCGAATTGACTTTTACCCAACAGGTTTTGCCGGGCGCTGAACAATGGCTGACTGCCCCTTCAGCCAGTCAAATCAAGTAATCATTACTCCACTTCGAATGCTTTTTCTTTTGTTATGGCAATCAATTCTTTATGGATAGCAGCCACAAATTTCCGAAAAACATCGGTGGTCATCTTCCGACCCGGCCGGTTGAGGGCTCTGAACATCGTGCGGCGGAGACCCTCGGTGATTTCAAACTGGACGCCGCGGCCTGTCCGGCCACAGTTGCACAGGTTATTCGATTGAAGTCCCGCATAATTACCTTCGGCCAGCCGTGCATCAAATCCCGCTTTCAGCATGGTCTCGATCAGGCGAGTCTTTAACCTATCATGCAGTCCACCCACATAAACCACTTTTTCCTCACCCGCACAGCCATGAATGGCGATGACAACCTGTGAATCATGCACCAGTTTTAGACATTTCGGTTCATCAAACAAGGTACTTGCAATATGCAACAGCTCGTTTCCCTCTTTTCGGCGGCCATCGAATACATAATATGAAAACACAAGGCCGGCCATGGAGGCTGCGATCTCGGACGTTCCCGGCTCGATGCCGCCTCCATGGGGAGCGATGATCGCAAGCTTGGAACGGCGTCTTTTGACTCTGCGTTGGTAGGAAACACCCTCATGTTCCGACTCGCTAAGTTCGGCAAAGCTTTTATACCAGCTACCTGACGCCATTGATCATTTCCATTTACAGCGTTGAAAATATGCAGCCAAGTATAGGGCAAATTCTCAACCCGATCAATGGCCGTCGCGAAGAATGAGATATATCTTTTTACAGTTATAGCAAGCTACGAGGCGCGAATGCGGATTTTATACTTCTTTCTCCTCTTATTGATGATCCTGACCCTATCCGTTGTAAGTTGTTCGCCTCGCCTGAATCCAGTTCCATCTCCAGCTCCATCTCCCTCTCCCAGCATAACGCCTACCCCTTTGCCGGTCCTTGACACGATCACGGGCAGCTTTCAGAATCAGATCAGCAGTTTGGAAAATGATATGCCGCGCTCCAGGAGCGAAGGCTATGTTATCCCCACCCATCAGGAACAGGAGGATTTTGCGACATTAATATCCAGGATTAACACCCATGACCTGGTGGGCGCCGCGACTCTCGCAACCAGGAATAATTATGGACTGACGTACTATATCGATCAAAGCGGTAACGAGGCCATAAGTTATCTCCTGCGGGAGGAAAAACCGATCCAAAAAGGCTGGGGACTTTACGCTTTTCGCAAGGATTCTACCAGTAACATTATTATCGAGGCGCCTCACCCACTTTATGACAGGAGGACACCTTCCGTGGCGCTCGATATTTATCGTGCCGTGGATGCACGGGCGCTCTTGATCGCCGGCGCTCATCGCCATGCCAATCGTGATGGATCAGCAGATGTGGCCCATACCTCTGAGAGCATCTTTCAGTCTGTGCATATGGCTCTATCTCAGGAATTACAGGCTGAGGCGGGGGACGTGATCATCCTCCAGATTCACGGCTTTCATAGCACCAGGCATAAGGGGTATCCCGAAGTGGTATTTGGCCTTGGGAAAAATGCACAGGCAAAGGAAGTGGCTTTGGCCGAAAAAATCAAGGAGGCACTGGCCGCACAGGGAATTAGCGCCGGCGTGTGCGTTGGGGACACTTTGAAAGCCTTGTGCGCAGAGACCAACGCCCAAAGTGCTGTTACAAAAGAAGGAATATTTTTACACATTGAATTGGATGAAAAATTGCGTAAGGAGGACAGCGGAGTCGTCGCAGCGCTGGTGGAAGTTTTTAGTAAATGATCGTTTCTACTTAAGATCGACCTCTGCCAGCAGGGCAAAGTTTGCCTGAACGAATTAAAGAATCAGGGCGCACTTTGAAAGTGCGCCCTTTTTCCTTAATTCCATCTCGGCGTTATGGAACTGAGATGACCTGTCCAACATAGATCAAGTTGGGGTTGGAGATCTTCGGGTTGAGCGCCAGCAGGACCTGAACGGTAGTTCCGAACTTATTGGCGATGATCCGAAGCGTATCCCCTCGCCGGACTACATAGGTGGAAGCTGCCGAAGGGACGGTGATCGCCTGTCCAACATAGATCAGGTTGGGGTTGCTGATCTGTGGGTTGAGTCGAATGAGCGCCTCTACGGTTGTGCCGAACTTCGCCGCGATCTTTCGCAGGGTATCGCCTCGGACGGCATAATAGGTCTGTCCACCGGTAGTCGGAGGCGGCACCGGCACACCGCTTCCAGAAGGTACAACCAGGCGCTGGCCTTCATAGATCAAGTTGACATTGGCAATGCCCGGATTTAAGGAGAGCAAAATGTCGACCGAGGTGCCAAAGCGGATTGCAAGCGACTTCAAGGTATCGCCGCGTGCTACGGTATAGGTATCATAACCATTATTACCATTGATAATCGCGCCCGGCAATAAAAGGACCTGGCCCGGGTAGATCAGGTTGCCTAAGCCGATCCCGGGGTTCGCCAGTCGCAGGGCGGACACAGTCGTGCCGCAGCGATCGGCGATCTTGCGCAGGGTATCACCGCTGACCACGGTCACGCTTGTGCCACATTGCCCGGTCAGGGCGGGAGCGGCGAATGCGGAACTGGTGGATGCCAGCGCTGCCAGTATCACTGCTATAAGGACAAATGATTGTAAAAATCTTTTGGTGTTCATCGAAACCTCCATTTCGTTAGTAAACCTTGTGATAGGATGAATCTCGACAGAAAAAAGTTCCCCTAAGTTGACACCATACGAAGTCCGATCATTGCATTTACATTTCAAACCGCTCTGGCAGCTCGGCATAGACGCCGCGCATGTCTTCCGGGAGAGCCTGCGCCAGCCGGAACATCAGTCGGTCGGTCAATGCCAGCGGGTTCTCGCCAGGCCTGGGCCGGAGAGGCGCGAGCAATTTGATTTGGACACATGTCCGCTGCGGGAACCGTTTAAAGAACTGGTCCGAACCGGTGACCGTCATCGGCAGGATCGGGCAGTTCGCATCGATCGCCAGGCGTGCAGCTCCCGTTTTTGCAACCCCCAGCCCCTTGCCTTTTGAGCGCTTCCCCTCCGGAAACATGCCCAACGTTTGGCCGTGCTTCAATACCCTGGCCGCGTGACGCATCGCCCATTGATCTTTCTCCCCGCGGTTGACCGGGAAGCCGCTCAAATTCCGTAGCATGACATCCATGAGGGGATTCTTGAACAGTTCAGCCTTGCCCATAAAGAAGATCGGGCGCGGCAGGGCAAACTGCATCGGGAACACATCAAAATTGGTAACATGGTTCGCGGCCAGAATGACCGGTCCCTGAGGTGGGAAATTCTCCAACCCTACTACTTCCATTTTCATCACAAACTTGAAGAGGAAACGCACTACCGCGATCAGGAGGCGACGCCGAGGTGTATCGGCGAAGTAAAACTTCTTTTTGTCACGAGGATCCATTTCAGGCGTCGCGCGAGTAACTGAGTCCATCAGAAGCAGGTCAATGAAAGTAGGTTATACTTATAAAAAATTCGTCAGTCCACGAAATTCGGGGGTCTTCGTGAGCTACTGATAATAACACTCGGAGAATAAAATGGACACTATCATCGAAAGCATCTCTGCACTGGAAATCCTTGATTCACGCGGCAATCCCACAGTAGAAGTGGAAGTTACGTTAGCGGACGGCTCATGGGGACGAGCGGCTGTCCCCTCAGGCGCCTCGACCGGCGTGCACGAAGCGCTCGAGCTGCGCGACGGCGATAAGAAACGCTATCTCGGCAAGGGCGTGACCAAGGCAGTCGCCAATGTCAACGGCGTGATCGCAGATGCCCTTTTCGGCTGGGATGCAGCCGAACAAAAAGCAATTGACGCGGAACTCCTCTCCCTGGATGGCACGCCGAACAAATCCAAGCTCGGCGCCAATGCAATCCTGGGCGTCAGCCTGGCCGTCGCCAAAGCTGCGGCGAATTCGTTTGGGTTACCCCTCTATCGTTACATTGGCGGGGTGTATGCCCACGTACTGCCCGTGCCCATGCTCAACATCCTGAATGGCGGCGCACACACGGCCTGGCAGTCCACCGACATGCAGGAATTCATGGTTATGCCATTCGGCGCGCCAACATTCGCCGAAGGTGTACGCTGGGGCGCTGAAGTGTATCACGCCTTGAAATCCGTCCTGAAGGACAAAGGGTACGCTACTTTGGTGGGCGATGAAGGCGGATATGCTCCTGCCCTGAAAGCCAACAACGAAGCCATTGAAGTGATCCTCGCCGCCATCGAAAAGGCCGGCTTCAAAGCTGGGCGCGGCGCAGATGTTGCGATCGCTCTCGACCCGGCTGCCTCTGAGCTTTATGAAGAAGATACCAGGACCTATAACCTTCGCAAGGAAGGCAGGAAATTGACCGGTGAGCAAATGGTGGAATTCTGGACGAAGTGGATTACCGACTATCCGATTGTTTCCATCGAAGATGGCCTTGCGCAGGATGACTGGGCTTCCTGGCAGCTCATGACCAAACAGCTGGGCGATAAGATCCAGATCGTTGGCGACGATCTGCTTGTGACCAATCCTGAGCGCGTCCGTCAGGCGATCAAGGACAATGCTGCGAATGCCCTGCTCGTCAAACTCAATCAGATTGGCTCGCTGACCGAAACCATCGAAGCCGTGGAAATGTGTCACCGGGCAGGCTGGCGTGCAGTCACGTCCCATCGCTCCGGCGAAACCGAAGACTCGACCATCGCTGATCTCGCCGTGGCGCTCAATTCAGGACAAATCAAAACAGGCGCTCCCGCACGCTCCGACCGTGTGGCGAAATACAACCAGTTGATCCGCATCGAAGCAGAGCTTGGCGATACCGCCCGGTATGCAGGTTGGAGTGCTTTGAAAGCCTAACACGTACGAGCCGCAAATCATATAAGTCGCCGCATCATATAACGATATGACCAGGTCCATAAAGGCGCTTGAACGAGTTAGCCCAAGCATCTTCAGAGACCAATCATTTGTTCTCAGCCTGATGCTTGCCGTTGCCAGCCTGGCATTCTTGTTCCTCCTGAACAGGCTTGAGCCTTCATCGCAGCAGCCCAACACCAGTCTGCTTGAAGCCCAGAGTATTCTCAGGGGTGAAATCGCTCTGCCAGACAGGGTACATGATACGGCGCTGTATGGCGGGCAAGCCTTTAACGTTCTGCAGCCCGGCCAGACGATTTTGTTCCTTGTCCAGCTCGCAGCAGCCGGAGATACTGGAGTAATGGCAGTACTTCAGGTTGAGCTGTTCCTGGTATTCGTTTTGTCTGTCTTTGTTCTCAGCCGGGCACTGTTCAGGCTGTCGGATGGACAAGCGGTGCTCTCTGTGTCTCTTGCTGCTTCTGCGATGTTTGGTGCACCCTACATGGCAAATCTTCCGTTGGCTTTGGATGGCAGCTCGTACCGGATCAATCATGTCCTGTCCATATTGCTGATCGCAGTCTTTTTGGTCCTTGTTGGCCGTAAAGACCTCGACCAGAAGCTCCTGCTGGTCGGCTTATGTATTGCGGCAGCCATGTTGTTCAGGGTGCAAAACGTCTTGCTGCTTTTGTTGCCGCTGAGCCTGACCCTGCAGGATCCTGAGGGAAATGTGTGGCAAATCCGTGAAGCGGTCTCGACACCTGCTGCACGTCTGGCATTGATAGGCCGGGCAGCAAAGCTATTGGTATTTCCTCTCATAGCATTCATCATCATTGCCGGTTTCCAAATGGCAAGATTCCATAACCCCTTGGAAGCCGGCTACGAATATCTCTATGTTGGACGCTCGGATTATCTGGCACAAAGAGCGCATGACTATGGCCTGTTCTCCTTGCATTTCCTGCCCGAAAACCTGTTCCGAACGCTTTTCGCTTTTCCCATCTTCGAAATTGATGGATGGCGAGTCCAAAGGATCATTGGCGACCCGCGAGGTAATAGCATCCTTTTCTCTCAGCCCATTCTTTTAACCCTTCTCTTTCTGCGGGAAGGTATAAGAACCGCGCGGGCAAAGTCTTTTCTCTTTGTCTCACTATTGCTGACCCTGCCCGTACTGCTCTACCATAACCCGGGGATCAAAGCTCCGGGCTACATACGACTAAGCCTTGATTACCTGCCTCTCTGGATCGCTACCGCGGCAGTCTTCGCCAGAAATACATCCAGATCAAGATTTGTGCTTTGCGCAGCTGTGATCTCGGCTATTTGGTCTATACTCTATGGCATTGCTCTCTTGAAAATAGGAACATCAGGTTAATTTTGATCAATGGTCTGCAATCCGAAGTATGACCGGGAAGGGAATCATGTCCAACAAGGAAGACATCCAACGCTACTTTGCAAATCGACAGAAAGAGATCGATGGGGCGGCCCTGTATTCCGTCCTGGCTGAAACGGAAAAACAGCCTCAAATGGCGGAGATTTATCGCCGGCTTGCGGCGAGTGAAAAGAAACATGCGGCAGGCTGGGAGAAAAAGCTGAAGGAACTGAAAGTTCCCATCCCTCCTGGCAAGCCGACCTGGCGCGCCGCGACCATGATCTGGCTGGCAAAGCGCTTCGGCCCACAGTTCGTCCTGCCAACCGTTACCGGCAACGAAAAGGCAGATAGTCAGGCCTACGACAACCAGCCCGACGTGGAAGCGAGCGAGTTCTCTCGCGATGAAAAATCTCATGCCCGCCTGCTCTCGATGGCCTCAGATTCGGCCGGAGGTCTTTCCGGCGGATCTGTCGCCCAATTGGAGGGACGCCATAAAGCCGGTGGAGGCAATGCTCTGCGTGCCGCCGTGCTCGGCGCCAATGATGGACTGGTCTCCATTCTCAGTCTCGCGATGGGTGTGGCGGGCGCGACCAATTCACGAACCGATGTTTTGATCGCCGGTCTGGCCGGCGTACTGGCAGGCGCAGGGTCAATGGCCCTGGGAGAATGGCTCTCCGTGCAAAGCTCGCGCGAGCTGTATACACACCAGATCAAGATCGAAGCCGAAGAGATCGCCGCGAATCCTGAAGAAGAGCAGGAAGAACTGGCCCTGATCTATCAATCCAAAGGCCTGCCCGAGGACCGGGCGCAGGAGCTCGCCAGGCACATGATGGCAGATAAAGATAGTATTCTCGATACGCTTGCCCGTGAGGAATTGGGGATTGACCCCGAAGAACTGGGCGGCTCGGCTTACGTCGCTGCGATCACTTCCTTCTTCTTATTTGCGTTCGGCGCAGTATTCCCGATCCTGCCGTTCCTGTTCTGGAGCGGCGCCACTGCGATCTATCTCAGCCTGGCCGTGAGCGGGATCGGGTTATTCATTATCGGCGCCGCCATTACGCTGATGACGGGGCGCAGCGTCTGGTTTTCCGGGATGCGCCAGGTCTTGGTTGGTCTCGCGGCCGCAGTGCTGACCTATGGCATCGGCAAATTGATCGGCGTTTCTGTGGGCTAGTAGGTCGGATTGGCAATCCGACCTACCATGGCTTTCTCAAGAACGAAAACGAGTCCACTAACACTTGCACCTGCACGGAAGATTTACAAGTTACTCCGAGCATAGAGCAGGTGCAGTGCAGGTGTCCTCACGAATTGCCCAAACGATTAGCGAAAATTCGCGGAGATTAGTGGATTAGACGGGTCACGGAAGGAACCTTGAGAAGACCATATCCGACCTACGCCACACCGCCAGAAATACCGGGTTACCACGGCAAATCCTGAAGAGCCATTTTTTAAGCGCAGGCGGCTATTAATAAAAAACACGCAAGCCATATATGGGGGAGGTCTACACGCCAAAAGCCTGTTTGTTTCGAAATTATTCCTTCGTTATTCCTTCGCTATTCCTTCGCTCATCCTTCACTCCTCTCCTTTGAACGAACCTACCCCCAAATATGGGGGCCGCCTTTTTCAGCAATTGCTGTATATCTTTCCAATTTTCGCCAGAGGTCTGTCGTTCTGTATCCGCTTTGCCGGACACCTGCGCCGCGGTGCGGTGTTGCCACACCCCCTGGCACCGTACGCCAGGACACACTTGCGCCGGAACGCAGTGCAGGTGGGTGTGCCTGATTTGCTAGGCAAATCACGGGCGGTGCCACCATGGTCCCCGAAGCGTAGCGGAGCGGGAGGGAATCCGGCAATTTCCGGGCCTTTTGCCAGAATCAGTCTGGATTTGGCAATCCAGACTAGCAGTCTGGTGAGTTTCAGACACTCTCTTACGCTTGCATTCAGGGTGGATCCTGTTTATGTTCCTGCTCAATTTCTCCTTACCCCCAGGCCCGGTCCATCGGGCAAGGTAAATTTTGCGCCGTCGTATGTCAATCCGCAATAGGGATCGTTCCTGATCAACAGCGGACCATCCAGGTCGGCGTAGTCACACAGCGGTGCGAGATGGGCCGCAGCCGTAACCCCCACGGACGATTCCACCATACAGCTCAGCATAATTTGCATATCGTGCGCACGCGCCGTATGGATCATGCGCAGTGCCTCGCGAATCCCTTCACTCTTCATGGTTTTCACCACCACACCATCGATCGCGCCTGCAAGTTTTGCGACATCGTGAGAGGTCTTGGCAGTCTCATCGGCAAAGATCGGGATATCAACCCTTTGCGCACGTAATTTTTCTTTCAGCCAGAAGAAGCCTTCCACATCGTCCACCGCCAGGGGCTGTTCGATGAATTCCAAGCCATACTCTGCAATCCGGGGGATGATTTGCAGGGCACGCTCACGGCTCCAGCCAGCATTAGCGTCGACACGCAGTTTGGCATCCGTAGCTTTGCAGATTGCCGCGACGATCTCTTCATCTTTCTCACTGCCTAATTTGACTTTGAGGAGCGGGTAACCCGAGGCTTTCGCCTGCTTCGCCATTACTTCGGGTTCGTCTATGGCAATAGTGAAAGTTGTGAGCGGCAATTTATTGGGATTCAATCCAAACAATTTATACAAAGGCTGTCCGAGCTTCTTCCCCCAGAGATCATGTAAGGCTTCGTCGATCGCAGAGCGGGCGGCGCGTGAGCCTGCTGGTCGCTTCGACAGAACCGCCTCGATATCAAAAGGATCATCGCCCAGCTCAGGCACCGACTGGAGATATTCGATAATTCCCTGCTGCGTCTCGCCGTAATAGGGAACGGCCGCAGCTTCCCCTACCCCGTCGTCGAGATAGACCAGGACATTGTAACGCTGGTCGCTGGCGCCATGCGCCACACGAAAAGTTGTTTTGAGATCAAGTGTGATGGGTTCCCAATGTAGTTGCATGTTGTAGGCATTTCCTTTGATAGTCTTTTAAGTACCATGAACACAAAGATTTCTTTCTAGCGACCTGACAGTTTTGAATTTATACTAATCATCGGTGGTCGAGTAGCCCGAATGTCTTTAGAGGGCGTATCGAGACCACAAATTTTCAAAATAATCTTAGATTTGCAGGTATTTTTTGGTCTCGATACGGCGGGAGAGCACCGCCTACTCGACCAACGGGTTACTTTTCAAACCAACTGCCGGGTGGCTAGATTTTGTTTATCTTTCATCCTTTTGAATTACCCTCTTCTTTTCAAAAAATCCAATACATTCGCAATCCATTCCTCGCGCCGCTCGAGGTGTACATTGTGTCCTGTTTTCTCAGGGATCCACAATTCGGCATTCGGGATATTGTTCGCAATATACTGGGCATGCTCATCCGGTGCATTGACTTTATCTTCCGCGCCCATGATGACCAGGGTAGGTTTGTCCACCCGCCTCAGATCGGCAGGTGAATAATTTGGTTCCGAGAGGATCTCTTTCATCGTCAACCACAGGAGCTCGCGCCAGTAATCCTTGCCATTCACTGCACTGTGCAGAGCGATCATCTCATTCATCCAATTAGGCGACTCCCGGGCGACCCGTTCAGGATCAAACACTTTCGGCTCGCGCTCGATGAGATAGCGTGTCACATAGGCGTTCGCCGCCTGAGGAATGCACGTTTGAACCACCTCGGGATGTTCCATGAGGGTCACGAGGGCGACATTCCCGCCATTGCTGTGACCAATGATATGGGCGCGTTCATATCCCATGGCATGGACAAACCCGGCGACGTCATCGGCGAGTTCCTTGAACGAATAACTCATGCAGGGGTTATTCGACCTGCCATGCCCGCGGCAGTCGGGAGCAAAGACCTTATAACGGTCGGCCAGCTTGGGGGCGATCGAGTCCCAATCGGTATGGCTGTCAATGGTCGAGCCGTGGATCAAAACCAGGGGAGCCTGTTGCGAATGTTCATCCCCGTAAGCCTGGTAGTAGATATTTGCGTTGTTGATCTCAATGGTTGGCATACCCCATATGTTACCGCTTGTCCCACAAAATTCCAAGCTTTTCAGAACCCATTACCAGGGCTTTAACAAAGCGTTTGACAAAATTCCTCTTTCTGTACGCGGACAACACGGTCTGCGCAGCGTCCGTAAATTGACGGAAAATCCGTCCGATCCGTGAAATCCGTGTACAAAAACGGATGGTCGCGCGACTTACTTATACTTAAAGAATTAATTTCCGTTCTCAATGTCGTCCCTGGCACCGGACGCCAGGACAGGTGTGCGAGGAGGGCGCTCTTCCCGACGAAGCAATCTCCTGGCTCAAAATACCCGTAAACTTGCTTGGAATTCGGAGACACTTGCACCGCACGCAAGTGCAGGTGTTGCTTCGCAACGAGCGCTCGCACACTTGCCCCGGGCGCAAGTGCCGGGGACGACATGTATGCAGCGGAAATTATTTATTTAAAATTCAGTAGTTAATATCCTGAACCCATTACAGCCAAAAACTGCGGTCATCTGCGATACAAATCGTGTAAAATCGAACCATGGAAAACATCCAATCTACGCTTGATAAATTGGCATCACAAAGCGATCGCAGAACCTCGGTTTTCGACATTGAGATCCTGAGACTTCAAAACAAGACTCTCACGCTGAGTGGACGCCTGCTGGATGAGTCTCAACTGGAAGCACTCTCGCGCCATTTCCTGGAATGGAAGCTGGATACCAGTTCGATCCGGATTCTCCACAAGGGGGATTCACCGCCGATGCATGTCGCCACCAACCTGACAGGCTTGTACGAGAAGCCGACGTTTGGCATGCCGCTGTCCAGCGAGCTAGGCTACGGGACGGAATTGGAAATCCTCGAAGAACAGGGACGCTGGGTCTTCACCAGGCAGAAAGATGGCTATCTGGGCTGGGCGTATAAATCTTATCTGGCATCCGGCGATGCCACACCGGCCACCCACCTGATTCTGGCGCCGTCCTGTGAATTGCGTGCGCAACCTGATGCGACGGGTGAAGTCGTTACACGCGTGGTGAGCGGAACAGGCGTCTCTGTGGAAGAAATCCGCGGCGAATGGGCAAAAGTAGCGGCAAACAAAACGGGCTGGATGCCTGCGTCCTTTCTACGTTCCCTTCAGGAATTACCGAAATCGCTTGAAGAGAAGCGCAAAACCCTGCTGACAGATGCTGCGCGCATGATCGGTATCCCTTATCTCTGGGGCGGGACAAGCGGGAATGGGATCGATTGTTCGGGGCTCGCCCGCTTGCTGCACCGCTGGATCGGCCTCGCTACCCCACGCGACGCAGATATGCAGCAGGCTGCCGCGAAACCGGTCGAGCCGCCCTTTCAAGTCGGTGATTTACTCTTCTTTGCCGAGAACGGCAGTGAGCGGCGCATTACACATATGGGCATTAGTCTGGGCGGCTGGAAGATGATCCATTCCTCGCGCTCAAATAATGGCGTATACACTGACGATGTGCAGGAGCGCGAATCCCTCAAACAGATTTACGTGAGCGCCGGCTCATTTCTCAGATAAGCTGTCTCAACCCGATTAGAGCAAATGCCTTAATATTTCCAGGAGTGCCTGAGCCAGCAGAATTTTGAAGATCAATGCCACCGGATACGTACTGGCATACGAAAGCGCCGGCAAGTCCGTCTCGGTCTGGTTACTGGCAGCCGAGAGGGCCGGTGGATTGGTCATCGCGGCAGTGAGCGCACCCATGGCTGAGAGCAAATTCAGGCGGTAGATCTTTATCATCACGACCAGACCTGCCAGGGCAGAGAGAGTTGTGATCGCAGCGCCAGCCAGGAGCAGGATCCAGCCTTCATCCTGAAGGACATCCACCAGGTGCGCGCCGGCATTGGTTCCCGCACCGGCCAGAAACAACATCAGGCCGAGCTCACGGGTGAGATTTTTGGCGGCAGGAGGGACGTACAACTGGAAGCGGCCGATCTTGCCAAAATGACCGATCAGCAGGCTGGTGATAAACACGCCCCCGGCCATACCTAACTTGAGCACAACGCCTTGACCTATGGGGACAGGTACAAGTCCGGCCAATACCCCGGCCAGCAGCCCGGCCAGATATGGCACCATGCTGGTCTCCAGAGCCTTGCGGGGTGAGCCCTGCGCCCGGCGGACAAAGGATTCCACAGCGCTCTTCTCTCCCACGATGCGGATGCCATCCCCGCGCTCGAGGGCTACGTTGCCATGCGGGACAATCTCCAATCCCTGGCGGCGGATGCGGGTGATGACCAGCGTGAATTGTTCCCAGACGCGCATTTGGGCCAGGGTCCTGCCGGTGAGGGACTCATCCAGCACTTCCACATCCACGCTCAACACTTCGGCGTTGACATCCATACGTTCGTTGGTTTCCTCGCCCAGCAAAATGCGGAGTTTATCAAGTTCCTCCTCCGGGCCAACGGCCATGACCAGGTCACCCGTATGGATCAGTGTTTCGGGCTTGGCGGCGGAGACCTTCTCACCATGTTTCACGCGTGAGATATTCACCTGGGCCAGACGGCGCGGGTTGAGCTCTGCGACCGTTTTGCCATCGATGTTGGCATTCGTGACACAGAATTGGCGCGCCTGCAGGCCGGGAGCTTCCTGCGCTTTTTCAGCCAGCCAGAGTTTCTCCTCCGTCCTGATGGATCGCTTCAGAAGTCTTGGCAAAAACTGGATGAGTAAGACCATCCCGATCATGCTGTAAGGATAGCTGATCCCATAGCCGACCGAAGCTAAGGGGGCAGCCTCGGGCAGAACACGGCTAAGCGTATCGATGGCAGCAGCCAGGGCAGGAGTGCAGGTGAGTGAGCCTGCATAAATACCGGTTGCCAGAGCGAGCGGCAGCTTGAGGAGATAGGCGAGCAACCCGGTGACCACTGCACCCGTGCCCACCACGACCAACGCCAGGACAACAAACTGCATCCCGCGCTTGCGAAAGGTGCGAAAGAAACTCGGCCCCGTGCTCAAACCGACCGAGTAGACGAACAGCAACAGGCCCAGGTCCATGACTGCCTTGGGGACACTCATGCCAAAATGCCCGAACACCAATGCGACGAATAGCACGCCTGCCGAGCCGAGCGAGATACCGCGCCATGACCAGTGACCGATCCATGCGCCCAGAGTCAGGATGGCAAATAAGACAAACATTTCTTCTGCAAATGGATTCATATACGAAGCTGCCGCCATTGATCTTACCCTACAAATTTCGAGGTGGATAATCCCAATTGTCATTGGTTGGAGTGCTCTCTATCACGAGAGCGGCAATTTTCCCGCAAGATTTTCAACCAGCATTGAATGAAATGGGAAACCAAACAAATCTCTTTGACCGGTCTCTCATCAAAGGGAGAGCTGTTCATGGCGTCATCCAGCAGAGAGTGATCTTCAATCAGGTCGGGCGGATATCCATCGATACGGTATAATTTTTAGCGTTATGAAAAAGATTCAGCCGCGCCAGCCATCTCATTTGTCTCCTTATACGAGAGCTTGTCTGGATGCATTGGTAAGGGAAAATCTTGCGGATCGAATCTCTCTTGGGGGAGCCTTTGGATTATTCCACTACATCGATTTTCGCTCGACACATGACGTGGATGCCTGGTGGTCTGAATCGCTGACAGATGAAGAAAAGCAGGCTGTGATTCAGGTAATTGAAAGAACTTTGTCTGACTTTGGTAGAGTGCGTGTCCGCGCTTGGGGAGATGTCGTCAGCGTGGAATTGTCCCAAGAGGACAAAACCGTGTTCAGTTTTCAAATTGCCGCTCGGACAATGCGTCTTGAAGAATCTGTTTTGGCAGGCTGGATCAATGTTCCCCTGGATAGTCTGGCTGACCTGGTAGCAAGCAAAATGACGGCTCTGGTTGAACGAGGAGCGCCACGCGATTTCCTGGACGTTTACACGCTCTGTCAAGCTGGCTTATTGAGCATTGATGAGTGTTGGAGGCTTTGGCGCAGGCGGCAAACATTGGCAGGCAGTGATGCAAATGTCTCGCGTGCGCATCTGGCAATCGAAACTCACCTAGAGCGTATTGCCTTACACCGTCCTCTGGAGAAAATTGCCGATTTGCAGCAACGCGAGCAGGCTCGAGATTTGCGTGACTGGTTTTTGAACAGCTTCTTGCAGGTGACGGATGAATGACTCTCCCTGGCTGGATGGTACGCTGTACCCGGATGTGGATATTCCTGATAGGCTGGAAACATTGTCTGATCGGGTAGATTTTATTGCCCGCTTATGTGCGGCCTGGGATTTTGGACTTCTTCCCAATCTAAATACCATTGCAGAAATCCGAAAGGAAGATTGGCGGGAAGCGGTGGATGCATGTCGCCTGTTAACCTCACCTTCCTATCATTTGCTTCGCCGCTGGCATGGCCTTGCAGCTCTTCCCTGGCTGGGACAGCAGATCGCTTCCATTCGTGACGATCCATGCCTGGCACAGGTCTAAGCTAATTGCGGATGGAAAACTCGCTCACGCCGTCCGCCATTGCGGAGCATCCCCGAAGCGTAGCTGAATGGGAGGACAGGTGTGCAGGCGCCAGAGAGGACATGGGCTTTAAAGCACTTTCATTCAAACTCAGTAGGTTATTCGGGGTATTCCCAGCCATCCCACAACTTGGCAAATCTGGTGGGGGCAGGCTTTCAACATGGCAAGACGCATCCAAATGGCGCGAAATATTACAAATTTATCCTAATTCTCCTGTATAATTTTAGGCAGGGAGTTGATTTTCAACTTTGCTGCCATGACAGATCACGATCCCATCGACAAAAAGGCCCTTTCCGAGCGGGATATCTGCACGAAGTTCATCACGCCCGCCATCCGCGATGCATCCGGTTGGAATGACTTGCAATTCTTCGAAGAATTTACATTAGGGAAGATCCATGTAAGGGGTAAACGGATCGCACGCGGCGTCCGAGACCGGGCAGATTACATCCTTTTTTACAAAAAGAACCTACCGCTGGCGATCATCGAGGCGAAGGACAATCATCACAAGATCGGCGCGGGGATGCAGCAGGCTCTGCGGTATTCCGAGATGCTCGATGTTCCATTCGCTTACAGCGGCAATGGAGATGGATTCATCCAACATGACCGGACCAAAGCAGAATATTTGTGCCCTTCCCCCTATTGCCGAACCAGAACGCATCGTGAAACGCGTCGAGCAATTGCTGGGCTGGTGCGATGCGCGCGAAGCGCAATTGAACTCTGCCGAAGAGGAGAGGGGTGGGAGTGGGTCTCTCGTGAAAAGACCTGACAGGTTTCCAGGGAAGCTTGACGGACTATCGTCGTTATCCACGCGTGAGTTGTGCGGGGCTCGCGGCACGATAAAACCTGTCAGGTCTGCTGATAAACAGTCCGCAGAAGCAGAGCGAGAGCGCCGGCGGCTCTCGGGGTTTGAGCCTCGGGAGTTTACGATGAGTTCCGGAGGGTAAGATGGCGAATGAAGAGCAGCTGGCGATATTGCGCCAGGGAGTTACGATATGGAATAAGTGGAGGAAAGCAAATCCTCATTTAAAGGTAGATCTTACTGAAGCCAGTTATATTATCAAAAATCTCACTGGAGTAGACTTCAGTCAGGCCGATTTATTCAAGGTGAAGTTTGATGGAGGTAATTTTGCCGGAGCGACCCTTTCAAACGCAAACATCCGGCAGGCAGGATTTCAGGTCGCGAATTTTCATCAAGCGAATCTAACCAAATCAGATCTAAGCGACTCTAATTTCGAACGAGCTGACTTCAGTGATGCTGATCTTCATGAAGCGGTTCTAACGGGATGCGAGTGTAGTGGTGCGATTTTTATCGCTGCAAATCTTGAAGCGGCCGACCTAAGAAACGCACAATTTCGAAAGAGCAATCTTAAAAATGCCAATCTAAGGGCGGCTATTCTAACGGGAGTCAATTTAGAATATTCTGACTTACGCGAGGCCATACTGGTCAACGCTATTCTAAGTGAACACGAACTAAATGGATTAGGTCCAAATATGGGCAGGAATGATCATCCAGCTCCTGCCATTTTGACTGGGTGTGACTTGGAAAATGGCAACCTTGCCGGTGCTCAATTAAGTTTTGTAAACCTTCAAGATACAAATCTGACTGGATGCTCTTTTGTCCGAGCTGTTCTATCAGGCTCGAATCTTCACGGTGCCAATGTTAGGAATGCAGAGCTAACTTTAGCGGATCTAACATATATTGAAGCGTCCGGAGTCGACTGGACTGGATCAATCTTTGTTGATAGCGATTTAACCGGGTCAAACTTGCATAATGCGATACTCATCAATGCAGATCTTACAAGGGCAAATCTTAGGAATACCGACTTAAGCAATGCTGACCTTACTGGGGCAAAACTTATCGATATCTGTCTTGATGGAACAAATCTCAGTTATGCAAAGTGCGATAGATCGATAACTGAGTTAGCCCTTCAGTATTCAGCAAATCTTGCAGGACATAATCTGTCTGGGATGGATCTTTCGGGAATGCGCCTCTCAGGAGCCAACCTTGCAGAAGCCAATCTCGCAGGGCTTGACCTTTCAGGGATGGATCTTTCGGGAATAAGGCTATCGGGAGCCAATCTTGCAGAAGCCAATCTCGCAAACGTTAATTTAAGAGGAGCGGACCTTTCGAGAGCAAATCTTGCAGGAGTAAACCTGGTAGGAGCCGATCTTACAGGTGCCAACCTAAGACAGGCTGACCTTACTGGGATCGAGTTCGGTGACATGCGTCTTGATAGGGCGAATCTCAGTCATGCCAAATTTGACGAATCATTACTTGAGTTAGCTCTTCACTATAAAGCAGATCTTGCCGGTGCTAACCTGGCAGGACGTAATCTTTCAGGAATGGATCTGGCAGGAGTAAATCTTTCAGGAGCAAATCTTGCAGGAGCAAAACTTGCCCGAGTGGACCTTACAGGAGCCGATCTTACAAATGCAAATCTGGAAATGGCCGATCTTACCAATTCCGTTTTGACAAATGCAAACCTTACACGAACCGACTTTAGGGAGGCTACTTTACACGCAGCCTTTTTGCCTTATGCGAATCTGGAGCAGGCCAACCTTCAGAGAGCCATTCTGGTTGATGCTCACCTGATGAATGCCAATCTTCAGGATACTGACTTCAGTTTTGCCAATCTCAACGGTGCTAACCTTAGTGGAACAGATCTTAGATTTGTGAAGTTCAAAGATACAAATCTTATTGATGCGATCTTTGCAAACGTGAACGTTCAAGGTGCAAATCTTAGCAAGATCAACCTTACCAGAACTAATTTTGCGGATGCCGACCTTCGCGGGGCAAATCTTAAAGACACCAACCTTGCGCTGGCGAACCTTGCAATGGCGCATCTGGACGAAGCAGCTTTGAGCGGAGCTAATCTCTACGGCGCTAATCTTACCGGGGCCAGCCTTAACAGAGCTGATCTCACAAGAGCAAGCTTAATAGAAACAAAAATAGATAAAGCAACAATATCTGGAAGCTCCATATATGCTGTTAATGTGTGGGATCTGGATGGAGAATTTCAAGAACAACGAGACTTGGTGATTACTCGCCTGGGAGAACCGATCATAACAGTAGATAATATTAAGGTTGCCCAGTTTATTTATTTGATCTTGAACAACACTGAAATTCGAGACGTCATAAATACACTTACATCAAAATCGGTCCTTATATTAGGACGTTTTGCTCTTCCAGAACGCAAGATAATACTGGACGCTTTGAGAAATAAATTGCGTGAGTACAACCTGTTGCCGATAGTTTTCGATTTCGATCGACCTACTGATAAAGATTTCACCGAAACAATTAAAACCCTGGCAGGATTGTGTTATTTCGTGATTGCGGATGTGACCAATCCAAAATCTTCCCCGTTGGAATTGCAGGCAACCGTCCCTGATTACCAAATTCCGTTTGTGCCGATCATTCAGGAAGGGGAGAATCCCTTTGCTATGATGGTTGATCTTCATAAGAAATACAATTGGGTGCTGCCGACAAGAAGCTACGACTCTATCGAAACTTTAATGAAGGCATTGAAGCCAGGGATTATTGATCCCGCGGTAGAAATGCATAATAAGCTAAGGGCACTCAAAGCGCAGGAGCATCCAGTTGAGTCGCTCAAAGATTATTTGGATAAGACACTATGAATAATCATTGGCTGTGTGGTCCGCTCGAAGCGAGATTGAAATCTACCTTGCTGAATAGCGGGCTGGCAGGATCTATAGGTTCGGCATAGAATGTTAGGGCCGGTCTGTTTTCGTTGATTTTACAGCTGAGAATTCCAAGGCATAAATTTACAGTCTATAATAGTACGGTTGGGCATTGCTGCTTCTGGTTACCAAAGAACTTAAACGAGAAAGTGAGAAAATCATGAAATCGTTTCGCAGGGAATTATGGTTCAACGTGCCAACCCGGCGCGGCTTCGTGAACATCACACCCGACGTGGAAGTTGCCTTGCGCGAGAGCGGGATTCGGGAAGGTCTCGTTCTCATCAACGCCATGCATATCACCGCTTCGGTCTTCATCAACGATGACGAGAATGGACTGCACCAGGACTATGAAAAATGGCTGGAGCAACTCGCTCCCCATGAGCCGGTCAACCAATACCGCCACAACGATACGGGTGAAGATAATGCGGATGCCCATATGAAACGGCAGGTCATGGGACGCGAAGTCCTGGTCGCGATCACTAATGGCGAACTCGATTTCGGTCCCTGGGAACAGATCTTTTACGGGGAATTTGACGGTCGTAGAAGGAAGCGTGTCCTGATAAAGATCATTGGAGAGTGAGAAATTTCTAGCCACCCGACAGTTTGTTTGAAATGCAACCCGTTGGTCGAGTAGGCGGTGCTCTCCCGAAGGGGCCGTATCGAGACCAAAAATTACAGAAGTCCTTGAAATTTGTGGTCTCGATATGCCCTCTAAAGACATTCGGGCTACTCGACCACCGAGGATTAGCATAAATTCAAAAGTGTCAGGTTGCTAGAGAAATTTAAAAGTACGGGAGCTGAAAATGTCTGATACAAAAACAAAAGGTGAAATGCACGGCTGTATTGTCTGCGGCAAGCTCTACCAGCTGTACGTGGTATACGATTCGGACGGCAAATACATCGGCAGCAGGATCATGAGCGCCGGTGGAAAAGAAGTTAAGGGTTATGGTCGCCCGCTGGTGGCTTGTGAGAGACATACGGACGAAGAGGTCACACGAGCCGCGGATACCGTGTACGGCAAACCAAAAGTTGAAGACGATTAGGCCTAAAGCGGAGTCCAAAACGGCCTCTCCTGGCTTTGAAATCATCGACAGGAATGGTTGGACTCCGGATATTGAATAAGGAGACAAAGATGGAAACTCGCCGGTTTGGGCGTACTGGTCATATGAGCAGTATCGCGATCTTCGGGGGAGCCGCGTTCTGGCAAATCTCGCAGGAAGATGCCGATAAAGTGATCAAATCCATTATCGAAGCTGGCATCAACCACCTTGATATCGCACCTTCGTACGGACAAGCGGAGATACGGATTGGTCCCTGGATGCCGAGAGAACGGGGGCGTTTCTTCCTCGGCTGCAAGACCATGGAACGCACGAAAGAGGCTGCGTGGAACGAAATGCAGCGATCCCTCAAGTCCCTGCAGACCAAGACGTTTGACCTGTATCAGTGTCACGCCGTTACAACGATGGAAGAACTGGATGCGGTCACGATGAAAGGCGGCGCACTGGAAGCGTTCGTGCAGGCGCGTCAGGAAGGGTTGATCCGGTTTATTGGCATCACCGGCCATGGGGCGCAGGCTCCGCAAATCTACCTCGAAGCGTTAAGGCGATTCGATTTCGATACTGTCCTGTTCCCGCTGAATTTCGTTCAGATGGGAAATCCTCAATACAGAAAATATGCCGAAGAGTTGATTGCCACCTGCAACGCCAAAGATGTTGGCATGATGGTGATCAAGGCGATTACAAAGGGTCCCTGGGGTGAGAGGCAGCATACCGCCACAACCTGGTATGAGCCTTTTGACAAAATGGATGAGATCCAGCGGGCGGTGAACTTTGCTCTCTCCTACGACGTGACCGGACTTTGCACGGCAGGGGATACGCGTGTTCTGCCGTTGTTCATCAAAGCCTGTGAAAACTTCTCACGCCTCAGCCAGGACGAAATGGAAGAGATGATAAAATCAGGCCAGCAGTACGAACCTTTATTCACTTAGGAGAGTCAATGGCTGACGCCCGTATCGAGAAACTTGCCAAGGTAATGGTGAATTATTCGTTGGAACTCAAACCCGGACAAAAATTCTGGCTGCGCACGACGCCGCTCGCCGAGGAGCTCAATCTTGCCATCTACGAAGAAGCTGTCAGGGCCGGCGCACATATTTTCGTGGATCAACGCATGCCGGGCGCAGAGGAGATTTTTTACAAATATGCATCGGATGAACAGTTGGATTATGTTTCCCCGATTCGCCGCCTGGTGGTTGAAAGCTTCGACGCTTCTCTCTATATTGAGGCGGAACACAACAGTCGCAGTCTCTCCGGCATCGATGGCTCACGGATGGCACGCGCCCGCAAAGCAGGTGCGGAACTGTCCAATAAGCTCATGAAGCGCTCTGCAGAGGGGACTCATCGCTGGTGTATTACCGTCTATCCCACGCATTCCATGGCACAGGATGCAGATATGAGCCTCGCCGATTATCGTGAGTTCGTCTATGGCGCAGGCATGTTGAATGAAGATGACCCGGTGGCCTTTTGGAAGGAAGCGGGGAAGAGGCAGGCAGAATTAGCGAGCTGGTTGAAGGCACATGATCAGGCTGTCCTAAAAGGCTCGAATGTGGATATCACTCTTTCGATCAAAGACCGCATCTTTGACATATCGGATGGAAAATACAACTTCCCCGATGGTGAGATTTTCACCAGTCCGCTCGAGGATTCAGTCAATGGCTGGATACGTTTCAAATATCCGGCAATTTATGATGGCCAGGAAGTGACCGATATCGAACTGTGGTTTGAAAATGGCAGGGTTGTCAAAGAGAAAGCGGCCAAAAACCAGGAGCTGCTCACCTCTCTGCTCAACACCGACGCAGGTGCCCGGATCCTTGGGGAATGGGGCATCGGCACGAATTATGGTATCCAACGCTTCAGCAAAAACATGCTCTTCGATGAAAAGATCGGCGGCACGATCCATTTTGCAGTTGGCATGGGGTTTCCCGAATGCGGCGGCAGGAACGAATCGGGGCTGCACTGGGACATGCTGTGCGATATGACCGAATCAGAAATCACCGTGGACGGAGAATTGTTTTACAAGGACGGCAAAACCGTAATCTAATGAGCATAAGTTTTTTTGACGCCATCAAACAGGGCAACCGCTATGAGGTGGAACGCCAACTGATTGTCGACCCAAGTTTGATACACGTCAGGGAGGATGGTCTGAGCCCGATCATGATCGCGGCCTACCATCACCAGCCGGAAATTGCTTCGTTCCTCGCAGATAAAACTGTCGCTCTGACAATCTTCGAAGCCTCCGCCACCGGCAAGATCAACAACATCCTGCGGCTTTTAGCGCGTGACCCGCAACTGGTCAATGCCTATGCTCCGGATGGATTCCAGGCGCTCGGATTAGCCTGTTATTTTGGTCACATCGATGTGGTGGATTATCTGATCAAGGCCGGTGCGCCCGTGAACTCCTTTTCACGGAATGAACTGAAAGCCGCACCGATCCAATCGGCAGCGTCAGCCGGGCACGCAAAGATCGTCGAATTGCTGCTCAAGCAGGGAGCTGATCCGAACGTTCGCGAACAGGGCGGCTTTACCCCTCTCCACGCCGCGGCCCAAAACGGTGACGAGAATATGATCCGTGCTCTGCTCTATGGCGGCGCCGACCTGACCCTTAGAAGCGATGACCGCAAGACACCGCTCGATCTTGCGCGGGCAGCAGGACATACCGAAGCGATGAAACTGCTCGAAGAAGGGATCACCAAGAGGTTTAAGACCAAGC
>DATGYJ010000489.1:0-10880 GCA_035298105.1 Anaerolineales bacterium | reverse complement strand
TCGGCTTCGACCGGTTTCCACGAAGCTGAGATGGCGCGAGGAAATCTCGGCCTCAATAGCCAGGGCCAGCTGGCTTATCCGGCGACGCTCCCGCCACTGCCTGAGTAAGGGACCTAACGAATTGGACGGTAATACATCTATCATTTCAACTGTCCTGCTGCTCTCTTCGTAGTATCAATTTAATTACTCACCTTTTTGGAGTCAGCCAGCCCCGCAGAGGTGTGCCGGCGTATTAGTAGAGACACACCCTTTTGAGTGCCCGACACTCCAAAAACGGCAGGACGCCCCTGCGGGGTGCGCCCTACGGGCAGTCCTGGACTCCAAAATCATGATTTACTGAAATCAATTATATTTACTTTCCCTCCATCCTCCATTACCTGGCAGGTAATTGAGAACTTC
The DNA here is from genome assembly GCA_035298105.1 of Anaerolineales bacterium. Lineage (GTDB taxonomy): Bacteria > Chloroflexota > Anaerolineae > Anaerolineales > Villigracilaceae > Defluviilinea. Next base: position 10,481 of record DATGYJ010000489.1, on the reverse strand, counting down.
CGCGGCGGTATCTATAATGATCACTATGACAAAGCCCGCCGTCCATGACTCTCTGGCTCCCCCTGCCTCGCGGGTGGACGCTGCCGCCCGTCTCGCTGGTCTCGTTACGGTGGTACTTTGGGGCTCGGCCTTCGTAGCCATCCGTGCCGCTGCAGAGGCGATGGCGCCGGGCGCACTGGCGCTCGGCCGTGTGCTCGTAAGCAGCATCCTTCTCAGCACCCTCGCGTTCGTGCGGCGAGAGCCGCTGCCTCCCAGAGGCGATCTCGTCCGGATCGGTGCCTATGGCATCCTCTTTCAAGGCGTTTACAGCGTTACCCTGAACGCAGCCGAACGCCGCGTCGATGCCGGTACTGCGGCGATGCTGATCGGCAGCGGGCCGCTCTTGATCGCCATCCTGGCTGGTATCTTCCTCCACGAGGGGTTTCCACGGCGGCTGTTCGCCGGTTGTGTTGTTGCCTTTGCAGGCAGCTCGATCATCGGGTTTGCAACTTCACAGGCTGGTGCCCGCGCCGGGTTCGGTATCCTGCTGCTTCTCATCGCCGTCCTGGCTTACGCGGCTGCGGTGGTGGTGCAGAAATCGGCCCTGAGGCGCGCTTCAGCCTTCCAGGTCACGTGGCTGGGCTGCCTCGCGGCGACCCTGGCGCTGCTGCCATTCATGCCGCTGCTCGTGCATAACATAAAGGACGCCGGTGCGGCCGGGATCGGCTGGACCCTGTACCTCGGCATCTTCCCAACGGCGATCGGCTTTGCAACGTGGACGTTCGCTCTCCGGCGGACAAGTGCCGGTCGTATGGGCGCCATGATCTACCTGATCCCCCCAATCGCCACCCTGCTGGGCTGGGCGCTCCTCGGCGAGAGGCCGCCCTGGTTGGCGGTTGTCGGTGGAGCGCTTTGTCTCATAGGGGTCTACCTCGCACGCCATGATTAGGACAATGGCGCAACGCTTCAGCTTTGGTCTCTCGCGCGAGCTCTGGCTCGTCGTGCTCGGGATCTTCTTGAACTATCTCGGGTACGGGGCTGTCCTCCCCTTTGAGGTCATCTACCTGCATAACGGCCGCGGGTTCAGTCTGGGCATTGCCGGTCTGGTGATCGGCCTGGTCACCGGTGTCGCCGTCCTGATCTCCCCACTGACGGGTCCGATGATTGACCGCTTCGGAGCACGTGCGACTGCGACCGGCGCCGGTGTAGCATTGGCCGCCGGGTACGCCGGTCTGGCATTTGCGCACTCGCCTGCTCAGGCCTTTGCCGCCGCTGCGTTGGCGGGCATCGGAAACGGCGCGCTGAATCCGAGCCAGTCGACGCTGTTGGCGATCCTCGCAGCACCAGACGTTCGCCATCGCGTCACCGCAGTTTCGCGTGTCGCCGGCAATGCTGGTATCGGGCTCGGCAGTGCTCTGGGCGGCGTCGTTGCAGGCTATGGTTTGACCGGGTTCATCGTGCTGTTCCTAGCAAACGCCCTCACTTACCTTGTTTATGTGTTTGTGTTGGTCGCCGTCGTGCACGACGATGTACGACCGGATCCGATCGTGGGGGGATATCGGCTCGTCCTTCATGACCGAGCCTTCATGCGTCTCGCCTTCACCAACGTAGCGATCATTGCCGTCGGCTGGGGCGTGTTCACATGGCTCCTGCCGCCGTACGCACAGGACCAGATTGGCATCAGCACAGAGCTGATCGGGTTACTGCTGCTCGCCAACGCTGTCACAGTCGTCATAGCCCAGGTGCCGGTCGCCAGGTTCGCCGAGGGCCGCCGGCGGGTCGTGATGATAGCGCTGGCGGCATCCCTCTTTGTCCTTGCCTGTCTGCTCGTGGTCGCCGCAGATATCGTTCACGAGATAGCGTACGCGGCATTGGTTGCAGCAGCAATCACGGTTGCAGTCGGCGAATGCTTCCATACGACCGTGCTGATGCCGCTCGTCGCTGATCTCGCGCCGGCGAGCCTGCGTGGCCGCTACATGGCGGCGATCGGCCTGTCGTGGTGGGTCGGGCTGGCCCTCGCGCCGACACTTGGCACACAAGTGCTGAGCTTTTCACCAGTGGCGGCATTCCTGGCTGCTGCGGCTGTCTCAACGCTAGCCGTCGTCTCGGCGCTTGCTTTGGAGCGCAGCCTGCCCGAGGGATCTCGGTTGACCCCTCAGCCGCGAAGTGCGGCTGCGACCGCACCGGCTGAGCCTGGCTAATCCCGGGTGCAGTTCCTTTTCAATGGATCTTTCTTGTTGACTTACTCCTGGTTTTGGCAAACGGCGGCGCGTCGTAATTCAGAGGTTGGGCAAATAAAAGAGCCTCTTTTGGGTGCTATAGTCCAAGATACGCGGTGCGAATGTGTTTATCTTTGCTTAATTGCCTAGCTGGGCCTTCCATCTCTACTTTGCCTTCTGACAATACGTAGCCGTAATCGCTGATTGCGAGTGCCATTTGAACGTTTTGTTCAACCAGCAAAACGGTGATTCCTGCATCACGTAATTTCCTCATACTTTCAAACAGTAGCAAAGTTAGCAGGGGCGCAAGTCCCAGCGATAATTCATCGACCATCAACACAATTGGATCGGACATTATGCCCCGGCCTACCGCCAACATTTGCTGTTCACCGCCACTCAAGGTACCAGATTTCTGAGCGCGGCGCTCCTTAAGACGGGGAAACATTGTATAAACCAACTCGAGATTCAGCTTCATCTTTGGTTGAGCGCGGCGGTTCGTGGCACCCATCTCGAGGTTTTCGGCTACTGTCATATCCGTAAACAATTGCCTGCCTTCCGGAACCAGGGTCAGTCCCAATTCAGCCTTGGCATGGGCAGGCAACCGGCTGATATCCTTCCCGTCGAACCAAACAGATCCACTCCATGGCCGCAATAGTCCCATAACTGTCCGTAGCATAGTTGTTTTCCCCACCCCATTCCCACCCACCAGGCAAGTCAATTTTTTTTCCTGCAAGGCAAAGCTCGTTCCCCACAATATCTGCACTTCGCCGTATCCGGAGGTGAGGTCCCGAATTTCAAAGATAGCCATGCTACTCTTCCTCCATCAATCTCTCTGCCAGTTTCGGGTCACCGAGATAAGCCTCGATCACGCGCGGGTTATTGACAATTTCCTGCGGGCTGCCCGCCGCAATTTGCTCGCCATAATCCAACACCATAATACGATCTGAAACGTTCATCACAGCTTTCATAACATGTTCAATCATCAAAATGGTCACACCTTGCTCACGGATCTTCAGCACGGTCTGCACCATGCCATCAATTTCAGATGAATTGAGTCCAGCGAGCACTTCATCGAGAAGCAACAGGTAAGGATGCGCCGCCAGCGCTCGTGCCATTTCCAAGCGCTTCTTTTGAGCAACGTTGAGACTGCTCGCCAATTGGTCAGCGCGTGCCGCCAACCCGACAAATGCCAACACATCTTCAGCAATCGAGGCAGCATAGCCTAATGGTTGATTCTCATGTCCGAAGCACGCGCCCGCCATCACGTTTTCGCGGACTGTGAGTTCATTCAAAGGGCGAACGATCTGATGTGTACGCGCCATTCCCATATTCGCAAGATGATATGGCCTTTTCCCTGTCACATCTTGATCGCGAAAAACAATGCGACCTTGTTCAGGCTTATATACTCCGTTAATCGTGTTAAAGAGCGTAGTTTTCCCCGCGCCATTTGGACCAATCAGCCCAAGAATTTGTCCTTCTGGTAGATCGAACGTCACATGCGATAACGCCTGCAAACCACCGAAGCGTTTCGAAACACCTTGAACTTGTAGGAGTATGCTCATGCTAATATCCTCCTCAACCCAGGGAAGCGCTGACGCAACCAACCGACGAGCCCCGCGGGAATGAACAGAATAATGAGCAACATGAGCAGACCGGCAATCACCAGTTGAAAATCTTTAAGAAGAAGTGTCCCGATCTTCATGCTGCTGGTCAATAAAGCACCGCGCAAGCGTTGATATCCGAGCGCACCGATCACAGGCCCGAGCAGTGTTCCTTGTCCACCAAGCATGATCATCACGAGTGATTCGATGGAAAAACCAAGTCGGAACGCGTCGCGAGGCTCTACATTACCGTTCTTAAAAAAGAATAACACACCAAGCATACCCGGCAAGAATGCAGAAAAAACAAATGCCATGGTTTTGACGCTGGGGGTTACGATACCCATTACCTCAGCAGCATCCTCGTCTTCCCGAATGGACATTAGCCCTAAACCGAACTTACTGCTTTTGATGAAGTAGCTAAAAATGACGGCAAAAAGCGAGATCCCTGCAACGGCGTAATACGTTAGCCATAATGCTTGCGCCGGGCCACCGTAGGGCTTGTAAACACTGAATTGCAGTTCGATTCCTGTAGGGCCTCCAAATGGTTTGAAGTTAGAGACAAAGGTTCGGGCGGCTTCATTTACACCAATCGTTACCAAGGCGAAATAGGCGCCACGTAGCCGAAGAATAGCCCGCCCTAAAAGAAATGCCAACAGAGCCGCTGCAGCACCTCCTCCAAGAACGGCAAGAGGCAAAGGCAGGCCTGCTGTATGGATCAAGTACATACCCACGTAGCCTCCCAACCCATAAAAGACCACGTGACCAAAAGATACGTAACCCGTATACCCCATAATGATGTTGAGACTCACCGCCATTGTGATCGCTAATAGAATAGTAAAGGCTACCTCACGTGACGCCGCGTCTTGCAGCAGGATGGGCCACAATCCTAGTATCAGTACAAGGGCGAATACAATCCAGAATCCAGGCTGCAGCCACTGTTTCATTGCCGGCCTCCCAGCAAGCCGCTGGGTTTAATCAACAGGATCAAAATAAATAGCAGGAATTCAATGACAGGCACCCAGGTATTGGGCATCGTAAGTGGAAGCAATCCTTCCAGCACACCGAGAATTAATCCACCGACCAGGGCACCAAGTGGATTTCCCAACCCTCCGAGCACGCCGATAATGAAACTTTTTTGTTGATAAACATCGCCTGAAAGAATTGTGAACGAAAAGAAAGTAGCGATCAAGCCACCTGCGACGGCAGCCAACATGGTACCAATCCCGAAACTGAGCGCCAGAATTCGCGCAGACGGAATGCCCATTAATTCTGCAGCCGCGCGGTTATTAGAGACTGCACGGATATACTTGCCTGTGCGCGTCTGATAAAGAAATGCATAAAACGCCCCTGTAAAGAGGAGAGTGATGGCGGCTGCCACCAGGCGTGTGCCCAGCAAAGTGAGCGGCCCAATATGGATGCTCCCCATTGAAAAACCGGTATCACGCGGTGTTGTCGTAAAGACTGCTGTTCCGATACCGATGATAATCATATTGATTGCGAAGGTCGCCAGCAAAGTAGAAAGATATGGCGCGTTAATCACCCTTGCGATTCCAATAATATAAATGATCACGCCCATCAACAAGCCAAGGAGGGCGACGAGCAAAAGTGCCAAGTAGGGATTGAGTCCGAGTCTGCTGAACAGTAAATAGACACCAAACATGCCGAGTGAAATTAACGCACCATGTGCAAGATTAATCACACGCATGACGCCCCAAATGAGATTCAGCCCCATCGCAGCAATTCCATATACTACACCAATCAACAAACCATCTATCAGTGAACTCAGTATTGTCGCAATGTTCATGCGAGGCTGCCTCCACAAAGTACGATAAAGTCCCCACAGACTATACCAAGTCTGCGGGGACCACCGAAGAATAGATTATTTGATGGGATAGACTGGATCCGCTGTCTTGGCTTCCGCGGGCCAGACAACCTGTTTCACGAGTTTGCCACTCGCATCCTTCTGCCACTGGATATAGACCATTGAGTGCCCAACCTGCAAACCATGACTTTCAGCGCTGGTATCAAACTTGATATGACCAAAGAATGTCGCCATATCTACGCCATCCAGCGCAGTCTTGATCGCCTGGGCATCCAATGAACCGGCCGTCTCAATCCCTTTTTGCAGGATCAAACCAGCCACATATCCACCCGCAGCGTGGTAAGAAGGATCTTCCCCATAAGCGGCTTTATAAGCGCTTACGAAATCCGCACCGCTGGGCCCATAATCCGGCGTGAAAGCCGCCAACGGTTCCCATTGGCTCGGACCAACAATCCCAAGTGCGGCATCTCCAATTTCGGCAAAGGTTGGTTCAGGTGGGGCAACGAGCAGGCTGATAAACTTGGCTTTGATCCCCTTATCGAACAGAGCTTTGGCGAACTGCTGCCCATCGGCAAAATGACCCCCGCCCATAACAGCCTCCACATCTGCAGGAATTTTGTTTATGATTGGGGCAAAGTCGGTCGTGCCCGTATCGTAGCCTTCATTCATCAGAACGTCATAACCTTTGTCCTTAGCATAGGATTCTAGGGCCGTCGTGACATCCGTGGAGAACTTATCATTTTCGTGAATGATGGCAATCTTCTTGGCGTTCGCGTCTAGGCTAGCCAGTAGATCCACCGCGCCCGTTAAATACTGACCTGCTGGTGTGTAGGACTGATAGACCAGAGTATATCCTTTCTTGTAGGTCCCTTCAGAGGCCGCTCCAGTCGTGATCATAATCTTGCCGTATTGCTCAGCGATCACAGCGGAAGCATCCGCTAGACCAGAAGAATAAGGGCTGATCAAGAAATCAGCCTTATCCTCAGTCACAAGTTTCGTATATAGCTCCTGGACGCGATCTTTGTTGGATTCATCATCATAGAACTTTGAATTGAATTTGACCACCGTCCCATCGGTCAATTTGATCCCGCCCGCAGAGTTCACTTGATCCATCCATAACTTCAAGCCGTTATTCTGCCGCGTCGATTCAACGTTCAAACTGCCCGTCAACGAGGCAGTGAAACCAATGACAGCGGTCTTCTCTCCCGCGGCGGGAGGCTGAGTCGCAGCTGGAGATTCGGTTGCGGACGGAGCCTGTGTAGCTTGTGTAGGTGGTTCGGTTGCGACGGGGGCGGCAGTCGTTACGGCTTGAGGTCCGCCGCAAGCTGCCAGGACGAGGCTCACAAAAACCGACACAGACAACAAAATGAACAGTTGGCGATTCATCGCTTACTCCTTCTTTTGTGGCGAATAGATATGCAGTCTGATTCTGCAACTACTTCTATTCTAGGGATTGAACACAAAAAAAGGCTAAAGACGGAAAGCCGAAAATAAAAAATCCATAAAAAACTTCGGCAAGCAATTTCCGTCTATTCTCCGAAACGATATCCGATGCCCCGTTCCGTCAATATATATTTTGGTTTGAGTGGATCAGCTTCCACTTTCTGACGCAAATGACCCATATACACACGTAAATACTCGACCTCGTTGCCATACTCATGTCCCCACACATTTTGCAAAATATCTCGGTGAGAAAGCACCTTCCCTGCATGTCGCATTAAGTACACGAGCAGGTTGAACTCAATCGGCGTTAAATCTGCTACGCGGCCGTGTACAGTCACTTCATGACGCGGCATATCTATGACAATTTCACCCCGGCTGATTCGCTCCTCGGTCATCATGGAATGATCCCAACTTGAACGGCGTAACACAGCTTTAATTCGCCCAAGCAACTCACCGACTCCGAAGGGCTTGGTCAAATAATCGTCCACGCCGAGATCGAAGGCGCGCACCTTATCTGCCTCCTCCCCCATTGCCGTAAGAATAATAATTGGCACAAGTGAGTCTTCGCGGATGCGACGCGCCGTCTCTAGCCCATCGAGGTGTGGCATCATAATATCAAGGATGACAAGATCAACCTGTTCATTCTTAAAAATCGCAAGTGCCTCCAAACCGTTGTAGGCACTCAACACTCTATATTCTCGCGCTTCTAGATTGCGACGGACGAAATCGCGCAACGGTTTTTCATCATCTACAACCAGGACGGTAACGCTCATTGCTTGGCTTTCTTTCCCTTCAGAGGAATCGTGAATGCAATGCACGCGCCTTTTTCTTGCGGCTCTACCCAGATCTTTCCACCATGGGCGCGCACCAACCCTTGGCAAATTGCCAGACCCAAGCCTGCGCCACCCTCAGGTCTTGTCAGGCTATGGTCCACGCGATAAAAGCTCTCAAAAATACGGGTACTTTCCTCCGTTGGAATGCCAGGCCCATCATCAGAAACACAGAATAAAATATTCCCAGACTGCTTTTGGACATCCACGTGGATGCAAACTGTTTCGCCCCCATACTTCAACGCATTCTCAAATAAATTGCGTAAGATCGCTTCCAATCGCAGTGGATCAGCATAGAAGGGAGGCAAGCCCGCTTCAATCCGGATCTCAAATCTGTTTCCGTTAAAATGCAACTGCTTTGCCGCTCTGTAAATCGTCTCTTCGATATCGCATTGCACGCGTTCAAGTCGTAAGACTCCAGCGTCTATGCGTGAAAGATCCAAGATATTATTGACCAAATTGCTGAGGTGGTCAGACTCATCTGAGATGATGTTCAAGAATTCGCTCTGTGACTCGCGATCCCACTCCACATCGTCTGCTAGCAAAGTGGTGGCATAGCCTTTGATGGACGCGAGCGGTGTACGCAGTTCATGCGAGACAGTAGAAATTAGACTAGCACGCATGCGATCCAACTCACGATCAGGCGTGATGTCATGGAGCAGAAGGCCGCGCCCAATTAAGTCGCCGCGCGAATCGGTTACGTCAAAAGTTTCCAAGCGCAGATAAGTAACCCGTTCTCCAGCTGAAATGGAAATTTCTGCGGTTCTCTCTCCCCCTTTCTCATAAATGCTTTGGGTAGCTTTCTTCACTTTTTCGCTGTCATTGGATTGAGATAAGATCCGCGCCAGAATCTTATTGACCGGCAACCCTGTCAATTCGTGCGCCGAGAGGTCAGCCATGACAGCCAGGCGACGGTTAGCATAAATAGTTTTCCCTTCAAGGTTGCTAAGGATTAATCCATCATGAAGAGATTGAACGAGTGATTCTAAACGGCGGGTCTGCTCTTGCAGCTGCATATCACTGCGTTCAAATAAAATCGCGTTCTCAATCGCCATGGCCGCATGATTTGCGAAATTCACCAGCAACTGAATTTCGTTTTCGGTAAAAACATGCGGCGTCGGATGGAAGACCAGAAGCGCCGTCGGCGGCGCATGTTTTGTATGGAGTGGCACGGCAAGAAGGGCACGGTACCCCTCCGCACGGGAGTGCGTTCGCCTCAGTGCGTAAGAAGGGTCCGTTTCCGTATCGCTCACCTGAATTGGCTCACCCGAATGCAGAGCACGCATGGTCACCGAATCGGGCTCACTCGGCATAATGGAGAGTCGTTCCGTAAATTGTCTTGAGAGCCCGCGACTAGCACGAATGCGGAATGCTCCCGCCTGATCATCTAGGGCAATGATGGCATACATCTGGATGCTTAATAGCCTCCCCATTTGTTCCAGAATTCGATTCAACACGGTCTCAAGCTCAAGACTGGAGATAACTGCTGTACTGGTTTCCAACAGCGTGGCTTGCTCTTTCATCCGTTCTGCAATGGAGTCCTCCATGTTCAGGATACTACGGATCAAGTGGCCAATCTGATCGCCGCGCCGTGCTTGTTTGATGAGCTGGTTTTGTTCCTCTTGGCTGAGAGGACGATTCAATCCAATAGATTCGCTGATAGGTACCAATCGTTCAATTGGCTGGATTACCCGAAAGGTTAATGTCAACCAGAAGAAGAGGCCAATCAAGATAAATGTTCCGGCTGCGATTAGAACGATCCTGCGTAAAATGATTTGTGTAGCAAAGGCCGCCGATGTAGGGCGGCTAACAACAACCTCCCAATTAATATCCGTGGTTTGAGCATGAGTGTAAAGCCTTTCCTCTCCATTTGGCCCGGGAAGGATCTGTGCATTTTCTTTCGCATTTGAACTGCGGAAATAATCTGGAGGCAGGAGGTCACCATATTTGTGAAGTAAAAAGCTGGCATCTGGATAAGCAATAATCTGTCCAGCAGAATCAAGAATGACAACCTGAAAGCCCTGTTCTGACTTATGCTCAGAAAGAATGGCTATCAGCGTCTGGCTTAGGCTTTCAAGTTTGATGTTTGCCCCGACCAGGCCAAGGAATTTTCCATCGGATGACCAAAGAGGCATGACCGCGGTTGCAACGGCTTGATTGGTTGTTGGAGAAATCCGCCCCTGTGAAACCAGTGGTTTCGTTGTATGCAGAGCGCGCTGAAAGTAATCGCGGAATGAAAAGTCCTCCCCTACTGTGGAACCTGGTCCGGTTGGATAATGATATAGCATCGTTCCATTCGCATCGAGGCGATAGACCAGATTCACATCGGGCCGGGTGCTCAGAATTACTTGAAAAAGTGGCTCCATTTTTAAGGGATCTGCTTCGATCACGCCCGGATACCCCGCCAGCCCAGCGACCATATTCAGCGCATCGCCAATAGAAAGATCAGTTTCTTGAGCGATGGCTTGTGCCAGCGAAAGATCACTGGTTTGAACATCTTCTCGAATGCGCTGTCCCACTAACCGATCAAATACCAGGAGTGTCAACAAAAATGGAACGATAAGCAGTAAGTAAAGGACCAGTAATT
>DATGYJ010000488.1:0-31218 GCA_035298105.1 Anaerolineales bacterium | reverse complement strand
CGATAAGGCCGACTGCACATTGTTCCATTCCAATTGCACCTGACTCAAGGTGGCGAAGGCATAGGCTAAAACCGGCATACGAGGAGCACTCTCTTCTGATTGTGCGGCCAGATTCAACACATCCTGGCACAGGGAGAAAGCCTGGTGCAAATAGCCTTGCATTTTTTTGGCAAAAGCCAGATTGGTGTAAGCATGGAAAGCTTCATACGATCTTGATGTTCTTTGCCCGGCGAGGATGGCAGCCTCGAAAGACTGGACCGCCCGGTTCAAATCAAGCAAATACTGATGAGCCAGCCCTTCGATGTTCAAAATATGGCAGCGAGCCATCCAGTCATCTTCCGGGAGGTTCTCCAGAGACCTGCAGGCATATCTCAGAGCCTGCTCCGCTCTGCCTTTCACCCAGGCCACATAAGCCCGAATGGCGTCGAGATGGCTGGTAAGCCGCCTCTTTTCCGTGGTATCTTCCACCCCTACAAAGCCCGACTCGATTTGTCCAAGCTTCCAGTCCAATTCTTCAGAAGGGTCTACATAGGCTTTCGTCCAGGCATAAGCCACTGCCAGCCACGGTTTTGCCTCCATCTCGGAGGCGGGAATCTGTTCGAAATGCTGAAGCACACCGATCAATTCGGTGTGTTCCATCATGGCCAGCACATTTCCCGAGACAAGCTCGTTGACTAGATAATAGTCTCCTGAATCCAGGGCATGGCTGAGCGCGCTCTCCAGGTTGTTCTCGGCGGCGTACCAGGAGCTCGCTCGGTGATGCAAACGCGCGATCTCATCAGGAAAGGTTTGTTTGAGACGGCTTTGTAACAAATCACTAAAAAGATGATGATACCGATACCATTTCCTTTGGTCATCCAGCGGAATGAGAAATAGGTTTCTGCGCTCTAGGATGCCCAGCATGGTCTGACCATCATCCCGCAAATTTACTGCATCGCATAAGGACCCGCATAACTGTTTCAAGACAGAAGTGCGCAGCAGAAAATCTTGAATCTCCTTAGGCTGCCGTTGAAAGACTTCCTCGAACAGAAAATCCAAAACATAGCGATTTTCTCCGCTAAAGGATCGAATAAAAGCGGATGCATCTTCCTTTCCCTGTAACGAAAGGCCCGCCATTTGCAGGCCCGCAACCCAGCCTTCGGTGCTGGCCTCAAGCATGGAGAGCTCGGCATCGGAAAGGTCAAGGCTCATCACAGTTTGCAAAAACTCGCTAATTTCCTGTGTTGTGAAGCGCAGGTCCGCCAATCGTACTTCAACCATTTGGGAACGTGCCCGCAGCCTTGCCAGGGGCAGGGGCGGATCGGAGCGTGTTAAAAGAAAGAGATGAAAATAGGTGGGGGCATGTTCGAGTAAGAAGGACAACCCATCATGAATGACCTGGGAGTCGATGTTATGGTAGTCATCCAGGACCAGGATGATTGGTTGCTGCAGTTCAGTGAGTTCGTTGATCAAATCGGTCAACAAAGCCTCGCTAACCGGCAAATCGTGGCCATACAGGATATCTGGAAAGGGGTTGCCCACAGAAGACATTGCCCGCTGTAACGCCGCCTCGACATAGGTCCAGAAGCGGACCGGTTCATTATCCCCCTTATCCAGTGAAATCCAGGCCGGCCGCAGTTCACAAGTCGCCAGCCATTCACCGAGCAGCGTGGTTTTGCCATACCCGGCTGGCGCCGAAACCAGAATCAACTTATGGCCCAGGCCTTGCTGCAAGCGTGCCACCAATCGGGGGCGTGGGACACGCTCCGACCGGATTTGAGGAACTTGGAGTTTTGTGGTCAAGAGCAAGCCTGGCATAGGTGCCTGTAGCGTGCTAGCAAAACAATGTTTGGGAAGACGGTTGCCGCTTACATTCTACACCTGTTATTCATTATTGTATTATTGTCCACGTCAGGGATATAAATAGTGCTGTATGCAAAGTTCTGGGGAAACTCCAGCCTCACACACGAGAATCAGTAATATTTGTACTGGAATGTTGAATTTCAAAAAGTGGTAGTATTGCTGTACCGGGAAATCAATTTTCGACCCAACAGAGGATGGTTTGAGATTTGTTATTTAGGATTTCACTGAACTTTTCAATGCTTCCAAGATAATTGAAATCTTCATATCCAAGCATAATTGCTGCTAAAGTAGAAATATGCTGATTTGTTGATTCCAGACAGTTAATCAGTTCCATGTCACCAGGAAGATCGAGCGCTCTAACCGGGGAAACAAAAACTGTTGTCCAATTTGATAAATGCCGAGTCAACTCCCAGATTGATGGTGAATTTCGACTCACCATCGGAAGCTGACTTTCGGACTTCTCGTCAAAGATCCACTCCATTTGGTGTACTGAATTTAATAAGTCTGCTTGATTTTCACTTGCAAGGTCCTGCAGAAATTCCACCATAGTTGTTAATCCTTGAAGCACTATATCTTCATTCCGGCGCGAAAGGCTGCGTTGTTTTCTTGAGATTTCCTCAAGAGCTGCCTCATCTGGCGATAACAAGCCATCAGCTGATCGAAATAGAGCTAATAGTGTTTGACGGAGATTGGTCATAGTTCACCTGTTTCATGATGTTGTATAACACACTGCCAACCGCTATGTTAGTCGTGAAGAAGCCATCAAATAGCCCAGCTTATGACAACGTTTTGCTTCATAACTTCATAGCAGTTTTGGTATCAGAATTTCTATGTCTTGCTTTTTCTATTGAACGCCGCTATAATATCACAATAATTGAGACACTGTCCCACAATATGAGACAGAAGGAAAAGGTTCATGCCTCTGGCTGAGACACAAATCCTGCAAGTCCCGATAGCTCCCTTTGGGCCCGAATGGGTTCTGTTGAGATGCGTCGGACAGACAAGATGGTTCTCTCCAATCGTTGAGCAGAGACCGGCAACCTTGGAATTGCGAGAAAGCGAGTAGATGCCCTGTTGAATAAGTTGATTCTGGCAAGGCACAGCTCGCTTTTTTATTTGTTAGAAGCACCAAGCACGTATTGAATTTCTACTCTTTTGGATCAAACACATCAGTGCAAGAAAGAGATTCAGAAAACCCATGTCAGATACTCGTATTGCTGCTTATCAACTGGTAGATTATCTAGATCAGTTAGGCGTTGAGGTTGTCTTCGGCTTGACAGGTCATACGGTCATCGCCTTGCTAGATGCATTAGGTCGCGGCAAAAAGATGCGCTACATCTCGACTCGACATGAGCAAATTGCCGCGCATGCAGCAGATGGTTATGCGCGCGCATCGAGGAAACCAGGAGTCTTATTGACCCACCTTGGGCCAGGCCTGACTAATGCTGCTACAGGGGTTGCCAACGCTGCACTAGATTCAATTCCAATGGTGGTCATAGCAGGAGATGTCCCGTCCTATTACTTTGGTCGTCACCCTCACCAGGAAGTCAACTTACATATGGATGGTGATCAGTATGAGATCTATCGTCCCTTCTGTAAACGCGTTTACCGTGTCGATCGGGTAAATGATTTTCCTCGCATTGTGGAACGTGCATTTCATCTTTCTCAGACCGGACGTCCTGGTCCCGTACTCGTTGACGTACCCATGGATATGTTCTCGGCAGATTTGCCGATTGGTGCTTTCAACAAGACTCCCGCGCCAATGTCGAAACCGACCATTGATGTGGCAACGGCCGAACAGGTTGTCCAAGCTCTTGCAGCAGCAGAACGACCCGTTTTGTATGTGGGGGGAGGTGTTCATGGCGCGTGTGCAAGTGATGAATTAACTGCCTTAGCTGAAGCACTGGAAATACCGATAGCCCATACTCTGATGGGGAAAGGCAGTATGAGCGACAATCATCCACTTTTACTGGGTATGACAGGCTTCTGGGGAACACCAATTGCCAATGAAATGTGCAGAACAGCGGATTTGATCGTAGCTGTCGGTACGCGACTGGCTGAAGCGAATTCCAGCTCGTGGGATCCACGCTATACTTTCTCTATCCCACCAACTCGACTGATTCATATCGATATCGATCCGGCCGAGATCGGTCGTAATTTCCCTACGGAATTGGGAATTGTTGCAGATGCAAAGAATGCTCTTGGCATGATCGCGAAAGCAGCGCAGGGCATGTCGGCGCCCAAACGTCCCGGTTTGCGTGAAAAGATTGCGAACGGACGCAAAGAGTTTGCTTCAAATTGGGCTGACCAATGGAGTTCAAACCAATATCCTTTGCGTCCAGAGCGTATTCTAAATGAAGTCAGGAAAGCGTTGCCCGCGGATGGTTTCCTTGTTACTGATGTAGGCTGGAATAAAAATGGCGTAGCCCAACAATTTCCGATCACGATTCCCGGAACGTTTATCACCCCAAGTGGACTGGCAACCATGGGATTTGGTCCAGCAGCTGCCTTGGGTGTCAAAATCGCGCAACCAAATCGTTCAGTTTTGGCTCTCGTAGGTGATGGAGCGTTCAGCAGCCATATGTCTGTGGTAGCCACCGCAATGGAAGCGGAAATTCCTGTAGTCTGGGTAGTGATGGATAATGCAGCGTTTGGAACGATCGCTGGGCTTGAAAAGGCACACTATGGCTGGACTTTTGGCAATCTGTTTGAAAGCGAAGGCAAAGAATATCGGGTAAGTTATGCCGAAGTCGCCCGCGCCTGTGGTGCACAAGGAGTCTTTATCTCTGAGGCTAAGGAACTTGGTCCGGCGCTTCGAGAAGCACTTGCTTCCGGAATACCAACTGTAGTTCATGTTCCAATGGAAAACATTCCGACACCAACTCCTGGTTATTGGAACATAAATGATATTTATCGTAGAGGGGAATAATCGTTGATCAGAATAGATGGATTTTTTCGAGTAAAACTTATCTCTTTTTGTTACTCCATATCTCAACACTACTCTGAGTATGTAGAAAGGAGGTTCATCTGATAAAAACTAAACATAGGTTTTCGGTGGCACTTTCTTTCACTCGCAAAATATAAGGAGACTCGCAGAAGGAGAATCACGATGAAACGAAAAGCATTCTATATCTTGGCCGTCGTAGGATTGTTGGTAGCGTCCTGTGCGCCAGCAACCCCGACTCAAGCGCCTGCAACAGCGGCGCCCGCAACAGTCGCACCAGCGACAGAAGCACCGACACAAGCAGCAGCCACAGAGGCGCAGGCGACTCAAGCACCTCAAGCAGCTTGCAACCAACCGCTCAAGATCGCGATCATTGGTTCCATGAGCGGCACCACTGCGTCTCTGGGCGAATATATGACAAATGGCGTTACGCTTGCTGTTGAGCAGAAAAACGCCGAAGGCGGCATTCAAGGTTGTCAAATAGAACTGGTCAAGTATGACGATGAAGCCGACCCGACCAAATCAACTGGCGTGGCGCAAAAAGTCGCTACAGAAGATAATGTCATAGCGGCTTGGGCTACCACCAACAGCAGCACGGCTTTGTCTGACCTGCCGATTTTCGAACAGTATAAGATTCCCCAGATGACCAACGGCACCAACGTGGATATCACCAAGCAGGGCAGCGCGTATATCTTTCGCGCCACTCCCGCCGGTCCCGCCTTTGAGAAGACCCTGATAGACTATTTGGTTAAGGTGGGCGGCTATACCAAGTTCGCTATTATCGGCGATAACACTGCATACGGAAAAGGTGAAAGCTCTTATCAGATCGATGCCCTCAAAGCAAATAATCTGGAGCCCCTCGCCAACGAGTCACACGGCGCCGACGACAAGGACTTTACTGGGCAATTAACCAAAATTATGGCATCACAGCCCGAGGTCCTTTTGTTGGCTGACTCTGAAGTCGCCGGCGGCCTGGTCGCCAAACAAGCTCGTCAGCTTGGTTTCGAGGGCATTATCGCCGGGGGTGTGGCGATGGGTAGTGCCAAGTTCCTTGAAACCGCGGGGGATGCGGCTGAGGGAGTTTACTTTACAGCCTCCTATCCCGGCAACGATGCCAATGATCAAACAAAAGCTTTTGCAGCCGCTTTCAAGAAGCGCTGGGGTATTGATCCCGAGTTCCACAACGCCAACACCTATGATCTCACCCAAGTGCTTTTTATCGCCATGGAAAAGGCTGATCCTCTGACCCCTGAAAATGTAGCTGCCGAAATGCACAAAGTCTGCGGATATCAGGGTCTTCAAGGTGAGATGTGTGTGCAGGAGAATGGCGAAACCCTAGCCAAAGGCGTTGTCGGCGTCATCAAGGACGGCAAACTGACGTACCTACTGAAGTAGTTTAAAGTCAGGTGATAATTTTCTCGGAGGCGCTCAAAACGCCTCCGAGAAAACCATCAAGGAACTTTTGAGAAGTCTGGTTGATAAGAACAGGATGGCCTGATGGACATTACTAGAATTTTTATACAGACATTAATTGGGGGCATAGGGATTGGCAGCCTGTACGCGTTGATCGCGCTGGGTTACTCCATGACCTTTCGCTCCATGGGCCTGGTCAACTTTGCGCAAGGCAGCATTTATATGGTTGGCACTTATTTTGGGATTATTTGGTATCGGGGCATGGTGATGGGCTTGCATGTGCCCTATGCCGCGGCCTTCCTTATCGGACTCCTGTGTAATGCCTTGCTGGGCTTACTCCTTGAACGAATCTTCCGCCCACTGGCAAAACTCGACCTGATGTTCATGCTTCTGGCAACGATCGGCCTGGGTTTTATTCTGGACAACCTTTTCACCATCATTTTTGGCGCGGAAGGGTTCGCCGTTGATTCACCGCTTTCCAGTACCCCGTGGAAGATCTTCGGTATTCGTGTCCTGCCTCAAATGGCGCTGTTAATCGGGGTGTCTGCCTTGCTCATGATTGGCAACCAGTTGTTTTTGTCAAAGACTAAGTTGGGCATGGCGATGCGCGCCTCAGCCGTTGATTTCGAGATCGCGCGAACCATGGGAATCCCCACCAACCGCATGAATGCATTAGCCCTTTCCATCGGTTGCATGATGTCGGCGGCAGCGGGAATTTTAGCCGCGCCAATTGTATATGTCGCCCCTTCGATGGGCGCGGCAGTTGGATTAAAGGGGTTCGCCGCCGCTATTTTGGGCGGGCTTGGCAGCATCCCGGGTGCCATCGCGGGAGGATTGGTGTTTGGCGTGCTTGAAGCCCTCTCGGCCGGTTTCATTTCGTCACAATGGACAAAAGCGATCGCGTTCATTGTCATGGTAGTCGTGCTAATGGTCAAGCCTTCGGGCATTGTGGGTGAGATTACTATAGAAAAGGTATAAGAACTGTCATCGAACTCTGGAGGGCCGATGAAGAAAAAATCGAGCATTCTCAAGTGGATATTTATTGGGGCGGTTGTTTGTCTTTTGCTGGTGTTTCCCGCTATTGCCAAAAGCCGTTATCAGGTGCACATTGTGAACAATATCGGCATCTGGCTCTTGCTGAGCCTGGGGCTAAACATTGCCATGGGCTATGGCGGACAGTTCAATCTTGCATTGGGGGCACTTTGGGGCGTTGGCGCGTATACGGCGGCGTTATTGCAAACAAGACTAGGAGTCCCGTTTTGGATTAACCTGCCGTTGTCGATTATCGCTGCGGCGATAATGGCTGCGTTGGTCGGACTGCCATCCTTTAAGGTCAGATCCCATTATCTAGCAATCGTGACCATCGGCTTGGGCGAAGTGATCAACCTCTTCCTGGTTAACCAAGACGAGCTCACTGGAGGCGCGCTTGGCATTAATCGCATCAAACCGCCGAGTTTATTCGGCTTCCCAATCAACACAGACGAGCGATTTTATTACCTTATTCTAATCATGGTAATTTTTGGTTATTTAATTGGTCGGCAGATCGTAAGCCATCGAATTGGCCGTGCCTTCCGTGCGCTCCGTGACGATTTTCAGGCCGCGCGAGCCATGGGCGTGAATACAGGCTATTATCAGATCCTGGCCTTTGCTATCAGCGGGGCGTACGCCGGCGCGGCTGGTGCGTTATTCGCTCAGTGGAATTCCTATATCAGCCCCGATATTTTCGAGTTCAAATCCGCTTTAATTGTATTAACCATGATCTTGGTGGGAGGCATAGGCAAGCTTCCAGGTTCCATAGTCGGCACGGTTCTGTTGTTAGTGTTGAATGAATACTTACGGGTTTTCGAAAGGTGGCAGTTGGTCGGTTACGGCGTTGCCATTATTGTCGTCGTGTTGTTTCTGCCAGGAGGCGTGGTTCAACTCGCAGGCAAATTCGAAGACCTTCGTCAACGCTGGTTAGCTAGGGTGGCAAAGGAAAAACCAGACATGGAGGAGCAACGAAATGTTCCTTGAGATTGATCAACTGACAATGCAATTTGGTGGCTTGGTTGCGGTAAACAATGTTTCAATTAGCATTGACAAGGGTGAGATTCATGGTTTGATAGGGCCCAATGGCTCTGGCAAGACGACGATTTTTAATGTACTCTCAGGCTACTACAAACCGACCGGGGGAAAGGTTTCTTTTGATGGTCGGGTAATCTCTGGTTTGCCTGCGCATCAGATTACCGCAGCCGGCTTCGCTCGTACATTCCAAAATATGCGCTTGTTCAAAACTATGACCGTGCTGGAAAATCTGCTTGTTGCAATGGGACACCATGCTAAGGTTAACTTGTTCCAGGAGATCTTCAATCCAGTGGCGGTCCGTCGGGAAGAGGGGAAATTTGTCGAGAAGGCGATGGAACTGCTGGATTTACTGGAAGTCGGCAACTTCGCGAACGAACTGGCAACCAGCCTGCCCTATGGCCATCAACGCCGCGTTGAAATGGCCCGCGCCTTGGCCACTGACCCAAAGGTCATCCTGTTGGATGAGCCAGCGGCGGGACTGAATGAAGTGGAAACTGAAGACCTGCGTAAAACGCTTATCAAGATCCGCGATATGGGGGTGACAATTTTCCTTGTTGAACATGATATGAAACTCGTCATGGGAATTTGCGAAAAAATCAGTGTTTTGGACTACGGCAAAAAGATCGCTGAAGGAACCGGTCCCGCCATTAGAGAAAATCCAGTTGTGATCGAAGCATATCTGGGCAAGGAGGACGACTGATGATCGCCGTTGAAAACCTTCACGTCTATTACGGCAACATCCATGCAATAAAGGGTGTTTCCTTTGAAGTACGCAAAGGTGAGATTACAGCGCTCATTGGAGCCAACGGCGCCGGTAAGTCCACCATCATCAAATCTATTTGTGGTTTGCTAAATCCTCGCGAAGGGAAGATCTTACTTAATGGTTCCCCTATTCAAAGAATGAGCGCGGACCAGGTGGTGCGCCTGGGAGTTGGCCTTGTCCCAGAAGGCCGGCGCGTTTTCCCTGTGTTGACGGTGGATGAAAACCTGGAAATTGGCGCTTATGGCCGATCCGACAAGCTGAGGATCGCTCAGGACAAGGAAAAAATGTACGAAACATTTCCGCGCCTCAAAGACCGCCGGAAACAATACGCCGGCTCGTTGAGCGGCGGAGAGCAACAAATGCTGGCGATCGCACGCGCGCTCATGTCCAAACCGGAGCTGCTCTTGATGGACGAACCATCTCTCGGCCTTGCCCCGCTTTTGGTCAAGCAGGTTTTCGGGATTATTTCCGAGTTAAACAAGGAAGGGCTGACGATCTTGCTGAGTGAGCAAAACGCGCGCAGCGCGTTAACGATCGCTCATCGCGGTATTGTGATGGAAACAGGCAAGGTTAGATTCGCCAATACAGCAAAAGTTCTTCAAGAGAATTCTGTAGTTCAACAAGCTTATCTTGGTGTAGGCTAAAACAAATATAAGGAGGACCTATGGGTCAAATAAAAGTGTTATTTCCATTCAAAGATGGGGAAGAAATCTGGTTGGTGCTGGATTAACAATGTTTGAACCAGGTAAAGTCTCCGCTGTGGTTAATTTGATTTTATGCACCACCTAGTGAATTGCCTGCCGAATAATCCATAAGGCGAGCGGCACAATGAAAGAAAGCTACATTTCTTCACGGACCAAATAGAATTGAAATATCATGAAACAGGAGTTTTCTCTCGCACAGCTAACCGTATTACACGCCTCTCCCTCAGAACTTGCGAAGATAGGGGCTGAAACCGGTTATGACTTCTTCAGTATGCGCCAAATCTACATGGGCTTGCCAGAAGAACCTGATTTTGATCTTTCAAAGAATAAGAAGCTTTTATCAGAAACCAAAGCGGTCATGGCTAATACTGGCATCCGTTTATTGGATATTGAGTTAGCCCGAATCGTTTGTGAAATCGATCCGGCTAAGTACGAGCCAGCCTTCGCGATAGCTGCCGAGTTGGGTGGTAAAAGTGTGATCAGCAGTATCTGGACTGAGAACAGTGATCTATACCTTTCCCGGTTTGCCCAAGTTTGCGATCTCGCAGCCCAATATGGTCTGAGTGTAGAACTTGAATATGTCCCCATATCGGCAGTGAAAAATCTTGCCGGGGTAGTTAACGTTCTTAATGAGGTGAATCGGCAAAACGCCGGTATTCTTGTGGATATCCATCATTTCCATCGAGCTGGAGACAACCCTGAAGACTTGGCAAGATTGCCAAGAAGGTGGTTCCATATGGTACACCTTTGCGATGCGAAAGCCGAAATTCCTGCCAATCTTGACGAGATGAAGCACATTCTGAGGGAGGATCGGGAGTATCCAGGAGAAGGCGGGATAGACATAAAATCAATTCTTGCCAATATTCCTCAGGTCCCGTACTCTATTGAGTTGCCAAAACTAAGTTTCAGCGATAAATATGGGTATGAAGCGCATGCCAGAAAGTGCTTGGATTTATCGAAGAGGTATTTGAATATTTGTGATTGATTTTTTGTCGCACAATTCATATGTTGACTATATTTTTTGAGTATGAAAATGAAAGCTGCTTTTCTTTACGCGTCGGAAAAAATTGAAATTGACGATATCCCCGTCCCGCAAGTGGACAGGGATCAGGTCTTAATTGAGCCGATACGTGCTGGTATTTGTGGTTCCGATGTCTCACTGTTCTCCGGGCATCGTATGGCATCTGCATACCCATTATTGCTGGGACATGAATCTGTTGGACACGTTCGGGCAGTAGGTGATCATGTCACAAATCTTCCAATCGGTCAACGGGTAATTGTTGAACCGAATTATCCCTGTGGCGCTTGTGCATATTGCCGTTCTGGGCGTGGAAACATCTGTCCAAATAAGAAAAGCCTGGGAGTTACGATTCCTGGATGCTTTGCAGAGCAATTTGTTGCCCCCGCAGAGTTTGTCTGGCCAGTACCGGAAACGATTTCTGATGAAGATGCGGTAACAATTGAGCCACTCGCTGTATCGCTTCACGCTTTATGGCAGTCTGGCGCTCAGATCGGGGATACGGCCGCAGTAATAGGCTGCGGTGCCACCGGATTATTGTTGATTCAGGCTGCAGTTTCACAAGGGATGCGCGTATTTGCACATGATAAAGCGGAGAGCAAACTAGAGATGGCTAAGCAGCTGGGTGCGCAAGTCGATCAAACTGCTGATATCACAAGCTTATGGCGTGATGAAGGCGTTACGACCGTATTTGAATGTGCGGGTGCGGCCTTGACGGTTGAACTGGCGCTAAGCGCCGTTCCACGTGGTGGACAAGTTGTTCTGCTTGGTCTTTCAACTGCCCAGGCTAGCTTTGTACCACTGAAACTCGTTCGCGAAGAGATTCGCGTCAGTGGCTCGATTATCTATGATCATCCGGCTGACTTTGCACGAACGATTGCCCTTGTTGAAAGGAACGTCTTGTCGCCGGGAAAAATCATCACCCACACTTTTCGGTTTGATCAAATTAGCCAGGCGTTGCAGCTCGCCAGCACTGGCGAGGTTGGTAAAGTCTTATTGGCTATGGAAGCATAACTGTTCGAAAAGAGATTAATCACAAAAGATGCATCTTGCAACCAAAAATCACAACAGTCCGATTCGCAAATGAGTCGGACTGCTTTACTAAAAAGCCGCGATGATTCTAGAATAACAACGAATTAATTCTTGTTTTCCAGATTCCAAAGCAATGCCTGCAAACCGGCAAAGTAGCTCCATCGGCCAAACCCGGCACAAACCCCCAGGCATACTGGCGCAATCACAGATTTGTGACGGAACTCTTCACGGGCATGCACATTGGAAAGATGTACTTCCACTACCGGTAACTTAACAGCGGCGATCGCGTCTCGAAGCGCAATGCTGTAATGGGTATAGGCACCAGCATTGAACACAATGCCGTCAGCCCATTTGTATGCATCATGAATGGCGTCCGCGAGAGCACCTTCAGAGTTTGATTGGAAATCGCGTAACTCAACGTCCCGTTCAGCAGCATAACGCCTCAAGTCCTTGGCAATTGTTTCTAATGAGTCGGTTCCATAGATAGATGCTTCACGGATGCCTAGCATATTCAGGTTCGGACCATTCAGAAGAAGAATTTTGAATCCCATGTTGATGTCTCCTATGATGATTTGTTCTGCTTAGAAGGTCTCGGTATTATAAAATTCACCGAATAATTCTTTTTCCGATGGTCGGTCTTCGGGAATTGGGCGACTTACCCAGGTTACATTCATGTAATGCTTGAGGTGGATATTTTCCGACGTGCTATTGCCTCCCCACGTCCCGCAACCTAAGCTGGATGTCATCGGCATGCCGTTATTAAAAGCGCCGGCGTTGGCCTTAGATTGTGGCTGGCGTATCATGATGCGGCTAACCGGCGCCATCAATGCTAACTGGTTAATATGTTCATCGTTGAAGGAATAGATGCCGCAAGAGTGTCCTTTGCCACCAACTTCAAAGATTTGTTCAATCATTTTCAGGGCGTTTTCAAAGCCACTATATTTGAAAATGGCAAGCACGACACACAATTTTTCACTTGAGAAGAGATAATCCTTGCCAATACACTCTTCTTTTACAATGATAAATGTGCGATTTTCAGGGATAGAAAAGCCAGCCCGTTCGGCTATCCTCTGCGCCGAAATCGCGATAGTATCGGGCGTGCGATGACCTTCACTATCCCAAAGGACATCTTGTAGTTTTTGCTTTTCTACATCGGAGGTTAGGTAGCCGCCCTCTTTTATAAGTTGTTCCAGGAAGCGATCATAAATTGTAGCCTCAACAAGTAAATTACCATCCGCCGAACACCCAGAACCAAAATCTGAAGTTTTGCTCAAGCGTGTATTGCGTGCTGCTTCTTCGATATTGGCAGTCTCGTCGATGACCATTGTCGAATTGCCAGCTCCAACACCAAGCGAGGGTGTGCCTGAACTATAAGCAGCCCTCACCATTTGCTGGCCGCCGGTGGCCTGAACCAGATCGCAGCTTGCCATTAGTTCCTGGGAAAGGGGGATGCTTGGTTTCTCAACACATTGGAAAAGATCTTCAGGCGCCCCTTCGCGTCTGAGAGCTTCCCGCATGACACGAACCATGTCGAAGGTTGTCTTTTTGCTCCGTGGATGGGGCGCGAATATGACGGCATCCCGGCATTTCATAGCAAAAATGCCCACACCAGGTGGTGTGAGCTCAGGATTTGTGGTTGGAACAATCGAAGCAATCACTCCTACCGGCTTACCATACTTCACGATACCCTTCTCGGGGACTTCCTCAATGATTCCGACACTTTTTTGCCGCAACACATCACGCAGGATGCCCATGATTTTGAATCGTTTATTCACGCGCCCGACAGGATCACCCAGCCCACTTTCTTCAACACCCAGCACTGCAATGCGGGCAAAGGTTTTCTCATTCGCAGTCGCCCAGGCAATGGCCTGGCAAAGGCGGTCAACCCGGGCTTGGTCATAGCTTTCTACGATTTTTTGCGCGGCACGGGCTCGAGCTAACAATTCAGCTGCGTAAGCCTTTTCCTCCGGTGTAATTGCTCTTACGGCCATGGATGCCTCCAATTTTCTCAGGATGTTTCACTTTGGATGCTATCCACCAAATTTCTGGTGGATGGTCCATCATAACCATGATTAACAGGATCTATACGGCGCATTGGCGGCATTCGAGTGATTTCTTCATTTGCGTGAGCCAAAATCCCAGTGATGCGAGCCACCATAAATAAGGCATTCGACAGGCTGGCAGGGAACCCGATTTCGCACAGGATGGCTGCGGTGGCCCCGTCGATATTGATTGGTAGATCCTTACCTGTGCTTCGCTTCAATGCCCGTGCTAACGACTGCGCGGCTTCGAGATACATGCCGGTTACTTCTGCCTCTCTCGCCAAAGAGAAGAGCTTTTCCAGACGAGGATCAAGCTTTTTATGCTGCCTATGG
Organism: Anaerolineales bacterium; assembly: GCA_035298105.1. GTDB lineage: Bacteria > Chloroflexota > Anaerolineae > Anaerolineales > Villigracilaceae > Defluviilinea. Next base: position 17,063 of record DATGYJ010000488.1, on the reverse strand, counting down.
CCAAAACCAGCGATCCGACGACCCGCCTGGCGCCATTCCATGATCACCATGTCTGCCGCATGATCTAATCCATCTTTCCTGCCTTCGCACAAATCAAATACTTTTTGTATTGCCTCCATAGAGTCCTGCACAGCGGCCCCATGAAATTTATTGAGCGTAAGCAGTCCGGCAGCAGCAGCCGCGCCTAAGGGTGCTCCACCTGATGCTGCTGTGCGCGCGGCAAGAGCCGAGGGAGCACCTGCACCGTGGTCAATACTAGCGACCATGAGCCCATCAATTAATTTGGCTATTTTGGGGGGAGGAAGTTCACCAGTGAACAGCAAATATAAAACAGATGGAAAAGGTACAGTGCCGACCAGCTGATTGAGATCATATCCACGGATGACGATACCATTTTCGCTTGTATAGGAAAGGTTTGTGCTCCAACTGGAATCGGTCATTGTGAATCCTATTGCCTTAGACTATTTTGTATGAAAAGTAACTTATTAGGTATGTTCTTCGAAATGATATCCCATTGATGTTGATAATTCTCTGGTTGCCCGCATAAGAAGTTTGGCGTATTCCTTGATCTTTTGGTCGGAAAAGCGTGTCACAGGTCCGGAGATCGTGATGCCGCCAATTACCTTTCCTGCGGGTTCAAAAATGGGTGCGGCGACGCAGGATACACCTTCCACACGCTCTCCTTCACTTAAGGCATATCCATGGTTCTTGATGACTTCCAATTCCTGGAATAGAACCTTCGGGTCCGTGGTCGTGTTAGGAGTCAGGCGTTCCATCGGAGTGCTCTTTACAATTGATTTCTGTTGTTGCGAAGGCATAAAAGCCAGCATCACCTTTCCAGATGCACTGGCATAATAGGGCATTCTCTCGCCAATGTTTGCTACCCAACGCAGTCGATGCGGGCTTTCTATTCGGTCAATACAAATACGAGAGACACCGTCAGGAATATCCAGGTGGACGGTTTCTTGTGTCACTCGGTGTAGTTCTTCCAAGTAGGGACGAGCTTCAATTCGGAGATCTATGTTGCTCATATAGACTGAACTCCACTTGAGCACTTTGGATCCCATACGATAGCGGTGAGATTCTTTGTCCTGATATAGAATCCCCAATGATGTTAAAGTCGCCAACATACGGCCTACTGTACTGGGGTGGAGTTCCAATTGCCGAGCGATCTCACGTACGCCCAGTTGAGGTTGAATATCTCGAAAACAATCCAATATTGCAATTGCACGATGTAAGCTTTGTGTCTCAGTTGTTGCCATACTTATTTCACCTCTGTCTCATTATTAGAGACACTGTCTCAAAAGCCGATTATAATTGAGTATGCTCAGATTTTCAAGACCTGCTTTTGAGATTTAATAAACTTTATGTGCCAGAAGACACCTGTAACGCATTGATGATACAAAGAACTGATTGAGGGATCTTTGACCATTCTAGCCAAATCACAGACCAAACCTTTGTTGTCCTACCTTGCTCTTGGAGTTGGGACGCTGTCGCTTAGCCTTTCGGCCATGTTCGTTCGATGGGCAGATCCTCCAGGAACTGTGACAGGGTTTTATCGGCTGTTTATATCAACGATAATTATATTCCCCTTCTTCATCAAACGAAATGTTCAGATCGCTCATCTGACTTGGTCGAAAATTCTGCCGCCTGTCTTGGGAGGGATGTGCTGGCAGGTACTTTTTCATTATGGAACACATCGTTATTCTACACAAATGTAGCAAGTGCCGCGATGATCGGCAACATTTCGCCCCTTTGGGTTTCTATTGCAGCCTGGTGGCTACTTGGGGAACGTCTCCGTTCACAATTTTGGATAGGCCTTCTAGTGCTCTTTTTAGGAATTGCTTTGATCATGGGTGGAAGCTTTTTCTTACATCCCCGGTTAGGCATTGGTGACCTCATGGCAGCTGGTTCGTCATTTTTTTATGCAGCTTACATTCTCATCACGCAATAGGGCCGCAAGCGCCTTGATTCTTTATCCTTGGTATGGATTAATGGCGCGAGTGCTGGCTTATGGATGTTATTTGTCATAATCCTTTTCAAACAGCCATTGATCGGGTTCTCTCAGCAAACATGGATTGTGTTTTTAACCGCGGCTATTGTTACTCAAATCATAGGCTACTCCGCTATTTCATATTCATTAGGCAATTTACCTGCATCAGTGGTATCCCCTTCGTTGAATATGCAGCCTGTTATGACAATTATTTTCGCGATCCCGCTTCTCAATGAAGTTCCCAGTGCTTTGCAAGTGATGGGAAGCTTATTGACCTTAGGTGGAATCTATATGATCAATTATGCCCATCAACAAAAAAATGCAGATCTGCCATAAATGGTGGAGTATAATTTTATTGATCAAACATTCGAAAGATTGTCCAGATTCTCTTGATGTTGTATTCATTCACATGTGATTTGACATGTTGCGCGCAAATACCCCTCTTTCCGTTCCGAGATCCAATCGTGTTGCATCACCTGTATCATTCTTTGTGAACAGAGAAGATGAGATCGACACTGTTCTAAATATCTTACGGGGAGGCGATCCTAGCTCTGCATCTGGAAAAAGATGCGTGATACGTGGAAGCTCAGGGACCGGTAAAACGGAGCTTTGCCGAGCTGTAACCCATCAATTGCTTCAAGACTATCCTGATGCTCAAATTTATTTAAAAGCAGACGATAATGATTCAGTTGCTCTCTCTTTATTTAAGATATTAGAAACTATCATACATATATTTGATCCACTTGCCTTGCTTCCTGAGGACTTGGGTGGTTTATACGGTTATTATCTCTCCGTATTAGATCAGAAGAGAGTCCTGATTATTTTGGATGATTTGCCATACCCGCAAACTCTCCGTTTGCTTATCCCACCGTCTTCATGTGCTTTATTGATTACCACTAAAGAGAGTTTGGAAATCCCGGATGTTTACTCTATTTCTTTGAGTAGTTTTTCTCAAGAAGACTCGGTGCAACTTCTGGTTTCTGTTTGTCCTCGAATAGATAAATTTGCCGCGACTTTATCCAATCTTTGCCAAAACCTTCCTCTAAACTTGTGCTTGGTTGCAGGCTACTTAAATCGTAGTTCAGAAATCCAAGCGGAAGATTTCATCTCTGAGGTGGAAAAACGTTTCGAAAAATCCATGGATGCAGAAGAAACTTCTATTGAAAAGCTTCTCGGCTATATCGCTGAACACCTCAGTGGAAAAGAGCGAAGTTTCCTTTCGCAGTTAGCTGTAGTGGGGGAGGGCTTTAATAAAGAACTCATTTTGGAGTTAATAAGCCTGGAAGACAGCAGTGATAGTGAGACTATCCAAGCATACCTCGATACACTGACTTCATTGAACTTCTTGACCTACGATCAAGAGCAAGACTATCATCGTATGCAGTCGATCGTACAAGATTTTGCGCTGGAGAATCTTAGCACGTCGCCAAAGGTTTGGTACAGATTAGCGAAGGTATTTACGACGTCAACAGATTGGTATGACACACTTGCGAAAAGTGGTGTGGACGAATATCTACTAAGTATATCAGTATTTGATGAGCATAAAACAACTATTCGGAATGTTTTGCAATATCTACGAAATCACCCCTCTGCCGAGCGAGACCAGATACTCTTAGATTTTTATGACTTGATTTGCTTGTTTGGAAGAACTCGTTTCGCAACAAAGCTTGAATTGATACCCTGGTTTGGGGCCATGCTACAAGCTTCCATCCGGTTGCGTGGCAAAAATAGATTAGCTGCTATTCTAGGACAGCTTTCGAAAACTTATCAAAGCTTGGGAGAAGGCGAAAAAGCGCAAGAGTATTCCAATTTGAGGGAGATAATTCAGACCGATCAAATGCAAGGTATAAAGCAGATCTCAGAGCATATTGGTAGCAGTGAATCTGGAAATCCATGGAACTTGGGTACGCAAGATCAAGCCATAGCAGATTCAATACCATTTGCATTAGAAGAGTTTTCCACCAAAAAAACGAAAGTCGTCCTAACGGGGTTTATGGGGACGGGGAAAACAACTGTAGGAAAACTGTTGGCGGATTACCTGAATTACCGTTTTATAGACACTGATGAGTTAATTGAATCACGCAATAAGCGTTCGATTTCAGATATTTTTCAAGAATTGGGCGAAGAAGCTTTCCGAGAAATGGAAAGAGCCATCGTAAAGGAAATTGCTGAATTAGATGGCGTTGTGATTTCAACGGGTGGACGCCTTATGCTCGATCCTGAAAATGTGAATGCCTTGAGCCAAAGCAGCCGGGTCTTGTGTCTAGTTGCAACTCCAGATGAAATTTTGACTCGTGTATCAGAAGATCAGGGACATAAGCGACCTTTGCTATCTGTTCCCAACCCTAAACAACGCATTGTAGATTTACTTCAGGAACGCACTGATAAATATCGTCGATTTCCACAAATAATAACCGACGAAAAAAAACCTGCAGACATTGCTAAAGGACTAGTGGAATTCATAAATACCAGCCCTAAGAGTCTTACTGTTGAGAATCCTCAAAAGAGTTACGAATATGTCGTTGGAGCGGGTTTGCTTCCTTTTATCAGGCAGCTAACTGGCATTGAAGACAAGATTGTCATCATAACTGATGAAATTGTCAATGCCTTATACGGCCCAAGTTGCTCTTCGATTGGTCACATTATTGAGATTCCTTCCGGGCGACAGCACAGATCGCTTGTTACTGTGCAATCTGTGTATGATCAATTGCTCGACAAAGGTTTCGACCGTAGCGTTACAATTATTTCGCTCGGAGGCAGTGTTGTCGGTGACATTGCTGGGTATGTAGCTGCGACCTATATGCGTGGCGTGAATTTAGTTCAATGCCCCACAAGTCTGATAGCTATGGTTGACACAAGTGTTGGAGGAAAAACCAGTCTTGATCTTCCACAGGGGAAAAACATGATCGGCGTTTATAAACAGCCGACGAAGGTCATCGCAGATGTAGCAACTCTCCAAACACTGTCTCAGGTGGACTTTGTTTCTGGCATGGCCGAAGTCATAAAGCACGGTTTAATTGCCGAATCTAACTTGTTAGAACAAGTAGAGCAGGGACACTGGGCTAAAAACTGGGATCGGTCTCCGTCTTATATTGGCGAGCTCCAAAGACTTGTGGCACAGGCGATCCAGGTGAAAATCAACATTGTGCAAGCGGACCCGTTTGAAAAGGGACAGCGTTCGATACTCAATCTCGGTCATACTTTTGCTTATGCAATTGAGCAAGTAAGCAAAAATGCTTACCGACATGGGGAAGCTGTTAGTATGGGATTGGTTGCCGCAGCTAATCTATCAGCAAGGCTAGGACATTGCAATATTTCATTGCAAAAAAGGATTGAAGATCTCCTAGCAAGTGTAAGCCTACCCACTCGTATTCCGTCGCCTATAAAACCTGATGCACTACTTCAGGCTATGCAACATGATAAAAAGAAGAGGGCTGGACAATTACGATTTATCCTTCTTCGAGGGATTGGACAGCCATTTGTTTCTGATGAGGTTGCCAATACTGAGGTATTGGCTACTATCTCCGCTTTGTCTGGTTAGATTCGCACGGTTACATTAGTCGAATATCTGATTGGTGGTGCCATCGCAGAATGGGCATGGGGAGAACCGCGCGCAACTCAGGATCTGGATCTTGTGGTCAAAGTCCCGATCAAAGCCATCAACAAGTTGTCGAAGGAATTGAAAAAAAGAGATATGTTCATTCCCGCCGAGATCATCCTGGCTTCGATCCTGGAAGAGCGTGGGGATACTCCGATCAATGCCATCCACATGCACAGTGGGCTCAAAGCCGACCTATATCCAGTGCGGGAAGGGGATGAGCTTCGTCAAAGTGCATTTCAACGGCGAGAACAGGTGGATTATGGTCCTCCCATTGGAAAGGTGTATATCCATTCACCAGAGGATCTCGTTCTTTATAAGCTCATATACTTTGGGCTCAGCCAGCAATCGAAACACTCCCGAGACATCGCAGCCATTCTCAAGTCAAAGAAAAACGAGCTTGATATGAACTATATTGAGCAGTGGGCAGGTCGATTGGGATTGAGTTCGCTATGGCAGGAAATGCTTGACAATGTTTCTTGAGATCCAGTAATGTAAACGATGGCATGCCAAATCTCAGAAAGTGGTATTACTGATGTACTCGGAAATCAATTTTCAACCCAACTGGGGATCCTTTAGAGGTCATCCCAGTCCTTACGGCTCCCCGAAAGGTGTGTCCTCACGGCTATGAAAAATCACCAAGAAATCCAGATTGAGCCTTGCTTCGCAGCAGGGAGATCGTTTACGATGACACCGACATGATCTATCCTATGGAGCTTCGTAGCTCCTATACCCTCTCATATCGCAAATTCACCACACCATTGTCGTAGGTTTTGCTTTCAACCAGGCGAAGGGGAGCTTTTATCGGAATCGAGACAAAGAGTGGTTTGCCATTGCCGATCACCAGGGGATGGACCAACATATCGATTCCGTCCCACAAGTCATTTTCCAGAAATGACCGCCAGGTGCCCTCACCAGAATCCACTGTAATATTCTTGCCTGGCATCTTCTTGAGCTGTGCAATCGCCTGCTTGAATGCTGCGCTATCTTTGACGCGCAACAACTCTGAATTTTTCCATACGAGTTCCACCTCGCCGTGCGACAGGACGATTTTATGCATATCATTAACCTTCCTGGCAAAGGCGCGTTCTGCTGCTGAATTTGACGATGTTTCTGCATTCTGCCAGTACTCCGCCAGCGGCGCATAGTTGTTTTTGCCGAAAATGATGGCATCGACCGTGTCGTGAAAGGCACTCCCGTCTTTCATCGCCTCATCGGTAAACGATACCCACTTCTCCACGTTTGACACCCTGCCATCAGCCGTGATGGCAAAGTGCAGAAATATTTTTCTCATCTCGTTTCTCCTTTTCTACAATTATTCTCATAAATTTCTTTCTCTTTCCAATTGTAAATTTTCCTGTGTCCTACTTTACGACGCGGAACCGAAGATGGGTGACGCCAGGATCATCTATCACACTGATTTTCTGCCGCAATTGTAACAACTCTGAATCTCATTTTCTATCAAGAGCACGTTCATTGAAGTGCAACGACGTCCAACTTCTGCATATGACCTGGAAATAAAAAGTCAACATTGTGATTTTTTTGCGAAGGCGCACGCAATCACCCATTCTTATCACTGTGGGGACGGGAACTTTTTCAGGTCGCGGTGAGTCTGTTAATAAACGAAATGCCAACGAGGGGGCCTCTCAGAGTTCTCTGGCAAAACTGCTCTTTCTCTTCCTGTTTTTCCCCATTATCGTCCCGGCAATCCTGTACTAATCCTGTACTGATCCTGTACTCATCCTCTGGTCCTCATTCGCCGGTCATTCGCAACAGGCAGCACGCAGGATCGTGAATGCGAGCAGGAGGCCGGGATCAGACCATTTTGTCGAAACAAACAAATGCTTATTTGAGGAACGGCTCACCCATTTTGATCCCAGGTTCATCTATCTGACCAAGTTTGGCGAGGGATTGAGGATCAACAATACAGATCTCCGTCCGGTCATACTGAATGAAACCTCGGGATTTGAAGCTGTGCAAAGACCGACTGATCGCCTCCCGAACGCTTGAAATCCGGGCAGCCATTTCATTGATGGAATGCTGGCTGCGCGCGATGTTCTTCGTTCCATTTTCACTCAGATCCAGGAGGAGTTTCGCCATTCGGGCATGCACAGAGCGAAACGACAAATCCTCATAACGCTCCAGCATCTGACGATTGCGTTGTGCCAGGACTTTCAGCAATCCAAGCCCCATACTTGGATATCTTTGCAGAAGAAGTTGGAACGAGTCATAGCTGATTTGCCAAATGAGGCAGTCGTCCATGGCCTGTGAGCTGAGTGGATTGACGCCCCCATCCAGCACGGCCACCTCATTAAACATGATCACAGGTTTAATAATGGAAAGAATATTCGTTTGTCCGAGAGGTCCCATCTTAAGAAGATGTACCTGGCCCCGCAAAAGGACATGCATTCCCGAACACGGCTCTCCTTCCTGGAAAAGCACCTCTCCGGTCCGGAAATGACGCATCTGTCCGAGCGACACGATCGCCGTCAGATCGTTCATACGGAAATGCTGGAAATGCTGGACCCGCCGAAGTCGCTCGGCCATCTGATGCAATTCATCCATACCGTGAATTATATTCCGAAACAACTCCATTCTTTGCGCTAGCGCAAAGAATGGATGAATGGCCGTCGTTAAAATGACAGCCTATTATGATATGAAAATCCAAACTCGTTTCATCCCCTTTGTGGCCATATCCATCTTTGCCCTGATATTTGCACTCTGGGCCGGATTATTACGCTTAGGCTGGACACTACCCACATTCCCCAATTTGTCCTCGGCGCATGGGCCGCTGATGATCGCGGGTTTTCTAGGTACCCTGATCCCACTGGAACGCGCCGTTGCCATTCGCCAACGGTGGATGTTTGCAGTTCCAATTGTCACAGGTTTGGGTTGGGTCGCCTGCCTCTTCTCTACTTTCGCAGGGGCAGCACTGATCACCCTCGGTAGTCTTGGTACACTTGCCATTCTGGGGACAATGGTGCGCCGCGAACCCTACATGCACACCGTGACCATGGCGTTGGGCGCGCTGTGCTGGGTCGTTGGAAACGTTCTCTGGCTGATTGGATTTCCCATCTTTCGAGTCATTTTCTTGTGGATGACTTTCCTGATCCTGACGATTGGCGGAGAACGCCTGGAACTCAGCCGTGTATTACAACCGACAGCCACACAAAGACAGATCTTTATCGGAATCACAATTGCTCTGCTATCGGGCGCAATTCTTTCCCTTTTCACGCTCACTTGGGGCGCGCGTTTGAGCGGGCTTTCCATGCTGGTTTTAGCTCTTTGGTTCCTCGAAAACGATCTTGCTCGTCGTAATATCCGCCATAAGAATCCACTTACCCGATATATTGCCATCTGTCTCTTTAGCGGATTCATCTGGCTTGGTGCTGGAGGAATCCTCAATCTTGGCCTGGGCGCGAGCTATGCCGGACCACTCTATGATGCTGCCTTGCATACCGTGTTTGTGGGTTTTGTGATCTCCATGATATTTGGTCACGCTCCCATTATCTTTCCTGCAATTCTTGGCGCACCGATCAAGTATTATCCTGTCTTTTATGGTCACCTGTTCCTTTTGCATCTCTCACTCATACTGCGGGTGGCCGGTGATTTAGCCATTCAGATGGAAATTCGCCGATGGGGAGGATTATTGAATGAAGTGGCAATCCTGCTATTTCTAGGCATGACGGTTTATTCCATTCTTAGAGGGGAGTAATAACATGCCAAAATTGACGCGCTGGTACCTGAAAGCTGCCCTCCTCTATCTTATTCTTGCATTGTGCTCTGGGATACTCCTGGCCCTACCGGATGGAAGTCCGATTTCGGGTATGTTTCCAATCTACATTCATACTTTGGCCTTTGGCTGGCTGACGCAGTTGATCTTTGGGGTTGCCTTCTGGATGTTTCCGAAATATAGCAGTACCAAGCCGCGGGGCCATGAATGGCTGGGATGGGTTACTTTTCTTCTGCTGAACCTAGCTCCATCGCTTCGAATATCTCCTGCACGGCTTCGGGTGTCAGGCGCTGGTCAAGTAGAGGGAGGTAGACTTCCTCCTCGAAGGAGTATCCAAACTTCACCTATATTTTTCCAACATCCGTAGAAATCTTTTTATTGGTCTGTCCAACTGTCTCTGTTTTTAGAAAAGTGGTGATCAACTGGTAAATCAATCCAAAGATGGTTGCGAACCAGGCAATTAGGGCGATATAAATGAAAAACTTTGGGAAGATTAGAAGAAAGTCCAATTTCATAACCTGCGCCAATCGGAAAGTGCAGACCGTGTACATCCCCATCGGGAAGACCAGTCCCCAGTAGGCGGGATGATACGTCAGTGGATAGCGTTTGTAGATGTGCCGCCACGCGCCGAGAAGGAACAGAAGCGGAATCCACCATGTTCCCGATGCCCAGAAGAAGATTGTGAATCCTTTGATGAACGGAGTCAAGTCGCTGAGAAATGGCGCAGTGCCTTTGAGCAGGATGTTTGCGCCCGCCAGAGTGGTGATGGCAACCGCGCCCATGTTGATCCAGTAGGGCGGTGTCATTTCATCTGGCTCAATTTTGAAGAACATGAAGCGGTAAAGGATAAGCGAAATGATCAGGATGTAGAACATGCAGCCGAGCAGGTAAAAGCCCAGCATGGCATAGGTGAACATTTCCTCCCAGGGCGAAAATTTGGAGACAAGGAACATACCCAGCACGACAATGGATTGGGTGGAGACGACGAACAACATCCACGCGCCGTTGATGCCCGACTCCAGTGGAGGCTTTTCTGCTTTGACGGTCATCACGGCGAAAAGGGCATAGATCAAAAAGAGCCATAGCGCCAGTCCCAAAATCCAGAGGATGAATGCCACCGCCTGGTCTGATTTGAGGATGACAAATTGGCTGCCCAGCACATTCGTCCCCGCGACGATAGTTAAGAAGCCTGTGCCCAGACGGTGATTGGAGAGATCGCCGAGAAGACGCGCAGGGTGACGGAAGGTGCGGGCAAGGGTGAGAAGCCAAAGTACGATGTAGAAAAACTGATTGATGTAGAACAACGGGAAGGCAAGAAAATCCATTTTCAGAAGATGACAGGCGATGGAGACGATGCCCGTTGCCATGACGAGAGCGAAGTACCCGGGGAACAGATCGCGGACCCCATTCTGAACCATGCTACTTATTTTGTTCCACATGGCATTCTCCTAGGTGGCTTTTCGCCGCGTCCAAATCACCAGTTGGAAACGCCGCCAAAGATAGGTAGTCGGGAAGGTCACTATATGCACAAGGCGGGTAAACGGGAAAAGCAGGATCAGCAAAGTGGCGTTCAGGAAGTGCAGCCTGGGTATCAATGGCAAAGCGGACACATATTGCGGCGCAGGCTGGAAGGTCACCAGTGACACCACCCAGGGTGTGACGGTATGAATGAACCACGTCGCTCCCCAACGATAGATAAACGCGATCATCAATCCAAGTACTACCTGGAAGATCAACAGGGTCAGAACCACCCAATCGGCGGGCGTAGTGACAACGCGGATTTTGGTGGAGGAAACCCGGCGATAGAACAATGTGACTGCGCCGACCAATGCCATGATGCCCAGGATTTTGCCAGCCAATTCAGACAAATACAGGGTTTCGGGCGTGCCATGGAGGATAGCCATTACTCTGGGAATGGAAAAACCTGCCAGGTGAATAAGCAGGGTCGGGATGATGCCGTAATGCCAGAGCGTTGAGCCCCAGAACTGGATGTCACTTTCCAGGAATTGTGAGGACAGGCTGGTGAAAGAAAATTGATTCGTGAGATAGCGGTAGACTGTCCCTCCGACAGCGATGGCAACCGCTACATATGGAAATACAACAAAGAGAAGATTATCAAGCATGACCTAACTCCTTTTCAGGGGTTTGAAGGAGAAACGATTGGAGTGCTGACAGAAGTCCAAAGTAAGGGTTTTCAGACGGTGCTGCGAAAGTCTGGAGCATTTTTCCCAGAGCTGGCGTCAGACCTTCGTCCAGTAGTGCCTGGCAGAAATCACCCTGCCGGTTGGCGGCATCCAATCCAATAAAGCGCAGGACGATGGATAGATGATCTGGCAGTTCCTGCCCGGCGGAATAGCCGAAGGCGTGATAGGCTTCATTGAGTTGCGCCATAAACGCGCCGCGTTTGTAGCTCTCGCCAAACAACTGATAGCCTATATAGGGATAGCAAACCGGCTGCATATCGAAGGTGACGGTATACAGCTCTTCCATTTTTTCCCGCGTATGCTGCTGCACGCCGTGATGAAATTTTTCCAATGCGCTGGTTGCATCAGGATGAGACTCTTGCAATTGCGCGAGACACTCTTCCGTCTGTCGTAGCAGCGCGGAGGTCGGATATGCCAACAGGTCGGCGAACAAGTTATAGAGGAGCCCAGTGGAATCTTTTGGCATGGCTACAAACCTCGATGGGGACTCTGGCGTTTACCGAATCCAGTCTCCGCTTTGCGCTGCTGCGGATCGTAGGTTTCCTCGATGTCACCTTCGCGGCTGTAAGGCGGGATGACAAACCGTTCCTGATAGGAAGGCAAAGAGGTGAGTTGATAGATGGCTTCGGCTTCCTCAGCGCTCATCCCGGCTTTGGCAAGGGCGGTGGAGGCCTGTTCGCTGGTTACATCACCGACGGTTTGGGCGCGTTTATAGATGCGAACAGCGATCATCTTCTGATATGCTTTGATAACCAGGTCATCGTTGCCAGCGGACAACATGCGTGACAGGTAGCGAACAGGCACACGGGCGTTCTCCAGCGAACTGAACAAGTCGTTTTCGACGCGCTGGGCTCCGCTTTCCTGCGCTACGGAAAGAACAGGCAGGAGTGGCGGTACGTAGAACAGCATCGGCAGAGTGCGAAACTCGGGATGCAAGGGAAGAGCCAGTTCCCATTCCCTGACATAGCGATACACCGGCGAGCGCTGTGCTGCCGTGATCACGCCGTCGGGGATACCGCTTTCTTTCGCTGCGGCAACAACTTTCGGGTCGTTAGGATCGAGAATCATTTCCCGTTGACGCTGCACCAGTTGGTCATCCGTCACCTGGATGGCAGCTTCGATCTGGTCGGGGTCATAAAGCAGAACCCCCAGGTAGCGAATGCGTCCGACGCAGGAATGGAAGCAGGCGGGCGCTTGACCGGTCTCGAGACGCGGGTAGCACAGAATACATTTTTCCGATTTGCCGGTCGACCAGTTGTAATACGTCTTTTTGTAGGGGCAAGCCGAGACGCACATGCGCCAGCCGCGGCACTTATCCTGATTGATCAGCACCACGCCGTCTTCTGCACGTTTGTAGATGGCGCCGGATGGACAGGCTGCTACACAGCCGGCATTCAAGCAGTGGTTGCAGATGCGCGGCATGTAAAAGTAGAAAAGCTGCTCGATGGAAAAGAGCCGCTGCTTGTCTTCGTCGCTCATGTTTTCCAGGAGAGGATCATTGGCGGCGTAGATGTTCGAGCCGCCCAGATCATCATCCCAATTGGGACCGGATTCGATCTCGATCGGTTGGCCATCGATACGTGAGATGGGACGCGCAGTCGGTTGATCATCGCCGAGTGGGGAATTGAACAAATCTCCGTAGTTGTACGTCCACGGTTCGTAGTAATCATCCATCGTGGGCAAGGCAGGGTTGGAAAAGAGGTTACCGAAGGTCTGCAGCCGGTTTTGAAGTTTGAGCCGGGGCTTGCCATTCTTGAGTTCCCAGCCGCCTTTGTATTTTTCCTGGTCCTCCCATTTCGTGGGAAAGCCCGTGCCCGGCTTTGTTTCGACATTGTTCCACCACATATACTCAGCGCCCTGGCGGTCGGTCCAGATGTTTTTGCAGGCGAGGCTGCACGTGTGACAGCCAATGCACTTATCGAGGTGGAAGACCATTGATACTTGTGAACGGATTTTCATAATGTCATTTCCTTTTTCAAGACCTGACAGGTTTTCCTACTGCCTCTACAGGCTGAGTATTCTGCCCTCGCAATATATTTGGCAGGGTGAATGCCCGGTGAAACCTGTCAGGTCTGCTACCTAGAACTGCGGATCGCCGGGTAGTTTGCGTACCAGGACGAAGGTGTCGCGGTTGACACCGGTCGGACCCCAATAATTGAACGCATACGTAAACTGACCATAACCACCGACCATCAGGGAAGGCTTCAGGTGGATGCGTGTGGGACTGTTGTGACCACCCGCCCGCTTGTTGCCGCGCATCGGTGATTTGGGCACGCTCAAGGTTCGTTCGGGCGCGTGATAGATGATGCACAACCCCGGTGGGATGCGCGCGCTGACGATAGCACGCGTGACGGTCACGCCGTGATCGTTGTAGGCTTCCACCCAGTCGTTGTCCTGCACGCCAAGTTCTTTGGCATCCTGCTCGCTCATCCAGAGTGGCTCGAGGCCGCGTGAGAGCGTGAGCATGCGGTCGTTGTCGAAGTAGTTTGAATGGATATGCCACTTGGCATGAGGTGTCAGATAGTTCAACTGCAAGGTCTTGCCTTCGCGCTGACTTTTATCCAGGTCGCCGAAGGCCAGCGGGTCAGGGCGCGGTTTGTAGGTAGGCAGGTATTCACCGTAAGCCAGGTAGCCCTCGTGATCCAGATAGAAGTGCTGCCGCCCGGTCAGCGTGCGCCAGGGGACAAGTCTTTCCACATTTAGAACGTAGGCTGAATAGGGTCGTCCATCGCTGACGATGCCAGTCCAGATGGGACTGTTGAGCAAGCGCCGCGGCTGTTGGATCAAATCGTTGAAGGTCATCCTGGATGCACGCGTAGGTTCTGCCAGGTCGGTGAGTTTCAAACCCATGCGTTCTTCTTCAGCCTGGAAGGCGCGATACGCCACTTCACCATTAGTTTCAGGAGCCAGGTGCAGGATGATGTTTGCCGCGTCGCGCGCAATCTCCAACGAGGGATAGCGCTGACCATTCCACGTGAGGGTCGGGCGGCTGTCCATCAATTGCTGGTACAAGTCGTCCACCTGCCAGTGGATACCGTGAATGGCGAGCCCTTCCTTTTGCACCTTTGGACCAAACGAGATGAAGCGTTTGCCCAGGTTGACGTAATCGCGCTCGGTTACCACGAAGTTCGGCATGGTCACGCCCGGGATGGGTTCACACTCCCCACGCGCCCAATCGCGGATGTGCGCCTGCGCCATCTCAGCGGGCGTATCATGTTGGAGAGGCATCGCCACCAGGTCGCGCACCGGCTCAGGCAAGTGTGTCTGTGCCAGATCGCTAACCTTGTCAGCCACGAGCCTGAAAATATCCCAATCACTTTTCGAGTCCCAGGAAGGCGGCACGGCTGCGGCCAGCGGGTGGATAAAGGAGTGCATATCGGTGGTATTCAGGTCATCTTTTTCATACCAACTCGCGGTTGGCAGGACGATATCCGAATACAGCGCCGAAGTATCCATGCGAAAGTTGATGTCCACGACCAAATCGAGCTTGCCTTCGGGAGCATTCTCGCGATAGTTCACTTCGTGGAAGGTGTTCTTATCCACTTCTTCGGAAATCACCTGATGATGGGTGCCCAAGTAATGCTTGAAGAAATATTCCTGTCCTTTGGCGCTGGCGTTAAGTGCATTGCCGCGCCAGATGAACCACAGCCGCGGCCAGTTTTCAGGCGCATCGGGATCCTGGACAGCAAAACGCAGCTTGCCAGATTTGAGCTGATCCACCACCCACTGACGGATTTCTGCATCGGTATGCGCACCTGCTTCCTCTGCCTGGTTAACTAACTCCAACGAGCTCCGATCAAACTGTGGATAAGAAGGCAGCCAGCCCATACGCACCGCGCGAATTTGTGTATCCAGTGTATGCTCCTGCGTCATGTCCCGGTTGTGTTCACTGTCGGGACGTGTAACAGGCTGCGGCTCAGTGTAGGTGCGTTCATAGCGCCACTGATCGCTGTTGACGTAATGGAAGGAGGGAGAGTTTTGCTGGCGGGGTGGTTTTTGCCAGTCTGTGGCAAAAGCCAATGCCGCCCAGGGTGCTGCTGGGGCTAGTTTTTCCTGACCAACATAATGGTTCAATCCACCACCGTTGCGACCTACACAGCCAGTCAACAGGAGGGTTCCAATGCACGCGCGATAGATCAAATTGTTGTGGTACCAGTGATTGACGCCGGCGCCAATGATGACCATGCACTTGCCTTCGGTCTTGGCTGCTGTGGTCGCCCACTCGCGCGCAAATTGGATGACGGTCTGCCGGTCGATGCCGGTGTAGCGCTCCTGCCATGCAGGAGTATAAGAAAGGTTAGGATCATCGTAATCGGCCGGATAATCACCTTCGAGTCCGCGGCCCACGCCATATTGAGCCATCAGCAAATCATAGATGGTCGCAACTGCCACTTTCCCTTCAGCGGTCTCAACATAGCGCACAGGAATATTGCGCTGGAGGGATTTCCTTTCACCAAATTCAGCAAACGAGACGGACAACTGCTCCTCAGATGCGCCCAGGAAAGTAAGCTGCGGACGGATCTCGCTTCCATCCAGACCGTCTTTCGGCTCCAGATTCCATTGACCTTTCTGCTTCTGCCAGCGGAATCCCAGGCTGCCCTGAGGCATACGCGGCTCGTTACTAAGTTCATCCCAGACCAGAAATTTCCACTCGCCGTTTTCCACAGCGCGGGTGCGTTCCACCTGTCCTGCGCGCAGCATCCGACCTGGCACGTAGCCCCCGTCTACTGCATTAAGCACGACCAGGAAAGGGGAGTCTGTGTAGCGGCGCGCATAATCCAGGAAATAAGGGGTTGGGTTCTGATGATGGAACTCGTTCAGGATAACGTGGTTGACCGCCATCCAGAATGCGCCATCCTGCCCGGCATGAACGGGAACCCACCAGTCGGCGTATTTAGCAACTTGATTGAAATCGGGTGCAAACACGACCAGTTTGGTTCCGGCGTGGCGCGCCTCAGCGGCAAAGTGGACATCCGGGGTGCGCGTCGTGCTCATGTTGGAGCCAACCGAGGCGATGAATTTGGCATTGAACCAATCGGCGCTTTCGGCCACATCCGTCTGCTCGCCCCAGGTCTCAGGGCTGGCAGGAGGCAGGTCGCTGTACCAGTCGTAAAAACTCATGCTGACGCCGCCCAGCAGTTGCAGGAAGCGGCTGCCACCGGCATAGCTGAGCATAGACATGGCCGGGATGGGCGAAAAACCGATGATCCGATCGGGTCCATATTTTTTGATCGTGTAAATGGTGGAGGCGGCGATGACCTCCAGCGTCTCATCCCAGGTCGTACGGCGGAAACCGCCCTTGCCGCGCGCCTGATGGAATGACCTGCGGGCAGACTGATCTTCAACCACGCTCGCCCAGGCTTCGACTGGGTCGCTGTGTTCCGCTTTGGCTTTGTGCCACAAGTCCATCAGCACACCGCGCATGTAAGGATATTTGACCCGCACCGGACTGTACTGATACCAGGAAAAGGAAATGCCGCGCTGACAGCCGCGTGGTTCATAGGGTGGCAAACCGGGTTCCAGGCTGGGATAGTC
>DATGYJ010000487.1:0-2280 GCA_035298105.1 Anaerolineales bacterium | reverse complement strand
CCAAGGCAGCGGAAGCCAAGCGCCTGGCCGAGGAAAGCCTGGTCAATCGAGAATCGAAGATTGATTACGCAACCGCGCAAGCGGAACTGGCTGTGGCGATTGCCCAGCTGGCGGCGATCCAGAGACTGCGCCAGAAGCGCTGATCTGGTTGTAGCGGCGGTAAGAATGAAGGCAGCCTTGGCTGCCTTTTTTTATTGCGGTGGCCAATTGGTGGCCGTGTGTTGTTTGAGACAGCAATTGGTCGCAAAGTACATGTGCCGTATTGCTCATGCAATTACAGGTTCATGCAGCTGCTTGAGCACGTACACGCCGACCTGATTCCTCGGCACATTAAAAGTTGTTATCCCGTCGATTTAAACCGCCCCAAAGATACACCGTTCGCCTCTCAAAGAAATAATCCGCCAAACGGCGTTGCAACCTTTGCGACCTTTTATTGCTGTGACCAGTTGCCAGCTTTCCGCATGATCCACGGCAGTCATCGGCCAAATTGAGACCGCGGCTCATGCATGAACTCTTCTCAAGAGGTTGTTACTGAGACGCTCCGTTCAACAGCACTCAGTGGAGTAAAAATGGATAGTTCCAGCAGCAGTTCCAGCGTGCACGCCAGTATGCCAATATCAAGTTTTTCCAATCTGCCACCACAAGACCAACTGGCCGTCATAGAACGGATTTCCCCCTATGACAAACCAACGTTAGTCAGCATCGCCAGTACGAATCGCCAGATCAATGTGCTTGCCACGCCATTACTGGTGGAGGCCTATATTGGGCATGTCGAAAATAAAATTAAAACCATGAAGACATCGGCAGAGAGGGTCGCGGCTATTTTGCTGGTTCACCGAAAGCTCATGGAGAATACGAGCGGATTGCCGGTAATGGGTTCTGAAGCGCTTTGGGAACGTTTGAAGGTGTTGATCTTAAACGAAGCCAGCTGTCTCGCTTCTCTTGACAAACTTTTCGATGGAATTGCGCTCGTTCTTCGTTCTTCTCAGTCGGAAGAAACGTCAGTCGAACATATCATTGCATTTCAAAGATCCCGCGCCCTTCTTCATGAGATATCGCAAATCCTGACAAAAGGCTATAACAATCTTGCCGCCCAGATTCGAGACGCGGCGAGATATTTCTGACAAGACCTGATCACCGAAATCGCTACAGTGAAAATAGCCGTGCCTGCCTGGCTATCAACATCGAGGACTCGATGCCCACTTCTGCTCGGGCAGGTATGCCGGCCAGCCAAGATTTTTCTTCAATACGTGAATATAGGATGCTGTAATGAAGGCTTGATGGCAACGGTCCAAAAAGAGACCGTTCAGCGCTGAGCTGAACGGCATTGAGGCTATTCCATTGCAAACTAATCTCTAGAGATCCTGATTACGCATGTCAAAGTCGCAAATGGTAGTGGACTTATTCACTTCAGTAGCTGAGAACCACAGAATCTCTTTATTTCTCGAGTAATAGAGCATGTAAGGATTGTTCTCATCTGAGCTGGCGAATAAAAAGCCAGGCTCGTCAATATTGCGCATGATTAGTTCAGGAAGCCTCAGATCAAGGCCAAGAAGCGATACTGATTCGCCTCCCATGTTCAGATTCCACTTTTTGTCACCGAGGCGAATAGTTGATCCGTCGATCGCAAACTCAATGGGCTTGTCATTCTTTTTTGTTCTGTTGAACGTACAGGCATTGATCGGCAGCATTCGATACAGCCCTCTAGCTGGCAGCAGCATGGTTTGGCTTATGCTGATGTCATTTTCAAGTTTTGTCGGCGGTGTTTCTTTGGTCACTCTGCAATATCGAGGTGGATTAGGTCCTTCTGACACTGGATTTTGAAAGATGCGATTGCTGTCCCAAAATGCACCTCCACGTCCCGGATTCACTCCTCCGGCATACAGAAATCCAATGTATGCGTTTGAATTCTGAAAGCCCTTTTCCAGTGATAACCACGTTTCCATCCTGGTAAGGTCCACCGACGTCTTGTCTTGAAAAACCATGCCGGTTCCTGTTATCCGGATTTCATTGATTGTTTGCTTAGGCTCAATTCCACAGGTCGAGAGATAAGTGCCTGTGACCATGGACAGAATCGGTGCGTTAAATGTTTCGCAGCTATGTGCCGGGCGGGCCGCCGCATCAATTTGACTTCTTATGCCTGCGAGAAGCGCTGTCTTGATGTCAAAGTCATCTGACATGTAGGTGGCATTGAACAGGTGCGCCTGGATTGGCCCGAGGTCGTCAGCCACCGTCTTGTCGCTATGGTGCAGTTTCCAGTTTGGCGGAAGCGATCGCGGC
>DATGYJ010000486.1:0-2426 GCA_035298105.1 Anaerolineales bacterium | reverse complement strand
AAACGGTTCGGCGCAGAGCGCCATCTTCGACTTGTAGCGCATTGATGCATGGACTATAATGAATTTGCTACCACTTTCCAAGGAGAAATAACATGGCTAGAATTTTTGACGTCATTGAATACCCTAGCGAGATGCAAGGTGAAATCGTCCACCGCTTTCCTGAGGCCGGAATCGGTGATTTTCGTATCGGCTCACAGGTCATCGTGCGGGAGGCACAGGCCGCCGTGTTCTTTCGGGATGGGAATGCACTCGATGTATTCCGGGCGGGACGTCATACCATTACGACCGCAAACGTTCCACTGCTAATCAACCTCATTGGCAAGGCTTTCAATGACCGGACGCCCTTCCCTGCAGAAGTTTATTTCGTTTCGATGAAGGAATTCGCGAACGAAAAATGGGGAACCCCGCAGCCAATCATTGTCCGTAATCCCGGCATGGGATTGGGTGTGGCGCTGCTTCAGGGCTTTGGCACATTTTCATTCCAAGTGAAGGACCCACAGCAATTTGTTACGCAAATCGTAGGCACCCAAGGTGCTTATCGCACAACTGAGATCGAAGAACGCTTGAAGACCATCCTGCTTTCCAAGCTCCAAGATGTGTTAGGCGAGACAACCGCGGCGAAAAGCGTAGTGGATTTGATCGGTCTCACCGAAGAAGTTGGCGCGGCCGTCCGGGCGAAGGCAGAGGATGACTTCGAAGCCATCGGCATGCAGTTGAAGACGTTCTATATCGGAAACCTCAAGCCATCCAGCAAATCGGCTCAGGAACTGCGCGATATGGGTATGCTCGACATGGCAACCTACACCCAGCTCCAAGCTGCGGACGCGATGCGCGATGCGGCACAAAACCCGAGTGGAGGCGCGGGCCTCACGGCTGGGATTGGCGCTGGGATGGGCATCGGCAATTTGATGCAGCAAGCAACCTCGAGCGCGATGCAACAGGGACAAGGCGGTGGCTCGAAACCCGCGGGAGGCATTCCAGATGTCATGACACCGGCGGAAGCCGCAGCCATACTGAGGGTCTCTGAGGAAGATGTAGTTGCAGCAATCAATGAAGGTAGCCTGAAAGCCAGGAAACTTGGCAGCGCATACCGCATTAGCAAGGAATCCCTTGAAGCGTTCTTGAAGAGTTAAGGGATTAGTAGGAACAGAAAAGTAAAAGGAGTCTGGACGACCAGACTCCTTTTCGTTTGATTACTCACGCGTCGATTGCGAAGCACTCAGCGCGAAGGTTACTTTTTATTCCAAATCACTCAGCACATCGCTAACAGAATCCAAAACATCACCAGCTAATACGGATGCAGTTGTTCCGAGATCATCTGCGGCGTAGAGGCCCGCCTGCGCATGGATCCATGCCCCCGCGACTGCAGCGTCGAACGCCTCGAGTCCCTGGGCACGCAGGCCAACGATCAGACCTGCCAGCACATCGCCTGTGCCGGCGCGGGCGAGTGCAGGGGAAGCCATAGGAATCACGGTCATGCGTCCATCCGGAGATGCAACCACAGTGAATGCGCCCTTTAGCACAACCACATGTTTCCACTCTTTCGCATACTTGCTTGCAATCTTCTGTCGGTTCGCTTGGATTTCTTCTTTCGATAAACCAGTCAATACTTCCATCTCACCGGGGTGAGGAGTCAGAATGGAAGAGGCAGGAAGAAGTTTATGCCAATCTTGGATCTTCGAGAGCAATTTCAATCCATCCGCGTCAAAGATTATCGGCGGCAATTGCGAATTTTTTTCTTCTTTCTTTTCGCTCTCCTGATGCACGAAACCAATTCGTGAGGTAGCCTTTTTGAGCGAAGCTTTGCCCTTCAAGAAATTTTCAATAAACTCCCTGGTTGTATCTTCCATTCCAAAGCCAGGGCCAACCAAGAGTGCCGTCGCGCGCTCAAGATTTTTTGCGAACACTTCAGACGCGTCACGCGAGATGACACCCATTTCCTGAGGAAGTAACACCCAAGTTGCTTCTGGGAATCGACCAGCGAGAGCAGTGTGCACAGGCGCAGGGACCGCCAGTGTCACAAGCCCTGCACCGACGCGATATGCCGCCTCGCCCGCAAGGACCGCGGCTCCCGTGTAATTAACGGAGCCTGCGGCGATCAGTGCAGTACCGAATGTTCCTTTGTGAGCATCCAGAGGTCGTTCCGGCAAAAGCGCGGAAACAGAATCTTCATCCGCAACCTCAGTCTTCAAATCCTTCAGGGAAGGCAAATCAACAGGCAAGCCAATATCCACCACTTTCAGCTCGCCAACATATTCAAAAGCGGGTAGTTTCAACATCCCCTGCTTGACCGCTGCCATCGTGATTGTTAAGTCTGCGGGGATAGTTTCCTCGGCGACCTCACCAGTATCAGAATCCATGCCTGAGGGACAATCCACAGCAATGATCAAGGGGGATTCATCCAACCCATCCAGAACATCGTTGAC
>DATGYJ010000485.1:0-3302 GCA_035298105.1 Anaerolineales bacterium | reverse complement strand
AGCTCCAGTCTAGCATTGCCCGCAGGGTTCGATGGCGCTCCAGGGCCGTACGACTACCGCCCGTAAGCAAGCGGAAGCGATCATCCAGTCGTTTGGCAATCTGGTCGACGCTCAGGGCACGAACCTTAGCCGCGGCCAGCTCAATAGCCAGTGGGATGCCGTCTAGTCGTCGACAGATCTGCACCACGGCCGGCGCGTTTTCGTTAGTGATATGAAAGTCCGGAAGTGCCGCGCAAGCGCGCTCTATGAAAAGACGCACAGCTTCATACTGACTGAGCAACTCAAGCTGGGGAAGATGATTCAAGGCTGGTAGACCAAGAGATGGTACACGATAACAGACTTCACCGGCGATACCCAGAGCTTCCCGGCTGCTGGCTATAATGCGCAAATTAGGTGAGGCATGTAATAGACTGTCTACTAGGAGGGCACATGCCTCCACGAGGTGCTCACAGTTGTCCAAAATCAGCAGGATTTCTTTATTGTGGAGATAATCACACAGCATGTTGATGGCCGGACGGTATTTTTCGGCAGGCAGGTTGAGGACGCCCAACATGGTGGCAGGGATTACAGAGGCATCCGAAACCGGGGCAAGTTCCACCAGCCAGACGCCGTTGAGAAAATTGTGTAGTAGATCAGCCGCCGCCTGCAAGGAAAGCCGGGACTTCCCTGTGCCGCCCGGGCCCGTTAATGTGAGCAGGTGTGTATCCGTGAGAAGGCGCTTGATGTCGCCCAGCTCTTTTTCCCGCCCAATGAAACTGGTAAGCTGGAGAGGCAGGTTGTTCGGAATGTCATTGAGCGATTGCAGTGATGGAAAATCCTGCTGAAGACCTGGCGCGACCACCTGCCAGAGATGTTCAGGATTAGGCAATCCCTTGAGTTGGTGTTCTTTTAAATCAAGCAAGAAAACTCCTTGGGGTAGCTCGGCGCGTACCAATTCAGCTGTTGAATTAGATAATAGGACTTGTCCCCCATAAACAACGGACATAACCCGTTGGACACAGCAAAGAGTTAAGTATCCCTCGTATTCTCCATTGTCTTGGATTTCAGCCTTCCCGGTATGGATTCCCATACGTACTTTGACAGGGACATTGCCCCACGGTTCACTGTAAAGATCTGTTTGAGATTTGATTGCCGCGTGTAATGCATCCTCCGCGGTGTGGAAGGCTGCGCAAAACTGGTCGCCAATGACTTGAAACACAAATCCCTTGTTCGTTCCAATTGCTTCGTACAAAATGGCATGGTGCCTCGCTCGTAATGTTTCCCACCTGTCAGGTTGCTCTCGCGCGAGTTTGGTGCTGCCTTCGATATCTGTGAAGAGAAAGGTCACAGTGCCCGTTGGCAGCGAAGGGATTAACGGCTCATAGTGTAGCGATTGCATACTTCCTCAGTTTGCTCTCACGCTCCTCACCATTGCGAAGCGCCATAGCGGGTGCACTGAACGGACTCTCACGTTTGCCCTTTACACATGTTTTCCCCCATCATGAAAAGGCATTGTTTATGAACTACAGGCTCAGAAAGCCGAATGGTATAAAAACGGGAACGTCTAAAGAATTGGAGCCGCTTAGATAACGCTTGATAATAAAGCTCGACATTCCCTTTGCTTGGCTCTCCCCACCAATGAGGCGATAATGTCGATGAGTAAAGCCATATTACTCAGATTTGCTTGTCAATACAAGTGACATATTTCCTGAACTTCTTTCAGGCGATCTTTCGACACTTTCTACGGCAATTCGATTTTGTTGTTCGCCATTAGAATACGGGAAGACAGAGGGTCCTAGACAAGATATCATTTCTCACAGCTGGCAGAACAAGAGCAAGTCTACAGGCGGCCTGCTCTCGTTCTGAACGATTGATTCTTCATGAGCTGCATTGGGAAAAGCACATCATTTAGAATGAATTACATCAATACAAACCTTGCGGTTAGTTCGACCGAGTTTTGCCATTGTAAATATTGTGAAGGCTAAATTATGGGAAATGGCAACAGAAAAATATATGGCTTTTTGTAAGATACTGTTGGCAAACCTAATTTTCGGCAATAAAATACAAATTTTTTACTCGAAAGGCATTCTGAGTCCTGCAATGGTGCCAGGGAAGTAGCCTGGTCGGGCACAAAAAATGAACCTCCAGCGTCATAGGAAAGGAAGGGGGTGAACTTGAAACGAGAACCCTGCTCCGGGGTCGCATGCTTATCAATGCAACACAGTCCAATTGCTTTCACGAAAGAGTATCGGGATAGGAGTAGAGGATCAGTACAGGATTAGTACAGGATTACGCCAGGATCACTGTGAGAGCCGAATGAAAGGAGCGAGGCAGAAGGGTCAGAGAAAAGTACATTCTCCGGGCGGGCATTCATTTTGTCCGCGCACTTTGTCAAATCTTCTGGGGATTCGCAACCATGCGCGGACTCATTTTCGTTTTTGTAAATGCCATAAGCGTGCTGGCTACGCCAATTTCGGCGTGTTGTACTGCAAGCAAAGACGAAGATACGCCCAGGACGGGTCCGATCAATGCGCCGAGAGCAAGTAGACGAATCACTTGCGGTTTCTCGCGCAAAGCGGTAAATGTTGCATTTGATTTGCCCTGAAAGAGGGTCCATGCCCAGATAAAAATGACTGCGGCCAACATACGAATTGCATTTGCCTGAAAGTGTGAAAAGTCTCCGAACATCCCTTGCTTCGAAAGGACAAGCCCGGTCGCCTGATCCAGTCCCGCCAACACACCGAAGATTACCCCACGCCGGGTTTGCAAGGCATCGCCATCACCGGCGGCGTAAGCAATGACCTTAACTTTATCTTAATTTCGGGAGCCAGCGCGGCACTTTCTTGAGATAATCTTCATATGCCGCACCGAATTTTCTTTTCAAATTCGGCTCTTCATACAAGACCACGAAAGAGTGAACGCCGATAAACGCCGCTACTGTGTAAGTGAGCAATGCCCAATATCCAAACCATAAAAAATGTCCTAGAAAAATCGATAGAACGCCTACGTAGATGGGATTTCGAACGTAGCGATACAAGCCTGTGGCAACCAATTCCTTTGGTGGATCCATGGGCACAGGTGTGCCACGTCCTGTGAACGTGAAATCCCAGAAGCACCACAAAACCATCAGTCCACCGATCAGCCACATTGGAATCGCGAGCAGAGAGATCACACCGGTTTCTATCCGTGGACCGGTTCGGAGAAAAGCCAAAGGAATATAGAGCGCGAATAAACCGGCTTCAAAGATGAGATAGAGTAGTGATTTGAGAAGGGTCATTTAATGCTTTCTGAAAGGGAACGCTCCCAGCATCCTTAAGCACGAT
>DATGYJ010000484.1:0-2663 GCA_035298105.1 Anaerolineales bacterium | reverse complement strand
ATAGCGCACAGCGAGAGGTTTATCGGACCCTCTTCAGTTGGACGGCTGAGGAATTTGCTTTATGGAGATAAAAGATATTCTTATGCAAACAAACACAAAGTTCACTTCATCGAAGCAACCATCAAATCAGACGGCTCGATGGCTTGCCCTCGGCGGTGTGGTTGGTCCTATTCTATTCGTGATGATTTTTACCCTGGTGGGCTTCTTGCGTCCCGGTTATTCGTCAACCAGCCAAGCCATCAGCGATCTTGGGGTTGGCAACAACGGCTGGATCCTGAACACATCCTTGATCATCCTCGGGTTGCTGATAGTGGGCTTCGCGTTCAGCTTCTATAGGATGGTTCGAACGGAGGCGAGCACCGCTCTCCGCATCGTGTGTGCGTTGTTGATCGCCATCGTGGGCGTCGGATATGCGGTTGCCGGTATCTTCCCGGAGACCACACCCGTCCATTGGATCGTTGGCGCGACGTCAGTCTACTTGGGCGCAGTTCTGGCGTTCCTCTTAGCCGGACTCCTACTTCGCGTTGATCCAGAATGGCGAGGATGGGCTGTGTACTCTTTGATTTCCAGTCTGGCGACCGTTGTGCTGATTGCGATCACCTTCTATGTATTCTCGCTGGATTACCTTCCGAGCACGCCACCCACAGCACGACTCGGCGGCCTCATGGAACGCATCCTGTTTCTCGAAATCTTCGCCTGGTACGTTGTCTTCGGTTGGCGACTTTTCCATGCACAGACCGCAGCAGCATAATCGTCATGTCAACTTTACGCGAGACCAACAGATCGCATTTACTCGGCCTGTTGCTGCGCTTGGTCGTGGCAATTGAAGTGCCCATCTATCTTGGTGCGGCTTTATTGCACTTAGGCGTTCGCATCCCATTGGGTCCGATCATTCATGGCCGCGATCAGTTGAAAGTTCGCGGAAAAAGTCAGCGATCCTTTGGCACGGCTGATGGTGACAACCTTGTCCTCCATCGGCTGGCGCATCACTTCGAGGACGCGGGTGCCGAATTCGGGGAACTCATCTAAGAACAAAACGCCGCGATGCGCCAATGATATTTCACCTGGCTTGGGGATATTCCCACCGCCGACCAAGCCAGCATGACTGATCGTATAGTGCGGCGCACGGAAGGGGCGGTGCCGGATCAAAGGCGTTCCCGCTGGAAGCTGATCGGCAGCAGAATAAATTCGTGTGACATCCAGAGATTCTTTGATTAAAGCGTTTGGACGGATAAAAGGAGAATGAGAAAGTTACCTAACAACAAGACTCCTGTCCTCCTCAAGATTACTGCTGATTTGCATAAGTTCTACTTAAAAAGGCGAGTCTGATAATCTTTCCTCAAAGTTGAAGATAATGATACTTGAAACCGCCTGCTCGCTATATTACACCGTCCATGGAAACAAAAGACGAAACAATCAGTTTTCTCACGTGGAATGCACCTTCTGCGTTATTGGTAAATAAGCGCAACGACACCATTACTCAGTGCCTTTGCCTCTTTCAGCCTGAGTTCCATCTTCGGACTATCTTCTCGGAAGAGACGCTTGCCCTTGCCCAGCACTACCGGATAGACCAGCAGGCGATATTCGTCGATGAGGTTATGCTGCATGAGCAAATTGGCCAGATCGCTTCCGCCGTCGATTAAGATGTTCCACTTGATTTCACGCTTGAGCTTTTTGATTTCTTCCAGGATATTCCCCCTGATCAGTCTTGAGTTGTTCCATTCCACTTGTTTGAGCGTTGAGGAAACGACATACTTAGGTATACTGTTCATCCGGTCAGCAAGTCCCTCTTCATCCTTCTCGGAGGGCCAGACGGCCGCGTGAATTTCATACGTCACCCGTCCCATGAGGAGAGCGTCACTCGCAAAAAGATCGTCCTTTTTAAACTTCCCTATTTCTTCATTGAAAAACGGCATGGACCATTCGGGGCTTTCGATCACCCCATCTAGGGTGATGAACTCTGAGACAATGATATTTCCCACAGTAGGTTCTCCTTCTGCCTTCGTCGTAAACGCCTAAATCTTACAGATCTTCTCCACCCGTAGCAGGTACTGGGTGGCTGATTGATCACGGTATTATTTCTGGAAAAATTCGATCAGAACCGGAGCAAGCACCCTGGCGTCAACCATATGGGTTTGGCCTGGGAGCGTCTCGCGGCTGGCGTTTGGTAATTCCCTGGCGAGAGCCTCGGCAGCGTTGTGGAGCCAGGCGGGGCTCGCCCCGCCATCGGCAATCAATACTGGTACCTTCACTTTCGCCCAGTAGCTGGCTGGCAGCGGCTTGCCCTTCATGAACTCAGTCATAAAAGCAGCGTCGTGGGGGATGGTCGGGGCAATAGCTTTCATGCCATTCCACATGTCTGAGTTTTGCTTCATACCACCGACGTACTCGGCTGGAACACCGGCAACTTTTGTCAGGAAGTATTCGACCAGCTCATCGAGCTTGCCGTCAGCCACGAGCTTGGAGGTATGACCTTCGTAGTCAGTCAGGAGCTCACGGCTGTCATCCACGATGAACGGCACCTCGTACACGAACACTTTGGTAACGCCAGGTGTTACGGCTGCGGTTTCCAGCGCCACGGCTCCGCCTGATGAGATACCAAAGAGCATCGCTTTGCAGCCAGCGTCCCAAATCAACGCCTGCACGTCTTCGATCTCGCGCAC
>DATGYJ010000483.1:0-4759 GCA_035298105.1 Anaerolineales bacterium | reverse complement strand
CCGCACCATCAGGCTGTCGGCGTAATCGTCGTCGTTGCCATATTTGGGTGTCCGGTTCAGCAGCAGTTGTCGGGTCCGTTCGTGACCGTTGAAGTCATCCCCCAGGATCGCCAGCAGTTCATCCATTCCAAAGGTCTTTTGATCAAAGACATGGTACTTGATCGCCGCCAGCGCATCCGCCATGCTGCCAATGCCCACACCCTGAATGTATGTAGTGTTGTAGCGTGCGCCGCCATTATGATAATCCCGGCCGTTGGCGATACAGTCGTCGGTCAGCAGCGACAGGAAGGGGGCCGGCATGTAATTAGCATAAAGGCGCTCGATCACATTATTACCGCGCACCTTGATGTCGATGAAATGCAGCAATTGCTTCTCGAAGGCACCGAATAGTTCATCGAAGCTTCCAAATTGGCGTGGGTCACCGGTCTGAGGACCAAGCTGTTTCCCGGTGCGCGGGTCGAGCCCATTATGCAGCGCCAGCTCGAGCACCTTGGGCAAGTTGAAGTAACCGGTGAGATTATAGTTTTCCTTGCCGAACGCGCCCACCTCCACGCAACCGGATGAGCCGCCGCAGCGCGCATCGACTACGTCCTTGCCCATGCGCACCAGTTCCTGCACGATCAGGTCGGCATTGAAGATCGACGGCTGGCCGAAGCCGGTCCGGATGATCCTGGCAGCGCGCTTGATGAAGCGATCGGGGTTCTTCTTACTGACCTGGATCGATGACGAGGGTTGCAGCAGGCGCATTTCTTCGATCACATCCAGCAGGAGGTAGGAGACTTCGTTGACGCCATCCGAACCATCCCGGCGCAGACCGCCTATGTTGATCTGCGCGAAGTCGGTGTAAGTGCCGCTTTCCGCCGCGGTCACACCTACCTTGGGCGGCGCGGGTTGGTTGTTGAATTTGACCCAGAAGCAACCCAAAAGCTCCCTGGCAGAATCACGTGTCAGCGTTCCGTCTGCCAATCCCTTTTCATAGAACGACAGCAGGTGCTGGTCGAGACGACCGGGACAGAAAGCATCCCAGGTATTCAATTCGGTGGTCACGCCCAAATGCACGAACCAGTAATACTGTAACGCCTCGTGGAAATCGCGCGGCGCATGGGCGGGAACATAGGCACATACCTCGGCGATCTTCTCTAACTCCGCCCGGCGCACCAGATCGGACTCGGACTGAGCCTGCTCCCGCGCCAACTGAGCATATCGTTCCCCAAAGCGGATGAGCGCCCCGGCTGCAATCCGCATCGCTTTCAGCTCTTCCTGCTTATCGTAAGCCTCCGGGTCGTTCAAGTAATCAAGCTTGGCCAGGCTAGCGTCGATCTTAGCCTGAAAGTCAAGCATGCCGTTGTGATAGATCTTATCGTCCAACACGGTATGACCAGGCGCACGCTGTTCCATAAACTCGGTAAAGATCCCCGCCTCATAAGCATCTTTCCACGCCTGTGTCATCTCACCGAAGAGCAGGTCACGCAGCGATTTGCCCTTCCAGAAAGGAATGATCTTCTCTGCCTGTGCCTGGCGGGTTTCGGTAGACACCTTGAAGAAGGTCAGCGGGCGCGTATTCAGGATATCCAGATCTTCCAGACTGTGACAGCACAGCTCCGGGAAAGTTGGTGCAGCCTTGGGCTTGTCGCCTTTCTCACCGACGATCAACTCGCCCGCGTAGATGGCAATAGTTTTGTGTTCCAGCAAATAGGAAAGCGACAAGGCGCGCTGCACCGGGATGGAGAGCAGGCCCAGATCCTGCCGGTAGAAATCCGTCAGTAATTCGGCGCGCTCGCTCGAGAGGGTCTCGACCGTTTCGAGGGATTGCTGGCGCAGTTTACGCACGCGCTCGGTCATGGTTTGTGTAAGAGTGATTGCCATGGGTTTCTCCTTTGTAAAAGATCCTTTCACTGCGAAGAGCACTAAGAAAAATGAGATGAAAGTCAGTTCAAATGTTCCTGTGAAAATTCACAAGATCGGCACCAGCAGGTTTTTATGCGCTTGGTTTTACTTTTAATCCATACTCTTCCAAAAGAGTTACTGCCCGCTGCACGCGCTCGGCGCTCGGCGGTTTGGTCTCACTCAAACGGTATGCTAACCCGAGTGCTTCATATTTCGCCGCAGCGATGTCGTGATAACCCATTAACTCCACGCCGCTGAGGTTGGGCAATGAGCCCAGCAGCTCACCGGACCGGCGCAGATTTTCGTCATCGTCGTTCACGCCCGGGACAAGCGGGATACGGACATGGATGGAGTGTCCGTGTTCCGCGAGCAGCTTCAAGTTGTTTAGGATGGGTCTGTTGGACACACCCGTGTATTGAAGGTGACGTTTCTCGTCCATCAACTTCAAGTCGTATAAGAATAAGTCCACAAGCTGGCAGATGCTTTCGAGCGCTTTCCAGGTGGTATAGCCGGATGTATCCACCACGGTGTGGATCTCACGTTCACGGCAGAGGCGCAGCAGGGCGAACAGGAAAGACCTTTGTATGAGCGGCTCGCCGCCAGAGAAGGTCACTCCACCGCCGGATTGATCGTAGAAGGGAACGTCGCGCTCGATCTCTGCCATGACTTCGCCCACTGTGACTTCCCGCCCGGAAACTTCACGGGCACGCTGGTAACAGGTCTCAGCGCAGGTACCGCAAACGTCACACTTGGAGCGGTCGGTCACAGCGCGGTCATTGATGTGGATTGCGTTATGCGGGCAAACCGCGGCACACTCCCCGCAGACTATACAGCGATTGGCGCGGTAGATCAGGGCTGACATGCGCGGCTGGCTTTCCGGGTTGTGGCACCACCAGCATGAAAGAGGGCAGCCCTGAAAGAAAACTGTGGTACGGATGCCAGGACCATCATGGATGGCGTATTTCTTGATATCGAAGATCCTGCCGGTGGGAATCATATTGTAACTATACAACTTAATGATCTTGAGTCAATGTACAAAGGTAGACAATCGGGCTGGCTTAAAGTAATGTTTGGCGGAGTTCCGAGAGGCGGGAGCAAAACCCAAGTTTTTATGACAAATGACACATGAAACAGAAGGGGATTTAATATATGATTTTTATAGAATTAAGGTATCCAGTTTTAATCTAGCGGGCAGAACACACCCATTTACGACAGTCGGCGGCAGCCGCGCTCCGGCCGCTGCCATCAGAGCGACCGGAATGTTTGGATCATTTCATGCCAGCATAACAAGGAGAAACGAAAATGAGCCTCTATTCTGTTTCTTATACGGTACCGAAAATACCTTTCCGGCCCGACCAATGCCCGAATTGCCAAAACTATGAAAACAAGCAATGCGTAGCGTATGCCGAACGCAAGCCGCTGCCGTTTGGCACTTCAACTGTAATGTTAAGCCCGGCTTTTGGGTGTGAATCTCAAGAGCCTTGTCCAAATTATGTATCTAGCTCTGCCTCCCAAAAGAAGTGGTGGAAATTCTGGAAATAAACTCTCAACAAGCCTAAACCATTAGGAGGATGTCCATAGGCCTCTCGACAAGTTATTCGGGGCGCTTGCCATACGCACGTTACGCAGTCGACGGCCGCCAATCACGGCCACCAGAACGTCTGTATCATCATTTCAGCTAAAAAGGAGCAGTTCAAATGAGTGTCTATTCCGTTTCTTTTTCAGCACCGAAGATCCCTTTCCGGCCAAACCAATGCCCAAATTGTAAAAACTACGAAAACAAACAATGCACAGTCTATACCGAAAAGAAGCCGTTGCCATTTGGCACCTCAACCGTAACGTTAAGTGCAGTTTTTGACGGGGAATCGCAAGAGCCTTGTCCAAAATATTTCTCTAATTCCAGAGCTGTGCCCGCAACGCAAACCACCTCTGGAAAGAAGTGGTGGGAATTTTGGAAATAAGCGCTCAACAAGCCTGGACCTCAGGAGAACCCGCATGGACTTCCTCAACAAGTTATTCGGCAAGAAGCAGCCGGTCACAACCGCCCAAGCCTCAAGCCCTGCTGTGCCCCCTGCCCTCACCCCGCTTGATCCATCGGCTGTAGATACCCTTCTCAAGCAACCCTATGGCGCGGCCCTGCCCATCGCCGTGAATGAGTCGGGGTACATGTTCACTGCTTTCGCTTTTCGCGAGTCCAAAGAGCGGATTGCAGAACTGGAGCGTTCAGGCGAGATGATAGCCTTGCATACCCGGGCAGCCTTTCTCGATCTGGCCGGTGTATCCATTTATGTGACTTTGTTCAAGATCGGAGACCAGGTGTTTGAGATTTGGTGGAACTGGCACAATCCCTACAGCCAGATTCTCCTTAAACGTCTCTTCGATCAAAAGGAGATGATCGTCGCCTTTTTCAGCGATCAGCCTGAGATCGAGCGCACCGTGCGCCATCCTTCAGTCATCCAGGAGGGACTTCTGAAGAATCGTTCGCAGCTAACTGCGTCGGAGCCATGGACGATGGAAGCATTCAACCGGGCCCGCGCAGCTGTGGAAGAGCAGTATCCCACGCCGGTCGCCTTGTGGAAAGCCTTGGGCGGCGGGTCCTAAGCGTGCTGCAGTGCATTGGAAACAAAAAGGTCTCTGAGCGTTGGGAGACCTTTTTGTTTCGGAGTTTTTTCGCGCTGAAGGATGGATGAGCGATGGATGAAGGTTGGATGAAAGATGACAACTATTCTGCGGCATCTAACACTCGCCGTGCAAGGCAAGAATCACCCGCAGGAAAAGCAGCGCGAAGGAAAATCACTGTGCTTTTTCTGCAGGCAATGAAATACAATTCGGCGATGGACCCCACCCCTTCCCTCCCCAAATACGACAGTGA
>DATGYJ010000482.1:0-5030 GCA_035298105.1 Anaerolineales bacterium | reverse complement strand
GTGTTAGCCCAGGTCTATCGGGTGGTGTGGGAATGACTTTTATGGTGTAGGTAGAGGAGCAAATGGTAGATTAGGTTCTCGCGTGATGGGCTCCGCTCCATAGATTTTCAATTCATCAATAATCTGCTGGCGAAAGGGCGTATACGTCACATCCAATGTTTGCTCCGCAGTTTGAAGATAACTGATCCCATTCTCTTTGTCACCTGCGTCCATGGCGAGCTTTGCCTTCACATACCAATAGACCCCACCCTCGTGCCAGATATTGGCGGCTCCGAACTCGAGGTCCTGTAGGGCTATGTCTTTTTCCCCGTTCTCGTACTCAATCAACCCGCGGATGAAGTAACGCCACCCACCACCAGCAGGCTGCAAGTTGATCATATTATTTAAAGTATCGAGCGCCTTTTTATAATCCCCGGATTGAAAATAAATCAACGCGAGCAAACCCGTTTTGCAGGCTGTAGCCGGATCGTCACAGGTTATGTACTGTGCGCTGCTGAGCGCCTTATCCAGTTTACCAAGACAGATATAGGCTTCGGTCTCATACAGGCTGTAATATTGCCCAAACTCTTCGCTCTGCATCGTGGCTTTATCGATCAATTTTTGAATTTCTGCCAAGCCTTCCTGGCAGTGATTTCCCTCGATCAAATTGCGGGCATGATGTCGATAGACATAACTGGAAGGAACAACACCCAGTTCTATTGCCTTGACCGCATCCTGATTTGCAAGGTCATAAATGGCAAATTGGTTTGCGGAATATTGCTCAAGAGCCGCGATTTGGCGCAAAGCATATTCTCTCCAAGCGCGATACCCTCCAGAAGTCGGGTCTAGTTGTACGAGTGTATTTAGATCTTGCAGCGCTGCAAGCAAATAACCCTGTTGTACTGTGAACACATTGGATTGAAAGCTAATGTTGCATGAATATCGACTTTCATAGGGCAGATTCCAATCTGGTTTTTCTTCGATCAGGGCGTTCAAAATTGGCATCGCTTCTACGCATTTGTCTTGTTGTATCAGCATGTATGCCTCATTCAATCGAGTTTCTGCAGAGGCGGTGGCAGTCGGCATAGAATAAGGGGTGCTAATTGGATCAGGCACATCTGAAGTGTAAGGTTTTTGTGTTGGATTGGATACAGTGGGAATAGGCTTGGTTATAAACGGCACACACGCGACCAGCTGAATTAGAGCCGCTATGACGACTATTAACAAGAATATCTGCTTTGTTTTCATGTTGATCCTTTTTACGTTGATGCAGAAAATAGTTTTACAAGAATGGGCTAACGGTGTGCGTTACCCGCGGGTGGGCGGGACGAGACAACGCCATTTTGCCGGAACCAACTCCAAGCCACACAAACGGCTTGAAAACGCGGCGACTCCCACCCGTCGGGTGCACGCGGTGTTGGGCAGGCACGAATTGCGCAAGACTCGCTGACTGAAAAAGTACCACACCGCCATCCTGATAAGATTTTACCTGTGACTCAATTTACTGCAACCACAAAAACTACTGGTTGTGTTTCTCGTTGTAGTCTTGTCTTCTTTTTATCCAATATGAAATGAAATATTGTGGCATAAGTTCATCTGGCAATTCCATGTCTGCCAATAAAGTAGTGCCCCGCCACCCGAGATTCCATAAATTTTGTACCACTTCATGATATTGCTTGACTATCGAATGAGTTTTCTCACCCCGCCAATTCATCGCAAGATACGACAGTTTTCTTTCTAGATTATCAATTGTGCTGTAAAAATTTACAACTTCATCAGATGTTGCAGTTTCTCCGATTGGCAATTCACCTTCAATGCCTTGTACACGCCATAACGCTGCTTCTGTTTCCTGGACTGTGTACTCCAGCCATTTCAATTCTTGAATGATCTCTGAAAGATTTGTTTGCATAAAAACTCTACAGTGACATTTCAGGCATCCGCCATTCCGACATGAAACCCCATGTCAGAATACCTGACTTTTATCTAGCGTTCCAGACTCTCAGGAGCGAATGACGCAACTTAAGAATGAAGAGCGCATTTCCACTGACGAACAGACTCGTTAATCAAGAACAAAACCTACGAAAACATTTCTGCAAGTGCCTGCCCAACGGTCTGCGTTACCTGCGGGTGGGTGGGACGAGGCAACGCCACTTTGCCGGAGCCAACTTCAAGCCACGTAAACTGCCTGAAAACGCGCAGACTCCCACCCGTCGGGTGCACGCGGTGTTGGGCAGCTTACTCTAGTGGTAGTTTTTTAGGTTGGGCCAGAAGATGTTCGGTGAAAGCTTCGGCTTTTTACATACAAAAATATGAAATTTGTTTGGCGTATCGTCGCCAGTAATTGCTGTCAGACTACACTCTTCAAAGAAAGTTGATAAATAATTTGTCTTACCCGTGACAATGACCATAACATCCCAGGAATCCCCAGGACCCCAGAGGTAATAGGTCAAAGCTCCACTAACTGCGTGTGGGAGACCATATTGGGGACCATATTGATCGATCGCACTGGCGGTGAAATACCAATCTGTATAGATCCCGGCAACGCGGCGATCTTCCGCGGGGAGTTGGTTATATGCAGCGGCAACATCCCGGACAAATTCCTCCCATCCCATCCGTCCAGTGAGAGTGATTGGGGCATACGATATGCCGGCGTTAAACTCCCGAACCGACTGATACCAGTATTTCATGCTTGGGGGAAGATTGTAGATAGAATCGATGGGCAGG
Source organism: Anaerolineales bacterium (assembly GCA_035298105.1). Classification (GTDB taxonomy): domain Bacteria; phylum Chloroflexota; class Anaerolineae; order Anaerolineales; family Villigracilaceae; genus Defluviilinea. The sequence goes on along the minus strand of DATGYJ010000482.1, from coordinate 2,327 downwards.
ATCGGCAGTGCCGTTGGCAGGACAAACATCCCTGCGGCTAACAGGTAAGTCGCAGGCAGGGTTCTCATCCCGACCTTCCAGCGGGCTCCGCTTAGCAGTTCCTCCACGAATACAGAACCGGCTGCGATGAGCGGGATGAATAGCTCGCCAAGCATCCGTACCGATGCATGGAGGAAGAACATCAAGATCAGGGTGAATAGGAACAAGAGACCCAGGAAACTGTAGTTGATGCCGTTCAGGCGGCGGAAGATACGGTACAGTCCGGCGACCCATAGTGGCACGAGAAATGGATTCATACTGGACATGATATTTATGAAATACTGCGGCAGGGATGCCTCATATACCCGGACCGTGCCATAGGTGTGCCAATAATCGAGTGTTGGCCAGTGGTTAGTTATTTCCCAGAGCAGATAAGGTGAGACGATTACCAAGCAGAGCGCTGCACCAAACCAGGGCCAGGGAGTGAGGAGATCCTTGCGGTACCGCGAGAATAAGAGCGCGGCTAGAAAACCCGGTCCAAGGAATAGGAGCGTCATTTTGGTCAAGCAGGCGATGCCAGCGATCAAACCTAACAGGATCCAGAGTCTCTGGTTCCCGCTACGCAAAAACCGGACGAGCGTACAAAGGAAGCCAGCCAGGATCAACTGGTCGACGCAGTCGTAGCAGAATGCCGAGTTGAAGTTAAGCCAGAGTGGAACGACAATGAACGCGAGTGCACTTAGCGCTACCGCAAATGTCTTGCCTCCGAATTCCTTTGCAATGAGACACACGAAAACCAGCGTGGCCGCACCGACCAACGCTGGGACGATACGCATCGATAACAGCGACTCGCCCAGTAAGGCTCGACTCAATGCTACCAATGCAGGAACTAGCGGTGGTAGATCCACATATCCGAATGCCAGGTGCCGACTGAGCGCCATGGTGTATAGCTCATCAAAAAACAAACCATAACCGCGCGCATTGATTAGGTGCAGGGCAAATTTTGCCACCGCGCCAAGAATGATGACCCAGGTAACAGGTGAAAACTTAATGAGCTGATTTCGACTTTGCATGCGATACCTCAGTCGAAGTTTCTACGACCAGATTGTATTCCAGGTTAATAGCCCGAACAACTAATTTTATTGCTGCCCAACGGCTCGCGTTAGCTGCGGTGGGTGGGAGAGTAGACTCGCCCTCGAAACGGGATTCCGCGTAAGCCACGAAAAAGCTCAAAAAACGCGGTGCGTACCCACCGTCAGTTGCACGCTGTGTTGGGCTGCCAAAGCAGCAAAAGTAGGACAGCGATTGCGGTTTCAATGTTCATGGCACCTGCCACAGCTTCACTGTACCATCCTTATATACTGCCGCCATCATCCTCCCGTCCGTTGAGAACGTGACGAAAGACACACCCTCCCCATTTTCTTCCCAGGTATACAAGCGCACGCCATCGCTCACATGCCATCGTCTTACCTCGATGTCTTTCGACCCTGTCACAAGCGTTTGTCCATCGGGCGAAAATGCCGCGCTCGCCACACTTGAAGAATGACCTGGGAGTCGACCCAAAAGTGCGCCGTCACTCACCCGGAATAGCTGCACCACATTGTTATACCCCCCCGTTGCCACCGTCTGACCGTCTGGCGAGAATGCCACGGGATTAAATCCCTGTAGTTCATATAGCAGCATGCCATCGCTCACGCGCCACAGTTTCACCGTGTAGTCGCTCGATGCCGATGCCAACATTTGACCGTCTGGCGAAAACACCACACTGTACACATGTGAAGTATGTCCTGGCAGATCATGTAAAAGCGTACCGTCATTCGCCTGCCAGAGCTTCACTCCCTCATTGAACCCCCCTGCCGCCACGATCTGACCGTCTGGCGAAAACGCCACGCTATACACGTCAGACGTAAGTCCTTCCAGTGTGCGCAGGCGTGATCCATCGCTGACGCGCCAGAGCTTTACTGTGGTGCTGCCCAACCCTGTCGCTAGTATCTGGTTATCCGGCGAAAAAGCCACAGCCTTCCCTGCTTCAGTAGTGATACTACGCAAGAGGCTGCCGTCGCTCACGCGCCATAGCTTCGCGCCGGAATACGACACCGTCGCCAATGTCTGACCGTCTGGTGAAAATGCGGCACTCGTTATCGCATCAGATCCGGGCAACGTGACGATGGGCAACAACGAGGTGCCGCTCGTTCCTGCAGAAGTGGGAACTGCTGTTGCCACGAATGTTGGAGTAGGTGGAAAAATCGAATTTCTGAATATCAGCATCACACTTAGCGCTCCCAGCAGAGCAGTGAATGCGAGCATCCATCTGTATGGCAAAGATTTTTTTTGAGGAGGCAAAGACG
>DATGYJ010000481.1:0-41704 GCA_035298105.1 Anaerolineales bacterium | reverse complement strand
GGACGGCGTTTTCCAGGTCTTTTTCTTCAAGCAGAGACTGACCCAATTTAGCCTGCGCAAGGACCAGGCCTAACCTTAACAAATCCACCTGTATACCATGTCCCCGAACACCCGTATACCATCTCTCCAGTCTGTACACTTACTGCCAATACGACCCCCAAATATGGGGGGTGCCGTTTTGGGCTCGGCGACCCGACGCACCCTGCGGGCATGATATACCCTGCGGGCATGATATCTTCGGAACGTTTACCGAATTTGATCCTAAAAACTCATTAGGGGGGTCAGTTTGGCACCCGGTTCGGAGCGAGTTTAGAGCGAAGGAAGAGCGAATTCAGAGCGAGTTCATATTTTCAAAACGATATCGGCTATGCGCCGTTTTATACCGCCAAATATGGGGGCTAGTATTATACAAATTCGCTCCTTACTTTTCACTTCTTACTTCTAACTCTTGCACGTGGACCTTTGATACAATCTAATCATGCGATTTGAAATTCAGCGAGACCCGAAACACCTGATTTTTGATTCTGATCTGCGTGGATTGAAAGTTCATGGGGTGGAGTATATATCCGGTCAGGATGGCGTTCTCATTTACGACAAGACCAGAGGTTTGCGGGCCGATGAAGTGGAATTGCAGATGTCCACGAATACCAGTACGCTCATCCCGGCATTGCACGTGCTGAGGATTGCTTACAATTCTTACTTTGATGAAAGACCGGTCGTAGAGTCGCAAAATGCCATTACCTTCTACTGGAACCCCTCCAGGCTGGCGGCTTTCTATAACCAGTTTTCAACGGATGAATTGGAGTATCGAGATCGAGAGCCGGTCATTCGCCGAGCGGTGGATTTCCTGGCATCGAACAGCGCCAGCTTGCCGTTGCAGGAAGAGTTTTTGGTGCGTATGCTGGAACCCTGTAAGCTATTAGGGTTTTACCAGGGCTTTCCGATCTTTGACAGCTCCGTTGGTTTTGCAAAACTTCTGTCCCGGTTAGGGATTCACGTCGGCACTGAAGAAGTCATGGTTTCTACCCCTTTAGATCGATACGAGTCTGATGTCTATGAGCTGGCGGAGTTATTGAGCAAAGAGACCGGCCTGAGCTACTCTAAAAAGAAAAACCGGGTGCTTTTTCCCAGAAATCCAAACTTGCTCAAGTTGCTGGGTGTCCGGCAGAGTAACTGAGACCTGCGATACTCTGAATAGAACAATAGAGACCTGGCGGTCAATTCTCGACGGGGTCAGGAGACCCTCGCCGAGCAAGTTCGTCCTGCTGTTCGATTTGACAGACAAACCGTGTGGGACACACAGGACAGAGGGGGCGTCGGTTATAATAGGCTCTATGAGCAACATTGTAGCAGTCGATATTGGCGGAACTCATATCCGCGTTGCTGTTTATGAGCCTGACAGCATTACCCCCATCTCCCACCAACGCACACGCTCACTTGCAACGGAACCAGGCGTCTATGACCGGCTGGAACAACTCATCGAGTCTGTCTGGCCCAGAGGGCCAGTGGGGGCCATTGGGATTGCCTCTCCGGGTCCCCTCGACCCGCATACAGGCAGAATCCTTGCCACACCGAACATCCCGGAATGGCAAGACTTCCCACTGACATCGAAACTATCGCAGCACTTCACTGTACCTGCTTACCTCGACAACGATGCAAATATGGCTGGTCTGGCCGAATGGCAATACGGCGCGGGGAAGGGGCATCAGAACCTCGTCTATCTGACAATCAGCACAGGGATCGGCGGAGGCGTGATCGCCAATGGCTGCCTGCTCCAGGGCTTCCACGGCATGGGCGCAGAACTTGGTCATGTGGTGATCGACCCCGATGGACCTCCCTGTAGCTGCGGGCACCGCGGGCATGTCGAATCATTTTGCTCCGGGCCCTCCATCGCTCGCTACGTCAACGAGCAGATCAAGGCGGGACAAGCATCAGCGCTCGAGAGCCAGCCGAAGCTGACTGCCGCACGAATCTCGGAGGCGGCACGGGCAGGGGATGCGCTCGCAATTTCTGCTTTCGAGCGAGCCGGATATTACCTGGGCATAGCAGTTGCAAATTATCTTGCCATATTTGACCCCTCCATTTTGATTTTTGGCGGTGGAGTTTCACAAGTAGGTGAGCTGCTCTTCAAGCCATTTGAAGAAAGCTTACGAAAGCATACATTTCATCCACATTATCTGGATGATCTCGTAATTACAAAAGCTGCACTTGGCGATGACGCGGGACTGCTTGGTGCACTGGCGTTAGCACGAATGAAGGTTAAATGATCAGGAAGCAAACGGTGGTTTCCTTGCCACCCTCCTGGGTCGTTACGAAGTGGTGGACAGCGGATCGCCTCACGATAGGCTGAACTCATTTAACGGAATCAATTTCCGGCTGAGACGCTTTGAGTCGAAAGGGGCGCCACGAGATGTACTGCACCGTATCGAGCGCAGTCGAAGTGCTATCCAAGAGTTAGAAGTAGATCAAGGAGTTCGTATGAATAGGCTAAATCTGCCGGGCCCCAAGGCTCAGGCACTTATCGAGCGTGATAGGAAATTTATCTCGTCGTCCTACCCGCGTGCATACCCATTTGTAATGGATCATGGCAAAGGCGTGGAAGTATGGGATCCAGACGGGAATCGCTTCATCGATCTTATGTCTGGTATTGCTGTACTTTCCACCGGCCATGCCCACCCCAGGGTCGTGAAAGCAGTGCAGGATGCCGCCGCAAAATTCCTGCACATCTCCTCAGATTTTTATCATGAAGGTTGGATCCGTCTGAGCGAAAAGCTCGATGAAATCGCGCCGTTTGAGGAAACGGCAAAAACATTTTTGGCAAACTCCGGAACAGAGGCTGTTGAGACCGCCATCAAACTGACAAAGTTCCACACCAAGCGGCACAACTTTATCGGTTTCTTCGGCGCATTCCATGGCAGGACCATGGGATCGGTCGCTTTCACGGCTAGCAAGCCCCACTATCATCGCGGGTTCTATCCGCTCATGCCGGGCGTGACGCACGTCCCATTTCCCAATCCATATCGCCCAATCCTGGAACGCAAACCGGGTGAGGATTATGGTGAGACCGTTGTACGGTTCATTGATGAGGAAATCTTCGCACACAATGTACCTGGCGATGAGATCGCAGGTATTTTGGTCGAACCTATTCAAGGGGAAGGCGGGTACCTTGTGCCGCCGGATGGCTTCTTCCCTGCACTGCGCAAACTGTGTAACAAGTATGGCATCCTGCTGATCGCCGATGAAGTACAAAGCGGCATGGGTCGTACGGGCAAATGGTGGGCAATTGAACATTTCGGTGTGGAACCGGATATTATCACCTCTGCCAAAGGCATTGCCTCCGGTTTGCCGCTCGGCGCGTGTATTGCACGTGAATCGGTGATGCAATGGCCAAAAGGCACGCATGGCAACACCTTTGGTGGTAATCCCATTTCCTGTGCTGCTTCACTGGCAACGATCGAATTGCTGGAAGAAGAATATCTTGCCAATGCCGCTGAGGTTGGGCTATATGCACTGGACGCGCTTCAGGAAATTCAGACCCGCCACCCTTCGATTGGGGATGTACGCGGCAAAGGCCTGATGATCGGCGTGGAATTTGTTAAAGACAAAAGTACCAAGGAACCAAACGAGGCCATCCGCGACATGATCGAAAAGTATGGTTTTCAATATGGCTTGCTGTTGCTGGGCTGTGGAAAGTCCACGATCCGCCTGGCGCCGCCGCTTTGCATCACCAGGCAGGAAATTGATGAAGGCCTGGAGATTTTCGAATACGCGATCACGATGGCCGAACATGAACAAGGATTGAGATAAGCGGAAGTGCCAAAAGGCTACCCTCGATGAGGGCAGCCTTTTGGATTTACCCATCGATTAACTTATATCTTCGCCGATGGGCAGAAAATTCGCAATATGGCATTCTAGGGTGTGCAATTTCCTGAACTGAAGGTGAGCAAATCGAAGCCGATATTGGGATCATAACCGACGCCGAAGGTCAGAACCACCCGCACGATCCCATCACCCGAGACATGCCAGGTCCAGTTGCCTGGCTGCCCGGGTGAAGCGGTCAGCGCATCTCCTGAGATCAGCAGGTCACCATATTGACTGGAAATCCGCTTCGTGGTCGTATAGCTGAGCTCCTGGCTCGCAACCACTGCCCCATTGATATCGTAAGCTGTCATCGTGACCAGGTGGTTTGTGCTGTTGGTGGGATTGAAATCTCCATAATCCGACATATGCAGCGAGAAGCTGTTGACCGATAACCCAGGTGCAAAGGTGAACGTGTATCCCTGTGCCTTCCCAGCCGCCTGGGTAACCGGATCGCTAAAGCCTCCGGCTGTGATCATGCCCCCATTGATGATCCCAACTCCATTGACAATGGAACTATAGAGCATCGGCGTTTTCCCCTCAAGGATGTGCGCCGCTGTCCCAAGCGCATTGATGTTCAGATTGGGATTTACCTTCCCCAATCCTTCGACCGAAGCACCCACTGGAACCTGACTGAAATCAGGGGTCACCGGCTGGCAGACTGCCGCCGTTCCAGTCGCTGTTGCAGTTGAAGTCGCAGTTGCAGTGGGAGTATCTGTCGGCGTATCTGTGGGAAGCGTGCCAGTTGCGGTAGCTGTCGAGGTCGCAGTCGTTGTTGAGGTCGTAGTCGCTGTAGCAGTATCTGTAGATGTGCTAGTCGGCGTATCAGTTGGAGTTGCAGTCTGTGTCACGGCCTGATTGCTGAAAATCACAATCGTCTGCGAAGAAACAGTACCTTCTACAATTGTCACAGTTGCACTTCTCGCACTTGGGTCTGCGCTAATCAGCCGGCCCGCAGGAATTGTATCTATGTTGGTTACTGAATATCCCGTTTGCGGATCTTCAGTGATTGTCAAAGATCCAGCGTCCACTGCAATCAGCCCCGAACACGCACCGACTGGGACGGTAACAGACTTACGTGCGAATCGGAACGTAAAGTAACCTGTGACGCCAGCCCCATCGGCTTCTTTGCAAATTTGCAGGCGTCCCCTGGGAACCGGCGTAGAAGTCGGAGTGCAGTTCGCACCGCAGTCGGGAGTTGCCGTCGATGTTCTTGTTGGCTTAGGTGTGTTGGTCACGAGTGGCGTAGAGGTGCGTGTAGGGGTTGGTGAACCAATCACATTATTTGTAAAGAGAACCTCGGTTACACCGCTGCCTGCTTTGACAATCACACTTCCCTCTGCCAGGTTTTTGCTTATAGTACGCTCAGGTTTAACATCAATACGTGAGAGATAATAACCGGATAGCATGACTTCCTGGACCGTTACGTGAGTACCAACCGGATATTGCCCGGCAAGGACGCAGTAACCGCCGTCTTTAGGTCCTGCTGGTACACTGTAGCTGTTGCCTTCCACCTTGATGGTAAAGGCTTGGCCCACTTCGACACCCTGCCCGGCCACTTTGCAGATCTTAATTAGCCCAAGTTCCGATGTCGGTGTGGGTGTAGGGGTGTCAATTGTCTGTGAAGGTGTGAATCCCGTGGTCGTGAGCAAAGCAGAAGCCAGGATAAATGCGCTTATAAGATGAATAATTTTGTTCATTTCTCCTCGCCAGCGGTTGTAATAAGAAATAAGATTAATCAGCTGGCAGGTCTCCTTCTCGGAAACCATCCAGCAACCTAACAAAAATGCAAACTACTACTTTATTATTATACGCAAATCCATGACAAATACCATATTTTTAATCTTCCAAAAGGTTACAGGCTGCTGCCTGTTTTAGTCCGCCCGGGATCAGGCCAGAGATCTGAGTCGATCCTAAAACATGTCTATGTTTATCTGGAGAAAAAGGCCCCTAAACATATCTGATCTGCGGTCCAAGATGCGCCTTACGAAGAGAAAGTCCTGGTTTAGCAGTGATAAAATTGCTTCATAACCCATTATGCTTCCAGATTTTCGTGTCCGACAACGTGATTATCTTCTCGAGATTTCACGCGCCCTCACTCAAGAGCTTGACCTTGAGAAATTACTGGCACGGATTTTACGAATCGCGATAGAAATGCTCGCGGGACAGGCAGGGATCATCGCCTTGAATGAGGATGGCTGGCGCGTGGCCACTGCTCATGGAATTGCTCCCGCTTTTCTAAGTTACCTCACTCCCCTGCTGGCCGAAGAAAATGTGCGCGAGTTGAATGTAAGTGAGCTCAACCGAATGTTGAAGGAATTGACCTACACCGCGAGCATGGGGCTTCTGAATGGCACAGCATTGCCCCTGGCTGCACATGGGCAGGTCATTGGGGTTATTTTCATCTTCCGAAATTACCCTGACCTCTTCACACCTAATGACCGCGTTCTTCTTCAATCCTTTGCAGATCAAGCCGCCATTGCGGTATTCAATGCGCGTTTGTATGGGCAGGTCTCTTACGAAAAGCAACGCCTCGATGCGCTCCTGGACTCAGCTGCGGACGGAATTCTGATCCTCAATGCAGACCACACGATCGAACGATGTAATCTTGCCTTCGAAAAACTCTATGGCGAACCCCGTAATCAGATTGTCGGTAAAGAACACGAACAGATTATTCGCTGGTCACAAGATCCACAAGGCAGGACGCTTGGTGAAGCCGAAGCAGATGGATGGCCCCTCACCCCAAATGCAACGCTTTATATTGAAGGAGATTTGGAACGCCCACTTCCACCTCCCCTCCCTGTGGGCATCACGTACGCACCGCTTCTTTCTGAGGATGGCAAATTACGCAACATTATTGCCTCGGTACGCGATATTACGCATTTTCGCACTGCCGATGAAATTAAATCAACTTTTATTTCGATTGTCAGTCACGAACTACGCACGCCGGTGACGCTGATCAAGGGCTATGCCTCCACGCTGCGGCGCGATGACGCCAGATGGGATAAGCATACTATTAGCGATTCTCTGGCGGTGATCGAGGAGGAAGCTGACCGCCTCAGTAAACTGATTGATGATCTGCTTGACGCTTCGCGTCTGCAGGCCGGCGGGCTGAGCCTCAGCAGAGGGGATGTGTCGCTTCCTGGTATTGCGAAACGAGTCGCAGGGAAACTAAGCACCCAATCCAAACAGCATACCATCGTTGCACAGTTCCCCGAAAACTTTCCGATCATTCTCGCAGATGAAACGCGCATCGAGCAGGTAATCATCAATCTAGTCTCCAACGCGCTTAAGTATGCGCCCAAAGGTGAGATCCAAATCAGCGGTCAGGTGCGACCAGAGCAGGTCATTATCTGTGTCAGCGATCAGGGCCCCGGTATTGAAGCTCAGGATCTGCCACACATCTTCGACCGTTTTTATCGCTCGACGAAGGCAGTCAAACAGACAAAGGGTGCAGGGCTGGGACTTTATCTTGCCCGGGCGATTGTGGAGGCGCACGGCGGTCGCATCTGGGCCGACCCGAAACCCGATTCTGGTGCCAGGATCTGCTTTTCCCTGCCGCGTTAGCTCGAAGGAGCAGCGGACAAACACGACGAACAAAACCCATCTGAGCAAAACAACGCGATCCAGTTGACTTTGTTCCGTCACACCATGGGTGACGCAATGCATTAATTGCGTGGGATGGTAAAATCGAACGAAACTGAAGTAACTATCATCAGTCTGAAGTACTTATAAATTCAAGGAATGGAAAAGGATATGCCAAATAAGGTTCTGTCTCGAAATAAACTAGATAGGGACTTCACATGGAATTCTGAAAGCGTTTTTTCATCTGATGAGGCCTGGGAGAAGGAAATCAAGCAGATCTTCGCAGATATTTCTACAGTCAAACAATTTCAAGGACGGCTGGCTGAGGACCCATCAGTATTGCTCGAGGCTCTTGAGGCAGTTTACGAATTGATCTCCTGTGCGCAAAAAGCATTCATGTACGCAGGTTTTTCCTATGCAGTAGATACAACGGACCAGCACGCGGCAGGGATGCGCAGCAGGGCCCAGGGAATGTACGGGCAAGTTCTCTCTGCAGTTTCTTTCCTGCAGCCCGGAATGATAGAAATTGGAAAAGAGAAACTTGAAGAATGGATGAGTCAAGACGAAAAACTGGCTACATACAAGCATTATTTCGATGATCTTTTCCGCAAGCAGGAACATGTCCGTTCAGCTGAAGTAGAAGAGATCTTGGGCCTGGTCAGCGATCCATTACAGGGTCCCAGCAATTCGACCAGCATGCTGACCAACGCAGACTTTAAGTTCAAACCTGCGAAAGACAAGGCAGGCAAAATCCTCGATCTTACACAGGGGACCTATCACAATCTCCTGCATAACCCCGATCGCAAAGCGCGCCGTACTGCCTATGAAAATTACATGGATAAGTATATAGAGCACAAGAACACACTTGCCAGCAACCTGTCCCATTCCATCAAGTCCAATGTGTTCTATATGCGCGCTCGAAAACATGAGACCTCACTGGCTGCGGCTCTTTTTGACCTGAATATTCCCACCGATGTTTTCCACAATCTGATCGATACCTTCAAGAAGAACCTGCCGGTTTGGCATCGTTACTTTGAGATTCGACGTAAGGCACTCGGACTCAAGAAGTTTTCCTATTACGATATGTGGGCACCCATTGCGCAAAGGAAAGTTAAGGTACCATTTGAGAGAGCTGTAGACCTGATCTGTGAAAGTCTTGCGCTCATGGGTAAGGAATACGTGGCAACGGTTCGCAGGGGTTGTTTGCAGGACCGCTGGGTAGATATGTATCCGAACCAGGGAAAAGCTGAAGGTGCATTCTCGTGGGGTTCGCAGGGAACTCACCCATTCATCAATATGAGTTACACGGACGAGGTCACCAGCATGAGCACGCTGGCGCATGAGCTCGGTCACTCGATGCACTCCTATCTCACCTGGAAGAATCAGCCGTTTATCTACGCAGATTATTCCCTGTTTGTTGCAGAAGTAGCCTCTAATTTTCATCAGGCAATGATGCGCGGGCACTTGTTGAAGACGGTTACAGACAAGAACTTCCAGCTCGCGTTGATCGAAGAGGCCGTCGGCGGGAATTTCTTCCGTTATTTCTTCCAGATGCCGACCCTGGCACGCTTTGAATTGGAGACACACCAACGTATCGAACGCGGTGAACCGCTCACGGCCGATTCCATGATCGATCTGATGGCCGATCTATTCGCTGAAGGGTTTGGTCCCGGCTTCGCCATGGATCGTGAGCGCGTTGGTATGACGTGGTCGACCTTCGGTCATCTCTATTCTGATTATTATGTCTATGCTTATGCGACGGGAATTTCAGGTGCGCATGCCCTCGCCGGAAAGATCCTGCGGGGCGAACCGAATGCAGTGGAAAACTATCTGGGTTTCCTCAAGTCAGGAAACTCAGATTACTCCTTGAATGTGCTCAAGAAGGCAGGCGTAGACCTAATCAGCCCTCAACCTGTCGAAGAAACCTTCGCGGTGATGGAAGGTTATATTGACAGGTTGGAGAAATTAGTTGGCTAGTTTTGGTAGTTGAATCGTTCGATTGGCGGATCGTTATGGATCGCCGATCGCAAATCTAAATTTGGAAATCGGAAATTATCTAATGCCTCAAACACAAATTGCATGTCCTCGCTGTCGCCAGATCATCACGGCGAATGTGGAACAACTCTTTGACGTAACCCAAGATCCGCAGGCCAAGCAGAGATTGCTGGGCGGCATATCGAATATGGCGCGCTGTCCACATTGCGGGTATCAGGGTCGCCTCGCAACACCCATTGTTTATCATGATAATGAGAAAGAGTTGCTGCTCACTTTCTTCCCACCAGAATTGAATATGCAACTCAACGAACAGGAACGTTTAATTGGCCCGCTGATCAAACAGGTGACCGATCGGTTACCCCCTGAGAAACGGAAAGCTTATTTGCTGAAGCCTGTTGCGAATCTGACTTATGAATCCATGATCCAGACGATTCTCGAGAAGGATGGCATCACGCCCGAAATGCTTAAGGAGCAACAGGAGCGCGTCCAGCTCATCGAGAGGCTTCTGCAAGCCAGTTCGCCAGATGTACGAAGCGAAATCATCAAGCAAAACACCAAACTCTTCGATGAGCCGTTCTTTGCCCTGTTCAGTCGTCTCGCGCAAAGTGCGGCGGGCGGCGCCCAAGAACCTGTTGCGCGCGCAATGGTTGATCTGCAGAACCAGCTGCTTGAAGAGACGGAGTTCGGCCGCGGCTTGAAGGAATCTGTTGGAGAGTTGGAAGCCGCCACAAAGTCTCTGCAGGAGGTGGGACAGGCTCTGACCCGCGAGAAGCTATTGGATATTGTGCTTCAATCTCCAAGCGATGCGCGTCTGCGCGCCTACGCCAGCATCGCACGCGGTGGAATGGATTATCAGTTTTTTCAGTTGCTCTCCAATAAGATCGATAAGGCTTCAGGCGATGAAAGAGCCCGGCTCGAAGCAATGCGTGAGAAATTGCTTGATTTCACGAATGAGATCGATAAGCAACTGGAAGCGCGCTATAAGCAGGCCCAGGAATTTGTCGAATCCCTGCTCGCCCAGGACGATATCGTCAAAGCGGTGCGTGACAATCTGAATGGGTTTACACAGGACGCTGTAGATATCGTCAATCAAATGCTGCGACAGGCTTCTGAAAAAAATGATTACACCCGCATGGGTAAACTGCAAAAAATGGTTGAAGTCCTGCGAGAGGTCTCTACGCCACCCGAAGTAGCTTTCATTGAACAATTACTCGACACGCCCGATGATGCGACTCTCAACAAAATGCTCGATGGCAACAAGGATTTGATCAACGATCAATTCATGGAAGCCTTGGTTGGGCTGGTCGCACAAGTGGATCAGGCTGTAGAACAAGGCAACCCCGAAGCAAAAGCAATCAGCGAAAAGCTAAGCAAACTATATAAGACTGCTTTGAAGTATACAATGCAAAAGAATTTGGGAGAGCAAAAAATTCAATAATAAAAATGGGTTCCGCACGGAACCCATTTTTTGGATCTCAGTTAGCGCTTACTTCGGTGTACAACTGACACTGGTAAGCGTCGTCGTACACTTGTAATCCTGTTTGAACAGCAAGTCGCCGGTGGAACTGGCTAGAACGCTGATAGTGGCATCCGTCCAAAAGATAAAATCAATATGCCCTAACCAGTTTGCATTCGGACAACCTGCTTGATCCCAAGGTATGGACTGAGGATCGACCGTTTCAACACCAAATGGGCTTTTGCCATTCTTTCTGACCGGACTATTCCCATCAAGGAACTGGCTCCCACTGGCCGATATCTTGGGCGAGCTTTGCCCCGGAACGCTGTTGCCTCCGTTATTGGTGCAGGTGATGAGTGGGGTTCCGCTTGCATCGAGTACCATCAGGACATCAGTATTCCCCAATCCTTTTACATCGCCACTTGCAATAAGCGAACCCAGGCTGAACTGGACACGGGATAATCCAACGCTGCCACCAGCGGAAACAGGCGAGGTTAAAAGTGCTGTGATCAATAAAACGGACAATAGGGAAAGAATTCGCTTTTTCATTATTCTATTACTCCTCATATAACCTTAAGCTAATCTTAGAGTTTCGCCATAAATGTCGCATTATATCCTACAATAACGCCTCCATTTCTTGTTAAGTTGTAACAAATCAAGGCTCAACTTCATGATAAAAACAAGTAGTGGCAGAGTAGCATTGAGCGATTGATAATTAGACACTTTTGCTCTTATATACAAGACTATAGCATATCTCAGAAGTTACAATAATTGCGATACCATTCTCAATGAGTCCGAATGAATTTTGAAGCTGCGGCCAGCCCCTCACAAGAGCGCGAAAACCTAAACCGGGCCATCGATGCACTCGAAGAGCAACGAGCCATCCTTGGGGATCAAATCGTGGATATTGCCCAGGCATCGATTCGCGAAAAACTGGCGCAATTAGAAGCGGGGTCACGCGCAAAACCTGCGCCACAGGAACGCAAATTGATCACCGTCCTGTTTGCCGATGTCTCCGGCTTCACTGCGATGGCTGAAGCGATGGATCATGAAATTGTTAGTAGTGTCATCAATTCGCTCTGGTCGCGGGTGGATAAGGCAATTGCAGCCCATGGTGGCCGCATTGATAAGCACATTGGGGATGCCGTGATGGCGCTCTTTGGTACTCCTGTGGCTCGTGAAGACGATCCAGAGCGTGCCATCCGGGCTGCCTTACAGATCCAGGCCGAAGTGCAAAAGTGGAAGCAAGAATTCGATATCTCCCCCTCGCATGGGCCATCACAGAGCCAAAACATTCAACTACGAATTGGCATTAATACGGGGCGGGCACTGCTTGGCACGGTGGGCACAATTGGTGAATATACGGCAATCGGCGACACGGTCAATCTCGCCAATCGACTGGAACAGGCTGCTCCGATTGGTGGAATTCTTATTTCTCATGATACCTATCAACATGTGCGCGGCGTTTTTGAAGTAACCGTCCTTGACCCGATTACCGTCAAAGGCAAAAGCGAACTTATCCAGGTCTATGTAATCAACGACGCGAGACCCCGGTCTTTCCGGGTCACCACCCGTGGTGTCGAGGGCATCGAGACGCGCACCATCGGGCGTGAAGAAGAGCTGGCAAAAATGAAACTCGCCTTTGAGGGAACTATCGAAGAGCGCCGGATGCATTTGTTGAATATCGTCGCGGAGGCGGGCACGGGAAAATCACGTCTGCTCTACGAATTTACCAAATGGTTGGATGTTCAAAAACATGCGATCCATCTTTTCAAGGGTAGAGCTACCCAGGAAATGGCGCAAATCCCTTATGCTCTTCTGCGTGATATCTTTGCAGCCGGTTTTGGCATCCAGGATCATGACAGCACGACACTTGCACGCCAGAAATTAGAGCAGGGAATTCTTAATTACTTAGGCAACAAGGAGGACGCCACTCTCTACACGCACTTTATTGGACATCTGATTGGATTGGATTTTTCCACCAGCCCTCACCTAAAGGGCATTCTCGGAGATGCGCGTCAGATTCACGATCTTGCCTTTCATTACGCCGCGCAGTTTCTTACAGATATTACGCGGGAACAAGTCGCGGTGATCTTCCTGGAGGATATTCACTGGGCAGATCGAGGTTCACTGGACTTTTTCGATCATTTGATGAATACCAGGCCCGACCTGCCTCTCCTCATTGTTGGATTAACCAGGTCGACCCTCTTCGAAGAGCGCCCCGATTGGGGAACGGGTCCAATTCAAATGTTGCGTCTGGATCTATTGCCGTTATCGGAGGCGAGTTGCCGGCGACTAGTCCAGGAAATTCTGCAAAAGGTGCCTGTGATTCCCTCTACCTTGACGGACCTCGTGGTGGCAAAAGCGGAGGGTAGTCCTTTTTATGTTGAAGAGCTGATCAAAGTATTGATCGACAAAGGGATGATTATTCGCGGCGAGCCACACTGGCGAGTGGAAATGGAACGCTTTGCCGATCTCAATGTCCCGGATACGCTCACCGGTTTATTGCAGGCACGCCTGGATAGCCTAAGCCTCCCGGCCAAGGAAACGCTCCAACAGGCTTCCGTTGTCGGTCGCATTTTCTGGACCAACGTTGTTGAGCATATGCAAAACCCAGAGACTCGCGATGCAGACATGCCCACACCACTTATCGACCGGCTAGGAATGTTAAGAGCAAAAGAATTGATTTTCCAATATGGCGATTTGGCATCCGCTAAAACCCCTGAATATATATTCAAAAACGCCATTCTGCACAGCGTAACCTATGAGAGTGTCTTATTGAGGCTGCGACCCATTTATCACTTGCAGGCGGCAGAAGGACTGATTAGGATCGGTGGGGAACGTGTCAGTGAATATGCGGGTCGGGTCGGCGAACATTATGAACAAGCGGGAGATTTGTTAAAGGCCGCCGATTGGTATGCGCGTGCCGGCAGGCAGGCACAAGATACCTATGAGCCCGGTAGTGCCGTGGGCTACTACCAAAAAGCGCTCAAATTCTTAAATGAAAAGGCTGGCTCTGATCAAATTACAGAGCAATTGGAAATTTATTCCTGGCTCGGCGAAGTATTGATCTGGCAGGCACGCTATGCAGACGCAGCCAATGCGTATCATGCCATGCTGAATCTCGCGAGCGATCATCACGATCTGATCGCCCAGTCACGAGCCCTGCAGGGGATCGCCTCTTCTTTAGGCTATCAGGGAGATCATCGCGCGGCACTGGAGAATGCCATCCGGGCGGAAGCATTCGCACGCCAGGCAGATGCACGTACTGAAATCGCCAAATCCTTATGGGCCCAGGGCTCTGCCCGCTACAGGCTTGGAGAATCCCGGACGGCCCTATCGTTAGGGAAACAAGCGTTGGAAATTGCCTCCGAGCTGAACAATCCTAATGAAATGGGCCGCAGCCTGAACCTGCTGGGCGCCGCACATTATGTGTTGGGCCAATATGCACAAGCGCAAAACTATTGGGAAGATGCATTGAAACTCTTCCAGGAGCTTGGCAACCGACAGCAAGGGATGCTTCTATTGAGCAATCTCGGGGTCATAGCAGATGCCCGTGGAGATTATGAGACCGCGTTTCAAAGATATCACGCCGCCCTCGAGATTGCACGTGAGATTGGAAATAGAGATGGAGAAATTCTTTTTCTCACCAACCGCGGCGGCGAACAGGTTGCTTTGAAAAATTATGCCGCGGCTGAGGTAGATCTGCGCAAGGCCATTGAATTGGCCGGGATTGAGGGTTCGTGGTGTCTGCCAAATACCTATTACTATCATGCGGAAGCATTGATCGGGTTGGGCAAGTACGAACCAGCATTTTATTCCGCCTATCAGGCGCTGGCCCTGGGACGGGAAGACAAAGTCCCCGAAAATATTGGCGCGGCCTGGCGAGCTCTCGGCAAGGTAAGTGGAATGACCGGCAAACCCATCAGTCTCAGGCTGACAGCATTCGGGGAACGGATTGACTTTTCAGCCGAGGACTGCTTTCGGAAAAGTGCGGAGATCTTTGCTGAGGCGGAGATTGAGGGCGAGCGAGCGCGTACCTTACGTGACTGGGCAGGATATGAACTTGGACTGGGCCATCGCGATCAGGCTACCCGGATGTGGCAAGAAGCACGCGAGATCTTTGTCAAATTAGGGGCGGAACCGGAAGTGCAGAGAATGGATAACTCGCCTGTATGATAGAAACCACAATTGTTTTAGATTGAATCCGAGTAATTTAGATTATCTCAAACCTTCAAACAGATCAGTTTCAGCTCCGCGCCCGCCATTGACAAGGCTGAAGGCCCGATAAAAGCTGCCAACCCCGAATATCTTCGCCAATTCATTCAATGACCACTCCGCAATCGGGCCATAGCCAGGGAGCTGAGACTTGTGGCAAAGCATTGCCTTTTTTACCTGATCCAGGTGTTCATGGTTGTCCAGGCGCGTCGTGATTTGCCAGTTCTCCCAACCAACATGACGTCGCGTCTCGCCATCCACCTCCATACTAATACCGCCAAAGGCTTCATTTGCGATCTTCACAATCTCAAGCGAATCCACCATGTAATAAAACTTCAACATCCGGTGTGGGGCCTGGACATGGGCGTCGACAAAGTTTCGATCTGCGGCACAAACCAGCGCCCCACTGGTAAACTGTGAAAGCGCGATGTGATCAGGATGCCCGTACGCGCCATCTGGACCAAATGTCACAACGACATGAGGTTTTATACGGCGGATGTGCGCAACGATCCTACCAATGATTTCTTCAGGGTCAGCCTGGTCAACGTCTCCATCAACGTAATCGAGAAAGCTTACTTCTCGGATCCCCAGGTTTTCCGCCGCACAGCACAATTCCGCTTCGCGGATCTGAGCGACCGCTTCGAGGCCTGGGTCCGGTCCCTCTGAATCGAACCAGCCTCTCTCACCCCGCGTCGCACAGACAAGATAGGTTTCGAGGCCCTCTGCAGCATAACGCGCCAGCGTGGATCCAAGCCCAAGCGTTTCATCATCGGGGTGTGGGAATATCGCCAGCAACCTTAAAGAGTCCGCCATTTTGCCTCCTATACCGATAAAGATTAGAAATAACACTCAAAGCGCTCTCTTCAACAGCGCCTGATCAAGAAATACCTTCAAATAGATCGGTCTCTACTTTTCTGCCGCCATTGACCAGACTATATACCCGGTAAAATGTTCCCTGCATAGCAAGGACCGCCGCGCCCGCCTCTTCCGGCATTTCCGACAGCGACCCCAGGCTGGGCAATTGACTCCGGTGACATTGAATGGCACGCCACGCCGCGTGACAATAATCTGCCATATCGATATGGGTGGTGATCATCCATTCCTTCCAGGCGACCTCGCCGCGCATTTGGTCACCCACAGGAAAGGTGATATCGCCCACAAAGGGTGCGATCAGATTGATAAAGCTCTCTGAATCGACCATGTAATAGAGTTTTGACACGCGGTGAGGTGGCAGGTCTTGAAGATCGTTATAGCTTGCATCCCCTGCGCAGACGATCGCCGCACTTGCAAATTGGCCGATCGCAATGTGATCGGGGTGTCCATAATTGCCATCGGGCGGAAACGTGACCACGACCTGAGGACGAATGCGGCGGATATGAGAAACGATCTTCCCAATCGCTTCAGTATGATCTGCCTGGTCTACTTCACCGTCCATGTAATCGAGGAAGTAAAGTCCTTCCATTCCGAGTTCCCGGACTGCCTGCTCCAGTTCTTTGGTGCGGATCTGGCCGAGAACATTTGGGCCAGGATTCTGTTCCTCGGAGCCGAACCAGCCCTTCTCCCCGCGTGACGCGCAGACCAGGAATGTCTCAACTCCTTCTGCAGCGTATTTTGCCAGTGCACCACCCATCCCCATCGATTCATCATCGGGGTGAGCAAAGATAACCAGCAATCGTAAAGGCTCTCTCATTCTTTTTGCGCCTCTCCCTGGACGCGTTGAAATTCGAGTAAGAATTGCCGGGCAATGCTCGGGCTGTATACGATGATGAGGTTTTCATCGTTGCGTTCTTCGGCGGCTTGTGAAAAATTATAGGAACCGAACGCTACGATCTTTTTATCCACAATAAAAACTTTGTGATGCATTAATCCATCAATGCCGTCCAGGCGTACATCCAGGCCCGCCTGGCGAAAGGGATCGAACTCCGTGCCCTGATTTGCTCGGACTTGTTCCGCTTCCATCACACCCTCGATCGTTAATCCCGCAGCTGCCTTTTCACGGACAATATCTCCCAATTGGTTGGAGGTAAAAGAATAGGCCAGGAAGTAAATACTTTGCTGCGCGCTCTCAAGCAACGGGACCAGCGCACTGAGCACTCCATCATCGGGTGAGAAATAGATATCCAGGCGTGTATCCTCAATAGTCACTGTGGGATAAGGAGTTTCCGCCACAACATCGGGGCCAAACTTGTTGTCGGTAAACATCTCCTCGAATTCTTTGCTGTAATTTTGAGCGACCTTCGCCGAACGGATGCGCATCAGATTATTGTTGTCGTCGTACGCGCCTGAATCTGTGAAGTTCATCGAACCCATCCATACTTCCGATTGATCGATGACCATAAATTTATCATGCATCAGCCCGTCCTGATTATCGCCGACGATCGGAACACCTGCCTCGAGCAATCTTTGCACATCGGAGCTATCCATGTTGGTAGATTCCATGACAATCCGGACCGTTGCTCCCCGATCATGCGCATCGATCAATGCATTCCGCACGCTATTCAAGCTCAAACTATAGGCGGCGACGTCGATGCTCAGGCGTGCCCCATTAATCGCCGCGACAAGTGGTCCATCCACACCGCCGGTGCCTTGGGGTGAAAGCGGGCTGGCGGGATTCGTAAAATACAATTCAAACCACGGTCCACGTACCCCATACCCGGATTGCAGGTCAATCGGCGTGAGGTCCGATCCGGAAGTCGGAGTGATCGGAATATCGGTTTCGGTCGAGGGGATAGGTAGATCGTTGCCACACGCGGTGAGCAAAGAACATAGGATCAATAACGCGGAGAGAAAACGGTGATAAGGCTTCATGTGATTCCTCAGTAGAAATCAATGCCCCGAGGGTTTTAACAGCGCAGTCATGTTTTCCAGGGGGCACCAGGATGTTTAGGATGGCGAGCGTTCGAGATTATAATCCTCACCCGTGACCACTGCTAACGCAAACCGTCAAATCGCGCGTGCCGCGGGGACTGTGATGTTCGCTATCCTCTTCAGTCAACTCGCTGGCCTGGTGCGCGGCATTCTGGTTGCCAGCGCCTTTCCGGCTGCCGAATTGGATGCATTC
The DNA here is from genome assembly GCA_035298105.1 of Anaerolineales bacterium. GTDB lineage: Bacteria > Chloroflexota > Anaerolineae > Anaerolineales > Villigracilaceae > Defluviilinea. Next base: position 23,531 of record DATGYJ010000481.1, on the reverse strand, counting down.
TCTGCGGCGAACCGCGTCTCTGAGACCCTTTTTACGCTCATCGCCGCCGGAGCGCTGGGGTCTGCCTTCCTGCCAACTTTCACCAGCTTGTTGGTAAAAAATGACAGTTCTTCAGCCTGGAAGCTGGCTTCCTCTTTGATCAATTTAGTCACCCTGATCCTGAGCATTGCAGCATTACTGGCTTCAGTCTTTGCCCCACAAATCGTCCGTTATTTACTGGCACCTGGACTCTCAAGTAAGCCTGAGCTGTTTGCCCTCACGGTCACTCTGCTTCGCATCCAATCCATTTCGGCTGTTCTGTTTGGCCTGGGCGGGTTGGTGATCAGTATTCTCAACGCACATCAGATTTTTTTTATTCCCCAAATCACAGCCGCCATGTACCAGATCGGACAGATTTTCGGCGTTTTGGTGCTGGCACGCTGGCTGGGAATTTACGGTCTCGCCTGGGGTGTTGTGATTGGTGCGGGATTGTTCCTGTTAGTCCAACTCCCTCTGCTGTTCAGATTGAAAGGGGAATTCTCTCTTTCACTGGGCTGGAGCAATCCTGATGTATGGAAAGTGATCCGATTGATGGGACCCAGGATATTTGGAGCGGCCGTGGTTCAACTGAATTTCTGGGTCAATACCAACCTGGGTTCACGCATGGCTGAAGGGAGCCTGATCAGTATCTCGTATGGCTTCATGCTAATGTTGATGGCCCAGGCTGCGATTGCCCAATCCGTGGCAATTGCCGCCATGCCAACCTTTTCGGCACAACATGCACTAGGCAAACAAGATGAAATGCGCGCCTCCCTGGCTTCGGCTTTACGCGGTGTATTCATGCTGGCGCTGCCTGCCAGTATCGGACTGATGCTGCTTGCCAGGCCAATTGTATCAATGCTGTACCAACGCGGTCAATTCAATGCGACCGTGGCCGAGATGACTGCCTGGGCTTTGCTCTGGTATGCCGCTGGACTGGTGGGTCACTCGATGATGGAAGTGCTGACCCGCGCATTTTATGCACAACATGACACAAAGACACCGGTCATCATCGGCACGATTGCGATGGGACTCAACGTAATATTCAGCTTTGGCTTCGCATGGCTGTTCACTCAAATCGGCTGGATGCCCCATGGCGGACTTGCTTTGGCAAACTCCCTGGCAACTGCCCTCGAAGCCACAGCGCTATTCGTTTTCATGCGCCGCAGATTGAATGGCATCGCAGGGAGTTATATTGCACGTGGATTCCTGGCTTGTACGCTCGCCGCGCTGGCAATGGGAGTCGGCTTATGGACCTGGATGCGGCTTACAGAGAATCTGACAAGTTGGCTGATCGCATTGGGGGGCGTGATCATCGGCGGGATCATTTATGCAACTGGGATCATCCTGTTGAGAGTGCCTGAAATTCAAATCGTGATCGGTTCCATCAAGAGAAGAATACTCCCTGCGAGACCTTAATTTAGTTTCTGGTGCAAAACTCGCTCACGCCGCCGTCCCCGGCGGCGATTACAGAGTGCTCCCTGCGCCGCACTCCTTCGAGCGTGCTTCGCGAAGGACGGCGCAGGGAGCACTTTTGCGAATACTGCCTGTGAGGCCTTAATTCAAATCGAACTGCCGCCTGCTTATTTCCAAATCACCCACTGTCCGGTTGCAACAACCAAACCCAGCACGATCCCGCCCGCCACTTCCAGTGGTGTGTGACCGATCACTTCACGCAAATCATTTTCATTGATCGGGTGTCCACGCAGGAGCTCATCGAAAAGCAGGTTGATCCGTTGCGCATGGATTCCCGCCTGTTGGCGCACCCCTGCCGCGTCATAGGTGACAATCATTGTGAGCGCCACCCCCAGTGCAAAGGTCGGATGATCAAAGCCATAATACAAACCGATGGCAAGCGTGGTCGCAGTCATCAAGGCTGAATGAGAACTGGGCATGCCGCCGGTCGTCAGAAGTAACGCCCAATTCCAACGGCGCGTTCGAAAATAATCCAGCGGGATCTTAACGATTTGCGCCAGCGCCCAGGCAATTAGACCGGCAATCAGCACTCGGTTTTGAAATAATGCCAGCAAATTCATAAGGATCTTGGCACGGATACTCCGGCCACTTGTGGCGGGAAGGAAGTGCCGACCTCCTGATTCTCAATAGAATGAACTAGGGATACAATCGGAACATGAAGCTGATCGCTCAAATAAAGCTCCTGCCTACGCCGGAACAAGCGCAAGCGCTTCGTCAAACGCTGGAAGTGGCGAATACTGCCTGTAACTACATCAGCAATCAGGCTTGGGACAATCAGACCTTCCGCCAATTCTCGTTGCATAAACTCACTTACTATGCGGTCAAGGAAATGTTTCAACTCGCGGCTCAAATGGTGGTCCGTTGTATTTCCAAGGTGGCCGATGCTTATAAACTTGACCACCAGGCAAAGCGGACTTTCAGACCACATGGGGCGGTTGCTTTTGATAATCGCATCCTGACCTGGCGCATGGAAACCAGAGCGATCTCCATCTGGACGGTGGCAGGTCGGACAACCATCCCGTTCACCTGCAGCAAACGCCAACTGGAATTGCTGATGGGCCAACGTGGGGAAAGTGATTTGTGCTTCGTCAAAGGCAAGTTCTATCTGTGCGCGGTTTGCGAGGTGAAGACTCCCGCCCGCATGGAGGTGGAGGGGGTTTTGGGAGTGGATTTGGGGATCATGAATATTGCCTCGGATAGTGACGGGGGCGGCTTTAGTGGTGCCTCCATCGAAGTGAATCGCCGCAGATTTGCTCATCGCAGAAAGAATTTGCAAAAGAAGCAAACGAAATCTGCCAAACGGAAACTCAAGAAAATTTCCGGTCGGCAGGCTCGCTTCCAGAAAATAACCAATCACCTCATTAGCAAAAGGATCGTACAGATTGCGTATGACACTCACCGAGCCATTGCCCTGGAAGATTTGGGTGGCATCCGTGAGGCTCCTGTAAAACGCAAGCAGAGAGCGAAACATGCCAATTGGTCGTTCTACCAACTCAGGCAATACATCACCTACAAGGCCGAACGGGCGGGGATCCCTGTCATTCTGGTCGACCCGCACAACACTTCCAGAACTTGTCCGGCGTGTGGGTGTGTGGATAAAGCCAATCGCAAGAGTCAATCTGTTTTCCTTTGTATTCAGTGTGGTTTCTCTGCTCACGCTGATTATGTCGCGTCCCTGAACATCAGGGACAGGGCGATTGTAAACTCGCCAATGGTTTCAACCTTCGGGTTAGGAACAATGCCCCGTCGGCTTGCCGCAGGGTAGTTTACTCAGAGAGTTCCTCAAACGGGATGATTTCATCGCCAGCGACCTGTTTGACTTTCAGTTCCGCGGCTTCGAGAAGCACGCCGCAGCGCGCAGCCAGGGCCTGTCCCCGCTCAAATAATTTGATCGCTTCTTCAAGTGGGTTCTGTTCATCTTCCAGCGTCGAGACAACCTCCTCCAGTTCTGCGAGGGCTTCTTCATACGTTAATTCTTCGATAGCCTTTTCCGTTTTTTTAGATGATTTTGTCATAAGAACTCCAAACGATTTGCGAATATCGATTTACGATTTACGATTTTTTCACTTCAAATTCTCCATCACTCACCCTTACTTTCATTTCATCGCTGGCCTGCGCGACTCTTGAGACAACACTACCATCCTCTTTGCGCGTCACTACAGCATAGCCGCGCCTCAGCACCGCCAGCGGATTCAACGCCGCGAGCCTTCGCTGCATCCCTTTGATGTGGGCGGCTTGTAATTGCACATGATGAAACAGCGCAGAATGGGCACGGCGTGCAAGCTCATCCACGCGCTGGCGCTCGGAGACGATGCGGCGTTCAGGCGAGACATAACGGAGTTGAGATACCAGTGAGGAGAGCGTTGTCTTTTGTTCGGCAAGCAGTTTCAGCGTCGCCGAAAGGATGCGCGTCTTATAGTTTTGCAATCCCGCCCGCAGATCGAGCATTGTAAGCTGGGTAGCCAGCTCCGCCGCAGCGGTGGGAGTTGGGGCACGGAGATCCGCGGCGAAATCGCAGAGCGTGAAATCCGTTTCGTGACCCACGCCGCAAATAATGGGTGCACCTGACGCAGCGACCGCCCGCACGACCCGTTCATCGTTGAACGCCCACAGGTCCTCAATCGAACCGCCACCCCGAGCCAGGAGAATCACATCCGGGAATTGGGCGTTAAGCATTTGAATGGCTTTGACCAGCGCAGGCGGAGCTTCCACTCCCTGTACGGGCGAAGGTGCCAGAATGACTTGGACCAGCGGCAAACGCCTGCGCAGCGTATTAAGCATGTCACGCAGGGCCGCCCCCGTCGCCGACGTGATAATCCCTATCCTTTGAGGGAACATCGGAATGGGACGCTTGCGCTCAGGAGCAAAAAGCCCCTCGGCTTCAAGCATGGCTTTCAGCCGCATGAATTCCTGATATAGCGCGCCCTCCCCCACCGGTCTGATCTGATCGGCGTAAAGCTGGTACTGCCCGCTCACTTCGTATACGCCGATCTTCCCATGAACTTCCACGCCCATACCATCCTGCAGAGCGATCCGCAGGCGCGCGGCGCTCGTCTTCCACATCACACACTTGAGCGCCGCGGAGGGATCCTTCAGCGTGAAATAGACGTGACCCGATGCCGGCCGTGACAGGTTGGAAATTTCTCCTTGCACCCATACATCCTGAAGGACTTCATTCTCCTCCAGAAGCTTGCGAATATAGAATGTCAGTTTGGAAACCGTCCATTGCTGCGTGCCCTGCGGGTGAAAAAGTGTGGGTTGCATTGAGGCGAGGATACTCGATTTACTTTGGTCTTACAAGTCTTGCCAATTTAGAAAACATGGCTGTAGCAAAGTCCAAATTTCAGATTCTTTGTACACGGATTCCACGGCGTGGACGGAGCGTTTCCGTAATTTCACGGAGGAAACCGTGTTGTCCGTGTACAAAAAGAGGGTTTTGTCAAGCGACTTTGCAACGACCATAATTTAGAAAACACGGCTTTCTCAAGAACGAAAATGAGTCCGCGCATTATTGCGAATCCCCATAAGACATCGTGCCCAAAGGGTATTTGCCAAAGCTCGCGGACAAAAGGAAGGCTCACCCGGAGAATGTACTCTTCTTCGAGCCTCTTGCCTCGCTCCTTTCATTCGGATCTCACGGTGATCCTGGCGTAATCCTGTACTCATCCTGTACTGATCCTGTACTCCTATCCCGGTACTCTTTCCTGGAAGCAATTGGACTGTGATCCATTGGTAAGCCTGCGACCCCGGTGCAAAGGTCTGGTTTCAAGTTCCCCCTTCCTTTCCTATGACGCTGGAGGTTCATTTTTTGTGCCCGGCTCCGCTCTACTTCCCTGGCAAAGTTGCAGGTCTCAGAAAGAGGCTCTTGTCAAGCGACTTTGAGAAGACCATCATTCAGAAAAAGAACTCTCGTGCCGAACAGAAGCGCTGCCCTGTATAACTTCGGCACCTTCTAGCTGAATGCAGGTCCCTCTGGCTCTAATAAACACGTCGATCCAGATTAAAAATCTCTCAAAACTTTGTGCTTTCTGCAGCTTGGAATCCTGCTACAATTCAGCCATCCTATGAATCACATCTGGTCCCCGTGGCGTATGGAATACATTGAAAACAGTAAAGAAGAGGGGTGCATTTTCTGCCTGGTACAGGAAAAAGAAGACAATGCAGAGAATCTCATCGCGTTCCGTGGCGAGTATGCCTATGTAATTTTGAACCGCTACCCCTATACCAGCGGGCATTTAATGGTTGTCCCATTTGCGCATCAGCCAAATCTTGAGGAGCTGGATCCGGAGACCCGCGCGGAAATGATGGAACTAACCACCCACTGTATGGCGGTTTTGCGCAAAGTGTACAATCCGCAGGCGTTCAATATCGGAGCAAACATCGGCGAAGCTGCAGGTGCCGGTGTGAAGGAGCACGTCCACATCCATATCGTTCCCCGGTGGGCAGGCGACACCAACTTTATGTCCGCAATTGGAGAGACGCGTGTCCTGCCCGAGGAGCTTGAAACTACTTATCAGCGCATCAGGAACAGCCTTTTGGAGGATTAACCGCTCCAGCCAGCCATCATGGCTCCTGGAGCACTCTTGAGAATGATCCGTTCCATCCATCTTTGGCATCCAGCGTCTCTCATCATAATTGCGTTCCTTATTAGCAGCTGCACTCCGGCAGTTGCCCGGACCGTCAAACCAGCTGTATCCCCAACAATATCTGCGCCTCAAACTTTTGTAGCGCGAGCACTAACACAGATATCGGCCACACAAACGGCTCAGCCAACCCCTGTCATCGAAGGCTATAACCCGCTGACGGGCTTGCCTGTCCAGGACCCTGCATTACTCCAGATCCCAGTTGCACTAGTTTCGATCTCGCATTTCCCGGTCAACGCGCGGCCCCAGGCGGGCATGTCCTTTGCTCCGTACGTCTTCGAGATTTATATCACTGAAGGAGCCACGCGTTTTCTGACCGCGTTCTACGGTGAGTTTCCCGCACCCGAAGTCCCGATCGTTGGGAATTGTGAAGTCAGAAGAGAGCCATTCACGCAAACCGGCTTGATCCTGGGCAATCGAGTCTGGCTGGATCTCAACGGAGATAGCATTCAGGAGGCCTGGGAGCGCGGTGTTGGGGGAGTGTGCGTCAATTTGTATGATGCCAACGGCACGCTGCTGCAGCAGACCACCACCGACAGCAACGGCTACTACGGCTTCAACGTGGAGCCTGGAAAATATATCGTCGAGTTTGCAAAACCTCCGGAGCTGGAATTTGCTCAAAAAGCTGCTGGAGAGGGAGCACTGGACAGTGATGTGGATCAAGCCACGGGTCGCACTGACACGGTGGACGTCACCACCTCGCTTCTCGATCTGGATGCAGGCTTGATCCCGTTATCCATGCCTCCGCCCACCTCCGAGCTGGCTCCTGCCAAAGTGGGACCCGTCCGGTCAGGTCGTCTGGTCTATCGCCACATTGCTGCCTTCTTTCCCGATTCCTGTTTGATCTATGCCTTTGCTTCTCCTGAGGTATTGCAATACCTTCCAAAATGCGCCTTTGTCGAACACGATATTCAGGGTGGCGGTTACATGCTGGATATTTCTGACATGATCCGGGATACGAAAGACAACAAGAAATCAGATCAGGTCGTTGATTACACCAGCAATATCTATTCAGCAGAGCCACCTGAGGGTGGCGTGGGGGCCTCACGCCTGCATGTTTACACTGCCTGGCTGAATCAATCGGCCTGGGTCTATGATCCACTTTATCAAGCCTGGTGGCGCTACGTGGACGACGCCGATTTAGGCACGCCGGGCATTGTCCATCCCGAAGTAGACCGCCTCACAGGAAGACAGTTACATTTTGAGAACGTCATCGTTCTCTTTGCCAAGCATGATGTGATCTCACCGACCAACCTGGAAATTCATCTTGAGCAGGATTGGCTCGGTGATGCGCTGTTATTCCGGGATGGAAAGATGTACAAGATTCGCTGGAGCACAGTTGCCACGGATGCAGAAATCCAATCGGGCCGGCGCAAACCGATTCAGTTCCTAAACCTCGACGACAAGACTCCTTTCCCGCTCAAGCCCGGTCACACCTGGATATCGATTGTCACACCTGAAACGACTGTCACGGAACAGTCAGCAGGTCAATGGTTATTGCAGTTTGTCCAGCCGGCGGGGGCGAAGTAGGTGGGTATTGGTACATTGGAGATTAGAGACTGGAGAATGGGCTGACGCAGAAGAGGCATGAGTTATTTATATTCCAGTAAAAGTGTTTATGAAAAAATATATTCTTATTATCTTTCTCATTTCATTGGTCAGTGCTTGTACGAACAGTAGTGGGAATCCAATCAATCAAACCGCTGGAACAAAAATCCCGCTAACTCTTCTACCTCCCAGTGCGATAGCAACTCCTAATCTTCCAACGAATACACCCACACCTCAGCCTCTGCCTATCCCCACTACTTATGGTCCGGACAAATTCCCCGCAGGCTACAATCCCCTCACCGGACAACGCGTCTCCGACCCGAGGCGGCTTGAATATCCTGCTATCCTGCTTTCCATATCACACTTTCCTCCAGTTGCACGCCCACAGGCAGGCTTTTCCTTCACGCCGTTTGTCTATGAGTATTACATCACAGAAGGCTCTACGCGCCACCTCGCGGTGGTCTATGGTGAATTCCCGGCACCTGAAATCCCATTGCATGGCGATTGTGAAGTGCGTACCGAGCCAATCACCCAAACGGATTTGATCCTTGGCAACCGTGTCTGGCACGATCAGAACCAGAATGGCATTCAAGACCCACGCGAAGGCGGCATTGGCGGGATTTGTGTCGACTTGCTCGATGCAAATGGCAAATCCTTACAGCAAACAACGACGGATAGCAACGGATACTACGCCTTCAACATCAAAGCCGGAAAGTACATGATCGAGTTCGAGAAACCCTCCTGGCTGGAGTTTACTCAGAAGAACATAGGGGATGAGGCGACCGACAGTGATGTGGATCAGCAGACGGGTCGGACGGACGCGGTGAATATTACGTCAGCCTCCCTTCTTTTCTGGGACGCAGGTTTGGTCTCGTCCCCGGACCTCACGCCCACTCCGGATCCATCCGTTGAGCTGCCTCCAGCAGAGGTAGGACCTATCCGCTCGGGCCGCATCTTTTACAAGTATATGGGAGCGATGTACCAGGACAGCTGCTTGATCTATGCCTCCGCCGACCCGGCAGTCCTGGCGCAAATCCCAGGGTGTGCTACAGTGGCTCATACCATCAAGGGTGGCGGCGCGATGCTGCCTCTCGAAAGGATGGCAAGAATTTCAGAGCAAAATAAGAAATTCAATCCGAACTTCAATTACGCCAGCAATCTATTTTCAGACGAGCCTCCCGCTGGCGGAGAACCCGCCACAGAACTGCGTGAGTATTGGGCACTGCTCAATCAATCCAAATGGACCTATGACGCGGCTTCAGAATCCTGGTGGCGCTATATTGATGACTCTCGGCCGGAGGCGGAGGGTGTGCTTCATCCCACCGTGGACCGGCTCAACAGCAGGCAATTGCAGTTCGAGAACATCATCCTGATGTTTGCAGAGCACATTGTGATCACGCCCACCATCGTGGATATCAACGTCGCGCCGGGTAATCAGGGGAACGCCTATCTTTTCCGCGACGGGCGAATGTATAAGATTAAATGGAGCACGGTCGCGACCCCATACGAACAGAAGACCGGACGAGGGCAGCCGATGCGATTTATCAACCTGGACGGAACGCCTGCCGCCCTCAAGCCTGGCAAGACCTGGGTCATTATTTATTCCCTGCAATCCTATCTGGATGACCTGACCTCCGGGGTTTTCCGGGCACGCTTTGTGGCGCCGCCCGGTGCAAAGCAAAGTTAGTACCATCCATGTCGTTGCGATCCCGAAGGGCCGAAGCAACCCCTCATAACAGCAGGTTGCTTCCTCACAGGATGCTGAGCGCGAAGCTGACCAAGACATAAACCAACAAATCTGCCTATAATCAATCTATGCGCCGCGCGATCCTAGTGCTGCTGATCCTGTTGGTGACCGCCTGCTCTGCTCCACCGTCTATTCAGCCAACTCTAACAGAAACAATTGCTTCCAGTAGTACCTCCACGCTGGCAGTAATTCCATCTCCTACCTCGACTCCTCAACCACATCTCTCGCCTGCCAGCGACGGGCCCAATGCAGAAGACTTTCCTCCAAATATCAACCCACTGACAGGCCGTGAAGTGGAAGATCCGGCCTTGCTCAAACTTCCGGCAGTGCTGGTTTCCATCAGCAATATGCCTGTGACAGCCCGCCCGCAGGCAGGACCGGGCTTCGCCCCGTGGGTCTATGAGCTTTACATCGGCGAAGGTACCACGCGCTTTCTGAATGTGTTCTATGGGGGCTTCCCGCGTGCCATTCCAAACGTCAATGGCGGCTGCAAAGTACGCGACGAGATCATTCATCCCAACGGAGCTTGGATCGGCAACCGCGTCTGGCTGGATGAAAACGAGAACGGCCAGCAGGACGCCTGGGAAGCTGGCGTTGGCGGCGTGTGTGTACGCCTGCTCGACGGGAGCAGCCGGGAAGCATTGGCTGAAACGAGCACCGACTCTAATGGCTATTACGCATTCGAGCTTCCTACTACTGAAGCTATGATCCAATTCGTCAAACCGGATGCTTATCAATTTACCAAATCGGATGTAGGCGATGATGATCGTGACAGCGACGCAGATGTGACAAGTGGAGCAACGCGAGCTTTTCAGGCGGGCTCGACGGCCTCATTCTGGGACGCCGGTTTGATCTTATCCGAGGGAGAGAGTGCCACTCCGAACCCTGCCGCGACCAGCACGCCGTGGTACATTCCAACTGAGCCGTATGTGGGACCGATCCGTTCGGGGCGGTTGACCTACAATCAAATCGGGCATATGTTCCCGAATAGCTGTCTCGTCTACGCGAGCGCCGCCTGGGATATTGGCGAACGGCTCGACGCCTGCCAGATCGTATTTGGAGTGGACAAAACGACTCCCAACAGCGCCTTATTGCCTGTGAGGCGGTTGCGAGAGCTGGCTGAAGAGAGCTTGAACCCGAAACAACCGGTCAATTATTCAGGAAATTTATTTTCCGATATCCTTCCGCCCGGTGGACAACCGGCCAGCTCCATCAATGTTTTTTATCACGCCTATACTCAATCTGCCTGGCAATACGACCCGATCTCACAAACCTACCTGCGCTGGACAGATTTGGCCGATGGCAACGGAACACTCATCCCTGCAACCGATCGATTGACCGAAAGACAACTGTCCTTTGAAAATGTGGTGGTCGTCTTTGCCGAACACCATCGCTTCCGGCACAATCAACTGGACATTGATTTCCATTTCGGGCAGAAGAATCCGGCTTATTTATTCCGCGACGGAAAAGCTTTCAAGATCTACTGGTCTACGGAAAACCGTGAGTGGGAGAAAACAACCGGCCTTTTGCGCCCTCTGCACTTTGTCGATGCACAGGGTAACCTGGTCCCGCTACATCCCGGCAGAACATGGATCCACATCGTTACACCGTCTTCGTCTGTGACCGCCCAAGGCAATGAAAACTGGCTGGTTCAATTTGTCCAGCCGTATGATCCGGAAGACACACAGGTGCCGTGAGATTCATATCACTTTAGGAGTCATGATGGCGATGGAGGTCCAGGAGGCAGATTGATGAATACGCAAGTAGACAAGTAGACAGGTATACAAGTACACAAGTAAACGCGCGCCTACCTTTTTACCTGTCTACCTGTGTACTTGTATACCTCTTTACTTCACCAGGAGAAACCATGCACCCTTACGTCATCCCTTTGAAAGCCTTGTTCGAACAAAACGCTGACCCAGCTCAAGCCGCGCCGATGAAGAAATACATGCGCGAGCAGTTTGAATATCTGGGTATCAAGACACCCCAGAATGTCGCCTTACAAAAGGAGTTCTTTGCAGGCTTCGGCTTGCCGGCCTTGTCTGACCTGGATCCTATCTTGCGGGATTTGTGGTCACTGCCTCAACGGGAATTTCAATACGTGGCTGTGGGTCTGCTCGGCAGATTCAACCAACAAATTCCTGCCAAATTCATCAAGACGATCGAATCCATGCTCGTGACCAAATCGTGGTGGGATACGGTAGATAGTATCGCGGGCGGAACCGTGGGAGTTCATTTTCAAAGGTTCCCAGACATTCGAGAAAAATATCTCGCCAGGTGGCGTGCGTGCGATAATTTCTGGCTGAGGCGTACCACAATCCTGTTCCAACTCAACTACAAAAAGGAAACCGACTTTGATCTGCTGTGCGAGATCATCCGCGAAAACCTGGGTTCAAAAGAATTCTTTATCAACAAAGCCATCGGCTGGTCGCTGCGACAGTATGCGCGCACGGACCCGAACGCGGTCAAAGAGTTTGTCGAGTCAACGAGTCTTCATCCGTTAAGCAGAAGAGAAGCCCTAAAGCACCTTGAATGATCAGAGAATCCTGTTGAGCCAACCCAGGACGGCAGAACCACAGCTTGGACCCCTTATCAATCATCACAGTTTTTGCATGATCGCTTGACAAGGCTTTCTGTTTGTACACGGATCACACGGACTCCACGGCTTTTTTTCCGTAAAAAAACGGATACGATCCGTCTACTCCGCGCGCAGCATCCGTGTACAAAGACTCATAACGTCCGATTTTGGGAAGGCGATGTATAAACCATCGACATCGGTAGCATTCTGCCAAAAACTGGTATAGTAATAGAAACCCAAAAAGGAGAACTGCCATGCAAGCAAGAACAAGAGTCGGATTAATTGTCGGCGTGATTGGTCTGGTGCTGAACATCTGTGTCGCTGGTTTTATTGGCTTCTGTGGTCCCGGTTTATCGCTGGTAGCAGGCGGGATTGCAGGTTTCTTCGCCGCCCAGCAGGAGAAACCTCTTACGAAGAATCAAGGCGCCCGGGTGGGACTCACCGCCGGAGGCATTGCAGGAGGTCTGATCATTCTGGGCCAGGTTCTTGGGGGTCTTGCCGCACTCGTCTTCATGCAAGCGCGCGGAATGCAGCTCCCGTTTGGACAAATCCCGTCCGCTTCGAGTGACGCACCGACCCAAATCACTTTTTATGGGGCAGGTATCGTTACATCTCTATGTTTTGGCATTATCGGCGCTCTCCTTGCAATAGGTGCAGGTGCGGGGGCAGGATATTTGGCTACGACGGAGCAGCCTGTAGTGCCTCCACCTCAGAATGTGATGAGCTAGCCAGACAATCACAACCAAAACCGGTAAACAAAGCCAATGGCACTGTCCATTGGCTTTATAATTTCCCCATTATTCGTAAAGGAGGCAGGATGGCTGAGGAAATCAAGCGTAGCACGCCGCAGCGCGGCAGTGCGGAAGAAGCTGTGATCCTTTCCGCGGCGCGAACGCCGATCGGAAAGTTTCAAGGTTCGCTCAGCACTGTGCCCGCCACGCAATTGGGCGCAATTGCTGTGAAAGCCGCGGTAGAGCGTGCCGGGATCAACCCCCAAGATATCGAAGAAGTGATTATGGGTAACGTTGTGCAAGCTGGGGAAGGACAGGCTCCTGCACGTCAATCCGGGATTTTAAGTGGAATACCGGCAACGGTCAGCGCCACTACAGTTAACAAAGTCTGTGGATCGGGGCTCAAAGCCGCGATGTTCGCCTCACAAGCCGTCCGGGCAGGCGATGCTGACTTGTTCGTGGCGGGTGGGTTTGAGTCGATGAGCCGGGCGCCCTATCTGGTTGCAGGCCGTTCGGGCGAGTTGAAGTTCGGTAATCAGTCTCTGACAGATGCTTTACTCAATGATGGTCTGTTCGATCCCTTCGAAAACTGGAATATGGGCAATGCCGCCGAATTTATTGCAGACGAATATGAGGTGACACGCGAGGCAATGGATCGATTTGCGCTACAGTCCCACCAGAAAGCTGTTGAGGCGCAAGTAGCAGGTCGCTTCAATGCCGAGATTGTTCCGGTTCGGATCCCTGGGCGAAAGGGCGAAGAGATCGTCGTTGATCGAGATGAGGGTCCCCGTAAGGACACCTCGCTCGAAGCACTTGAAAAACTGAAACCCGCCTTCAAACCAGACGGAAAAGTGACGCCGGGAAACTCATCTCCGATGAACGATGGCGGTGCAGCGGTTGTGATTTCATCGCGCGCCTATGCCGAGAAGAATAATCTTAAACCGCTTGCAAAGATCGTTGGTTATGCACAAGCGGCCGTGGAGCCAAAATATTTATTCTCTGCCCCTGCTTATGCGATCCCGAAGTTGCTGAAGAAAATTGGCTGGACTCTACAAGATGTGGACCTGATCGAGCTCAACGAAGCCTTTGCTGCACAAGTCCTTGCCGATGGTTACGCTCTCGCGGACCAGGGCTGGGATTGGAGCAAGGTCAATGTGAATGGCGGTGCGATCGCCCTCGGACATCCCCTGGGTGCAAGCGGGGCGCGTGTACTCACCACGTTGCTCTATGCTTTGAAGGATCGAGGACTGAAGCGCGGCATCGCCTCGCTCTGTCTCGGCGGCGGAGAGGCCGTGGCGATGGCAGTGGAGGTGGAGTAAATACGTAGACAAGTAAATAGGTAGACAAGTAGACAGGTCAGAACTTGCTTACTTGTTTACCTGTGTACTTGTTTACTTCCCAACTTATCTACTTCCCAGAGGAATCATGAACAAACAAGAGCGCAGTGAAAAGATCGAACTTTACGGACGTGGCTACGACCTGCTGATAGAAACGCTCAAAGACGTCCCACGTGAAGCCTGGTCCTTCAAGCCCGAGCCAAAGGAGTGGAGCGTCTACGAGGTGCTGATCCACCTGGCAGATTCTGAATCCAGTGGGGCCTTACGTGCCCGCAAATTGATCGTCGAGCCAGGCGGGACATTGATGGGATACGACCAGGCCAAATGGGCAGATCAATTGGATTATCATGAACAGAACTATGAAGACGCTTTGGAAATCGTCCGGCTGGTCCGCAAGACAACCTATGCATTGCTCAAGAAACAGCCGGATGAGGTCTTTGAGCATTCAGTAATACATCCTGAATACGAAGAGCCTTATACCTTCGAACAATGGCTCAATATCTATTCGGCGCACATTCCGGGGCATATCGAACAGATCCGGAATAACTATAAGCTTTGGAGAGATACGCAGGGCTAGGTAAACACGTAGACAGGTATCCAGGTATACATGTTTACTTGTTTACGTGCCTACGTGTATACCTGTCTACTGCACGCACGAACGGAGACCACATGACTATTAAGCATATCTTTGTCGTCGGCGCAGGGACGATGGGCAATGGCATCGCGCAGGCCGCAGCGACCTCAGGCTATCAGGTCACATGCATGGATGTCATGCCTGCCGCGCTCGAAAAAGCCAGGGGGACCATTGCCAAATCTACTGCCAAGCTTTTGGAAAAGGGGGCGCTCACTCAGGAGCAAAAGGATCTGGCGGAGCAGATCAGTTATGTTGGGGACTTGAGCAGCCTGCCAGGCGCAGATTTCATCATCGAAGCTGCGACCGAAAACCCCGAACTGAAGTTCAAGGTTTTCAAAGAGATCGATGCGGCCGCGCCTGAAAACGTGATCTTAGCCAGCAACACCTCTTCCATTTCGATCACCAAAATCGCCGCGGCAACCAGGCGATCCGCTCAAGTCATCGGCATGCACTTTATGAATCCCGTCCCTTTGATGAAGTTGGTGGAAGTGATCAAGGGTCTGGCGACCAGTGAGGAAACGCTCGCAACCACGCTAACCTTATGTAAAGTGATGGGAAAAGAACCGGTCGAAGCCAATGATTCTCCGGGTTTTATTTCAAACAGAATTTTATGCCCAATGATCAACGAAGCGATCTTTGCCCTGCAGGAAAATGTGGGCACGCCCGAAGCCATTGATACCGTCATGAAACTCGGAATGAATCATCCCATGGGACCACTCACCTTGGCAGACCTGATCGGATTGGATGTGGTACTGTTCGTGATGGAAGTTTTACAGCGCGACCTGGGCGAAGACAAGTACCGTCCTGCTCCATTACTCAGGAAAATGGTGGATGCAGGCTATTTAGGAAGGAAAAGCGGAAGAGGGTTCTATAAGTATTAGCCCTGGGGCCTGACAGATTTTCTCAGATATGTAGCCACGAAAGACAGCAAACACGCGGATAGCCGAAAATTTGCGGTACTTCCACGAGAATAGCCGGTGATTGTCAGGTTAGGCATAACCGGCCTTGTTTGCGCGCTGAGCAACTCAGGGATTGTCAGTTGTAATCGAGTGGGATACAGAGTAAACTGATTACATCTCTTTCCTATCTGAATAATGATATTTAGATGGGGCAAGCCAGGATCAATTGATCAGGCGACCACCTTAGGGAGCCAAAGCGGTTATGTCTGTGCCACATAGCTATGGAGGAGTGATGAATACAAAACCACGAAGTATCGCTTTTGGCATCCTGGCTTTGAGCGTTCTAATCTCAGCCTGTTCGTCGCAGCCGACAGTCGTCCCAACAGCTACGCCTGCTGCTACTTCATCGCCAACAGCCACATACACGCCTATACCGCCAACTCTTACACCTACGCTTACCCCGACTCCTGAGTTACCCGTCCTTCTCAACACCCCCATACCACAACTTAGCAATATCATCTCCTCCTCCAACGCTAAAAACCTGGTGGAAATCGCGCGCTGGGGTCAGGGCTTCACCACCGGCGTCTCCTATTCACGCGATGGGCGATTGATCGTAGTTGCGTCATCGATAGGAATTTACCTGTATGATTCGCAAACCTTGCAGCTAAACCGATACATCGATACCAAAAGCTGGATTGGCGCTGAGGCCGTGGCTCTCTCACCAGACGCGAAAACCCTCGCAGTTGTTGCGGACAAAAAGAATATCAAACTGTGGGATGTCGCCAGTGGACAGGAACTGCGCACACTTAGTGGGCATACAGGCAATGTGATCTGTATTGCCTTCTCGCCTGATGGCACCCTGCTCGCCTCCTGCGCGTTTGATAAAAACATTAAACTGTGGGATGTCGCCAGCGGAACGCAATTGCGCACTCTAAGCACTCATGCAAGTATTTATGCCTCTACGATTGACTTCTCACCGGATGGTAAGATCCTCGCCTTTGAAACAGATCAAAAGGCAATCGAACTATTGGAAGTAGCCAGCGGCAATCAGCTGATCGCTCTGCATGGGCACAAAGATTCTGCGCTTACCAAGCTGGCCTTTTCCCCGGATGGTCAATTGCTGGCTTCCGCAGCATTTGACACTACCGTAGAGATCTGGGATGCGACCAGTGGCAAGTTATTACGCACCATGAAAGGGAATCATACCGGTGGTGTGCTTTGGATCTCCTTCTCGTCAGATGGGAAAACATTAGCGTCCAGTTCGGTAGATAGAACCCTGATCCTTTGGGAAGTGGCTAGCGGAAAGAAAATCCGTTCCTTCATTGGGCATACAGGATTTGTGGATACCGTGGCCTTCTCGCCGGACGGCAAGACACTCGCCTCGACCTCCTATGAGGGCGTGAAATTTTGGGATGCGGCCGGCGGGCAGGAATTACGCTCGTTAAATGTTACGTGTTTAAAGTATGATTTCGATTTCTCGATGGATGGCAGGATGATGGCAACCCTGTCTTGCGATAATACGGTTAAGCTTTTCGATGCAGCCAGCGGGCAGGAGCTGCGTACCTTCGGCGGATTTGACACATCGGTGCTGCACATCGTCTTTTCACCCGACGGCAGGACGCTGGCCACGGGACACGATACTGGAGCTGTGAGACTATGGGATGTATCCAGCGGCAAAGAACTCCCGGTAACATTGAAAGGTCATGAGCGTCCTATTATTCAGCTTGCTTTCTCGCCAGATGGCAAATTCCTGGCCTCCGAAGATAATTATGGGGTGGTCCGCATGTGGGACTTGGCCACCGGAGACGAAATCTACGATTTGAGTGTAGGTGGCGCAATTTCATTCTCACCGGATGGCAAAACCCTGGTAGGAGGAGCCGTCGTTGGTCCAATCATCCTTTGGGACGCGGCCACGAGCAAACAGCTGCTAAAATTATCCGGGCATAAAGATTACGTTTACATTGTCCGATTTTCACCAGATGGCACGCTGCTTGCCTCTGCTTCCGAAGACAAAACGGTGAAATTGTGGGATGTAATCAAAGGCAAGGAACTACGCACCCTAAGCGGACACCTGGGGATCGTGTATGATGCCGCCTTCTCGCCAGATGGCAAGTTGCTCGCCTCTGTATCCGAAGATAAATCGATGATCTTGTGGGATGTTGCCAGCGGTGAGAAGTTGTTCACAGTCGACGGAAATGCGACTGCTTTGTATCGGGTGGCCTTCTCGCCGGATGGCAGGCAGGTGGTACTGCTGGGGGCAGATGGCACAGTCGGGCAATGGGGGATATATCCCTGACAATTGCAAGGATCGCTTCGAATTTAAGTGGTCGACTGAAAATACTTAGAAAACTCTTGTATCGTCATTGCGAGGAGTGGCGCCTATGGTGCTACGACGAAGCAATCCCAGGGACAGTATAGGAGATTGCTTCGCCTTTCAGGCTCGCAAGGACGGAATATCTTTATAAATACTTATGAACAACCATTTAACTACTTCACCGCCCGCATGAATCCGATCAGTAAGACCTCTTCATCCAGTTTCCTGGTCTGGCTAAACCCAGCCTCGTCCAATAACTTTTGCAAATCCTCCACACCAGATTTCATTCCATTGTGCCTGGTCAAAGCAATGAACAGGTGATTGACCAGTGAACCGCTCGGGCGCATAAAGTCTGCAATCAGGAGACGTCCGCCTGGTTTGAGCACACGATAGATCTCAGCCAGGCCGAGCACTTTCAAATCCTCCGGCAGGTGATGCATCATCAGGCTGGAGGTGACCACATCCAGACTCGCATCGGGGAATGGCAGTGCTTCGATCACACCCACGCGGAAATCGATGTCCAGCCTTTTCCGTGCGGCTTTGCTGCGAGCCACGGCAATCATCTCAGGCGCAGGGTCAATGCCATAGACTTTGCCATTCTTTGCACGCGTTTTTGCCAATAAAGTCACTTCACCGGTACCACAGCCTACATCCAGGACATCCTCCCCGGGCTGGATCAATGCTAAATCCACGGTCATTTTGCGCAGGCGCCACGCCTGTCCCAGAGTCGTAATATTGACTGCCAGGTCGTAGTAAGGCGCCCAACGGATCAACTTGCCTTCCGTCGGCGCGGGTCCTTCAACTGTATGAAAATGGTGTGCCATCATTTATCTCCTTGTTCACACTATTCTATTTTTATACGTGATAGAAATCAATCATCAGACCGGGTAGAATGTCCGTTAATGGATAAAACCGCCAAAGTGTGCGGAAACTGAGAGGTACGTCATGAGCGAGAAACAGGATCGCCGCAGTCAGCGGACACGCCATTTATTAAGTGAGGCGCTGGTTCAGCTGATCAGAGAAAAAGACTACAACGCAATCACGGTCAGCGACATCATTGAACGCGCCAATGTCGGGCGATCCACGTTTTATGCTCATTATCGTGACAAGGATGATTTATTTGTCGGGGAATTGGACCGCGTGATCGACATTTTGAGCCGGGGTATTCATCACGAGACCCGTGATGACGATTGGTTTTTCCCAAGCCTGGGACTATTCCGTCATGTCGGAGAGGAGTATGAACTATATAAAGCGCTGCTTTGGGGTTCGGGCATCGATTTGCTCATACAGCACCTGCAAAAGTCGCTGAGCAAAAGAATCGAGCTGGGTCTTCAGGGAAGTGGCAGGGAGTTCAACGTTCCGATCCCGGTGCTCGGGAACTTCATCTCTGGGAGTTTTCTGACCCTTTTGAAGTGGTGGCTCGAGAACAAAATGATCTATTCCCCTGAAGAGATGAATGAAATTTTCAAAAGCTTGACTACGACCGGGATTGAAGCACAGCAAAGAAAAAGATAAGAGCGACTCTGAGAGTCGCTCATGGAAATTCAAGTTACGTTTACTCACGGCTGGCGCTGCACGGATCATCTTCCAGATCCGGCGACCCTCATAATGGAAGCCAGGTTCCAAGACCTTCCTCTCGCGCGGATTGATAAACTGTCGGAGCAACGGCCATATCGTCCATCGCCAGGCCAAGGTTGATCGCCAGAGTGCGTTCTTTTTCGTCCATACGACCAGGTTTGAGCCCTGCCACTAACTCACCCAAGTCCGCATAGGGATCGGGCGTCTGCTGGAAGTATCCAACGGATTTGTAATATTGGAACTGGGCGTGATCGTCGGTGCTGATCCGGTCCATTTGCGCCAGCGCCTCGCCCGTCCAGTAGGAATCGAAATCCACGGCGGAGCCGAAAGCGCCAGGGCGCAGCCAATCCTTCTCGATGGCAGGAGACGGATGTTTCAAAATGGGTCCGGACGTAACCACCAGATCCGATTCGACGACGGCTTGCTTCGGCTCTTTGACCCCGAGGATCTCAAACTGGAAACGCTCGCTCATCTCGGCGATAAATCTTTCCTGCACCTGGGGAAGGACATCATAGGCATAAACCCGCTTGATCGGGAAAAGGCAAGCCAGGGCCTCCAAATTGGTGTGCCCTTGGACGCCACAGGCGAGAATGCCAACCGTTTCGGAAGCAGGGCGAGCCAGATACTTGGCAGAGAGCGCCGACGCCGCGCCGGTCCGCATGGCTGTAATCCAGGCGCAATCCATCACGGCATAGGGAATGCCGGTTTGGACGTCGTTGAGGATCAGCAGTCCACTGATGTAAGGCAGGCCCCGTTTGAAGTTTTCCGGATAGCCGCTGACCCATTTGATGCCGGCAGATTGCAGGGACGGGATATAGGCCGGCATCGCATGGATAAACGCGTCAGGCTGGGTATGGATCCCGGGCTTGGGTGGCAGTTCGACCCGCCCATTGCCCTTTTCCAGAAATGCTTTTTCAAGCAGATCGATAATTTCCTTCATGGACAAATTGACTTTTTCAACGTCGGCACGCGACAAATAGAGAATTTTCTGTTCAGTCATGGGAGCTCCTTGTAAAAATGATATGGCGATTTTAGGATTGGGACAATTATGAAATGTCACCACATGTGATGACAACCCTCACATCCAGAATGAGTGCGTTGTGACTATTCTGGCTTTTAGGGCGAGATCGCCCTCAATGAGAGAGACCCCGGTCCGGCGCCGTATTCATCGTATAATAGATTCAAGTCCAGACAGCCAAAGGGAGTGTTTTATTGGTATAAGGTAAAAAGCCGCTTCTCGCAAATGGAGTTCTATGAACCGTGCCCGGCAAATCTACCAAGAATATCCACGTGATTTCTGGATGATGATCTTCGTCAACTTTGTTGACCGCCTCGGGGGATCACTATTATTTCCGTTCTTTGCCTTATATATTACGAAGAGGTTTAGCGTAGGCATGACAGAAGTGGGGGGACTCTTCGCCATCTTCTTTATATCTGGTTTCATTGGTGCTTTCCCCGGCGGTGCTCTGACCGATCGCTTTGGGCGCAAGGGCATTATCATTTTTAGTCTCATCGCTACTTCGTTCAGCACACTCTTCATGGGCTTCGTCAATGAATTCCAGTTCTTCCTGATCGTGGCGTTTATTTCGGGCATCTTTACCGATGTAGGCGGACCGGCCTATGAGGCTGTTTTCATGGATATGCTGCCGGAGGAGAAACGCGCCAGCGGATTTGGTATCCGGCGGGTGGCTTTCAACCTGGCGATTGTGATCGGTCCGGTGATCGGCGGGTTTATTGCGGCGCGTTCCTATCTGGCACTCTTTATCTGCGATGCGGTTGTGAGTGCAATTGTGGCGCTCCTGGTTTTCTGGTTAATCCCAGAGACAAAGCCGACGGCTCCGGAAGGTAAAGAACAGGAATCAACCGTCGAGACGTTTCGAGGCTATCAGCGCGTCTTGCAGGATGGCAGATTCATGGCGTTTACTTTGGTCTGCCTGTTAACCTGGCTGGTTTACATGAACATGAACACGACCCTGGGAGTCTTTCTGCGTGACCAGCATGGTTTACCTGAATCAGGCTACGGATCTCTGATCAGCATCAATGCCGCGATGGTGGTTCTGTTCCAGTTCTCAATTACGCGCCGGATCGAAAAGCGCCCGCCCATGCTGATGATGGCGCTGGGAGTATTCTTTATTGCCCTTGGGCTGTTTTTATATGGCTTTGTCAGTACCTTTTTGTGGTTTGCGGTCGCCATGGCGCTTCTCACTGTGGGTGAAATGGTTACCGTTCCAATTGCAAATGCAGTCGTGGCAAACTTCTCGCCCGAAGAGATGCGCGGCCGCTATAATTTTATTTATGGAAATTCCTGGGGCATCTCTTTCGCTGTGGGTCCCTATTTGGCAGGCTTAGTGTTGGATCACTACAATCCAAACTGGCTATGGTATGCCTGCGGCATCATTGGCATGATCGCGATCCTCGGATTCCTTCTATTACACTGGACCACCCAAACAAAATCGGTTCTCTTAACGCAGGAGTGAAGTTACGTTTTGGTTAGTTTCTGGTGCAAAACTCGCTCACGCCGCCGTCCTCGGCGGCGATTACAGGAGAACACCTGCGCCGCACTCCTTCGAGTGTGCTCACCTGCACTGCGCGCAGGCGCAAGTGTCGCGAGGGACGGCGCAGGGAGCACTTTTACAGGAGTAAAAGCACGTTTTAGTTAGCCGGGAAACAAGATATTCACCTCCCGCAATGGGTCATTTTCATAAAATCAGCCTAACCGGTAATGGAAAATTCCTGATGACTGCGCTAATGGGGGGATTAAGCGCGCCCAGCGAAAAGCTTTCAGGCGCGGCTCATCCTCCTCGAAGTAATTCCACTCATCCAAAAGGCAGAGGCCCTCGCCCCAGCCTTCGACATCCCTGCCGTGTTTCAAACTCCATTGAAGACGCGCGGTTACCTTCGCAAAAGCCAACTGCAGGTTGTCAGCCCAAATCACAAAGGGTGTATGGGCATCACAGACTAATTCTGAACCGGGGAAACGATCACGTAGTTTGAGAAAAAGGGATTTGACCTGCGCTTCTTCGAAATAAGGAAAGACGCCTTCCGCCAAAAACATGAATCGGCCCGGCTTATATTGGCTCACTTCTTCAAGCCAGCTCTCCTCAAATACAGACGTGGCGAGCAGATGATAGCGTTGGCTCTCATTACCGGTCAATTTCCGGCGCAGCGCAATGACATCGGGCAGGTCAAGGTCGAACCATTCGACCCGTCCATTGTCCACGCGTTCGAAGCGGGTATCCAGTCCACACCCGATATGGACAACGACAGCCTCCGGATTTCGCAGCAGGAAATCCCGTACATAAATATCAAATTTTCTCATCCGCATGATCACTGCGATTTCATCATGCCGTTGCATTCTGAGCCGGGAAAAATCACAGTCGATCTGGTTGACCATTGCCACTGCCTTCTCGTCTTTGATCATGGCATCAGGGCGTTGAGATTCGCGTGCTCGAACATAAAGGGTCATCAAAAGCGTCTCAGACACCCCTGCCAACGATTGAAGAGTCTTTTCTGGCATCTGTGCCTCCTTTCTTATGGTTTGGCAGTCTCTAACCTGGGGAAGAATCTGCCTGTGCGCTGCATATAGGCTTTATATTCATCACGAAACACTTCGATCATCATCCGCATCCGAAACGTTGTTTCGTTCCTCATGATTTCATCTCCAGGTGAGCAGTCTTTGCACGGCGGGCGGCAGGCTCAAGGAATACCTTGAACGTCAGCCAGTCCAAAAGTCCGGGCGCAAGTGCTTTGAGCCAGTTCACCAGTGGCCCAGGTCCCATCAAGACTTCGCGACGGCGTTTATAGGCAGCCCGCAGTACGATTTGGGCACATTCATCGGCAGTCATTGTGTTTTTGGTGTAGTAGGCACGACCACGCTCCCCACGCGGCGCACCGTCCTTGTTCAGTTGAGATTCATGGAACTCTGTCGCCACCCACCACGGACAAACCACCGTGCAGCTTACACCCTGCCGGTACAGCTCCATGCGCAGGGCATCATAAAAACCATGCATCGCGTATTTGCTGGAACA
>DATGYJ010000480.1:0-7259 GCA_035298105.1 Anaerolineales bacterium | reverse complement strand
GTTGCCATGATCATGGATGGCAATGGGCGTTGGGCGCTTTCACGCCACTTACCGCGCCTGGCAGGTCATAAAGCAGGAACCGAGAATCTCCGGCGCGTCATTCGTGCGACGGTTGAGTTCGGTGTAAAGTACCTTACGATCTATGCATTTTCGACTGAGAATTGGGGGCGCCCGCCTGAAGAGGTGAAGGGCCTGATGTACATCCTCGAAGATGTCATTGACCGCGAGTTGGATGAATTGCACAAAGAGGGCGTGCAATTGCGCCATATTGGGCGGCTCGAACGCCTGGCTCCCACGCTTCAGGAAAAAGTGCTGGATGCCGTGGAACTGACCAAGAATAATGATCGCCTGACCCTGAACGTCGCCTTCAATTATGGCGGACGGGATGAGATTGTCAACGCGATCCAAAATATTATGAGAGACGGCATTGCCCCCGAAGATGTGACCGATGCACTCGTCAGTCGCTATCTTTACACGGCGGGCGTGCCTGACCCAGACCTCATCATTCGTACTTCGGGAGAACTACGTGTGAGCAATTTCCTTATCTGGCAAGCTGCATATTCAGAATGGTATGTCACGCCGACGTACTGGCCCGACTTCGACAAAACAGAATATCGCCGTGCGCTGGAAACATTTGCTCAACGTGACCGCCGTTATGGCAAAGTCTCGTCGAACGAATATGAGGCCAGCAATGCTTAAGCGCACACTGACGTCCCTTGGGCTGGCAGTGGTTCTTCTGCCTGCGCTCATTTACGGAGGGATATTTTATTTTCTGTTGATTGGGGTCTTTCTGGTTGGCGGCGCATGGGAATATGTCCGTTTGTTCCGGGCGGTTCGGTATGAACCAAATGAGATTGTCACCGTTGGAGGCGTGCTGGGTATTACCGCAGTGCGCTTCTTTTTTGCAGAAGCTGCCATTCCCCTCTTTGTGCTGTTTGTCCTGGTTGCAATGACGGTCCATCTCGTGGCTTATGAGCGTGGGCGCGATCAGGCAGCGCTTGACTTTGCCGTCACGGTGACGGGCCTTGTGTATCTTGGCTGGCTCGGATCTTATCTGCTTGATCTGCGCTTCCTGCCACAGGGTCTCTGGTGGTGGCTGATTGTGCTGCCGATCGTCTGGGGCGGGGATACAGGCGCCTATGCGATTGGCGCGGTCTACGGAAAGCACAAAATGACCCCACGCCTCAGCCCAAAGAAAAGCTGGGAAGGATATTTTGCGGGTTTATTTACCTCCGTGATCATTGGGGCTTTTTTTGCCTATGCCTTTTCAGCTTTGGCGTTCGGACCCCAACCTCTGGGCGGTCTGATCACTCCCCTGCAAGGAGCTTTCCTGGGTTTGGTGATCGGTGCGCTGGCCCCTCTGGGTGATCTCGGTGAAAGTATGTTCAAGCGCCAGGGGGGACTGAAAGACTCGAGTAATGTCTTTCCCGGTCATGGAGGCTTTTTTGATCGCATCGATTCCTGGATATGGGGTGCAGCGCTCGGCTATTTCGTGATCCAATTTTTTATCTTGTAAGGAGGTCAGATGGAACAGCGTGGTAGTGATCCTACTCGAAATCTTGCGCTCGAACTGGCGCGTGTGACGGAAGCCGCCGCCTTGTCAGCCGGTCGCTTTATGGGACGCGGTGACAAAGAAGCGGCGGATGCGGCTGCAGTCAATGCGATGCGGATCGTCCTCCAAACGGTGGACATGAATGGGATCATCATCATCGGGGAAGGGGAAAAAGATAACGCTCCCATGTTGTATAACGGCGAGAACGTGGGAAACGGCTATGCCCCGGATGTGGATGTTGCGGTCGACCCTATTGACGGCACTCGTCCCCTGGCATTTGGTCGCTCGAACTCTCTGGCGACAGTTGCGATCGCCCCACGTGGAACGATGTTTGACCCCGGTCCCTTTGTTTATATGAACAAGCTCGCGGTGGGCCCTGAAGCTAAGGGCAGCATCAATATTGAAAAATCCATCACTGAGAATCTAAAGGCGATTGCAAAAGCCAAGCATAAGGATGTTGAGGATCTGACCACCATTGTGCTGGATCGTGACCGGCACAAAGACATGATTGCCGAGATCCGTCGGGCAGGTGCACGCATTCGCCAAATCCCGGACGGGGATGTGGCCGCGGCGCTGATGACTGCCTGGCCTGATTCGGGCGTGGACGTATTGATCGGCATCGGCGGTACGCCTGAAGGTGTGATCGCAGCCTGCGCCTTACGCGCCATGGGCGGAGAGATCCAGGGCAAGCTGTATGCGCGTGATGAAGATGAATTGCGCCGCGGACGTGAAGCCGGTTATGACTTCGACAAGATCCTGACCATCGATGACCTGGTTTCTTCGGAAGATGTGTTCTTTGCCGCCACAGGCATTACGGATGGAGAGTTGCTCCATGGCGTACGGTACTTCGGCGATGGCGCCAGCACCGACTCGCTTGTGGTCCGCGGCTTGACAGGCACCGTGCGCCAGATCACCGCCACGCACCGTCTTGACAAGCTCGATCGCTTCAGCGCAATAAAGTATTAGACTCTCCTCGCGCTGACCGACACTCCCTCCCACTCGCTACGCTACGGGGACCATGGTGGCACTGCCCGTGATTTGCCTAGCAAATCAGGCAAGTGTGCCCCGGGCGCATACTTGCGCCTTACGCTGAGGCGCAAGCCTCAAGCGCAGGTGAGTGCCGGGGAGTGCAGGTGAGGGGGCGAAAGTTGCCCTGCGGAGGGGCGGCGGTCTTCCGTCCCGCAGACGAAGCGCGTGTATCAACCAAACTTTACATTGCCTGGTTATCCGCGCTTCGGGTGCATGGCACTCAGCGCGATGTGGTCTGTAATAACAAATGTTACATACTGCTTGACACTACTCTATGTTAAACGTATAATCTCGGTCGCTTTCCTGGCTAGCTCAATCGGCAGAGCGGGCGGCTGTTAACCGCTAGGTTCGAGGTTCAAGTCCTCGGCCAGGAGCCTATATACGGAAGTTTTTCCCGTAAAGACCCAAGATTAACTATATCTGGGGTCTTTTTTCTTGCTTGTTTTTAGTCTGGTGCAGTTTAGGTGCAGTTCACATCATTTATGGAACATCAGGTTATCCATCAGTTGGTCAGCTTCCACCTGCCTGTTTGGGATCAGATGTCCATAATCGCCGATTGTAATGCCTGGCTTTAAATGACCGAGCCTATTGAAAACAATCAAAACCGGAATTCCATGGTTCAACATCAAAGAGGCGGCCGTATGTCTCAAATCGTGAAAACGGATCTTGGGTAATCCTGATGCTGTATTAGGCTCTTTTGGAGAATTAGATGCTCTGAAGTGTCCGCGGATAAGGAGATGTTGTGTCAGAATATAGACCAGCCACGACCTCAAAAAAGCAAAAAGGATAAATGTCATATAACATGACTTACGTCAAAATGATTGACTTCGCCATCTAAATTTTGTATACTCTAATTACTCCGATGGGGAGTAGCCGCCCGGCTCTTTGGGATCGGCAGTCGTCAAGACGGAAAGAGATTTCCCGGCTGTCGGAATGAAAACGCAAGACCATCGCTATCATTTAGCGTTGGTCTTTTTTGTTGACTGAGATGTTGATCTATTTAATAGATTAAAAAGCATGAAATGGAAAGAATCGGATCTTTTCTCAAGTTGTGGTCGCATCAGAGATGATTAAGCAATATGCTTCTCGAATTTCTTGGATAACGCTAGTACTCTACCTTTGCTTGGGCAGTCTGGTTCTCTTGCCAGTTCTTCTTATAGTTGGCACATCCACCCCAAGCATCCAGGCGATCGACCTCGAGAATTCGAGCAGCTTCGATCCGTCGGAATTTGACGACGATTTTTTCGTTCTGCTCGTTGGAGAACTCACAATCGCAGTCTCCATTTTTTCCAAATTTAGGGGGATAAATCTTGATTTTCAGTCTGCTTTCTTATCGCCAGATTCGCCCCCTCCAAGATAACTGTAATTTAAAAACGCCCCGCTTTTGCTGGCAAGAGCCTTTAGAGGTCATTCGCGCGCGTATACAGCTTTAAACATTCCTGGGTGCCCTGGAATATCCGGTTTTGAACATGCCGGTCAATGTCGCTTCGTGATTCTGATCTATTGCTTCTGAAAGGAGTTCCCAGTGTTCACCCCTTTGCCACGTTCGCGTCGTTTTCCTCTTTTTCGTCGACTTTGGAAGCCTGCAGTCATCATGAGTGCTGCTGGCACGGTCATCGCGGTTCGTTTTGACGAAATTCTAGAGCGCGGTCAGGAAATACTTGCGCTGCTTTTCCTGATCGCTATGGCCGGGCCGATCTATTTACTTGACATATTTATCTTCAGATCTTGCAAGCCCCGGCGTGAGGATATGAAATCTATTAATGATAAAGGAGCCAATAAGTAATTACATGAAAACAAAACCTTGGCATATTCTAACTGTCGATGAAACCTTCCATGAATTGAAGAGCCAACCGCGTGGGCTCAGTTCCACAGAAATCGCCGAGCGAATGCTGAAGTATGGCTCTAATGAATTGCAATCTGCTCGCCGCGTTTCTCCTTGGGAAATTCTTCTGGAGCAGTTCAAGAATGTGCTGATCTTGATTCTGCTTGGCGCAACAGGCATCTCACTGTTCCTCGGGCATGGAATCGAGTCAGTCGTTATTGCCATCATCGTGCTGTTCGCGGTTCTGTTGGGTTTCGTGCAGGAATATCGGGCGGAACGCGCGATCGAAGCTCTGCGTCGGATGGCTGCACCCACCGCAACTGCTTTGCGTGATGGCAGGGAAGCCAAAATACCAGCAAAAGATCTGGTCCCCGGCGATGTGATCATCTTACATACGGGCGATCGCGTCCCAGCGGATGCGCGCCTCATGGAGGCGATCAACCTGCAAGTAGAGGAGGCTGCCCTGACAGGCGAATCCGTCCCCGTGGAGAAGCATAGTTACGCGCTAGACAGCGAGGACTTGCCTGTGGGTGATCGAAGGAACATGACCTACGCGGGCACAGCCGTTACCTATGGCCGTGGACGTGCCCTTGTCGTAGCCACTGGCATGCAGACCGAGTTTGGTACGATCGCTCAGCTGCTACAAACCATAGAAACAGGCAAAACTCCTCTCCAGCATAATCTCGACAAAGTGGGAACAGTACTGGCGCGCGCCGCGTTTGTCGTGGTAGCACTCATTGTGGTGCTTGGCCTACTGCGCGGGCAACCCTTTATTGAAATGCTGATATTTGGCATTGCCCTGGCTGTTGCTGTTGTTCCTGAAGCCTTGCCTGCCGTTGTTACGATTTCACTGGCGATTGGTGTACAGAAGATGGTCAAACGTAATGCGCTGATTAGGCGTTTACCCGCTGTAGAAACTCTGGGCAGCACATCGGTGATTTGTTCTGACAAAACCGGTACGTTGACCAAAGATGAAATGACTGTCAGGAAGATTTTTGCTGGTGAGAAACCGTTTACAGTTTCTGGCGCGGGATATACACCAGAGGGTGTCTTTTCCACGAATGGTGGCTCAACTTCTGGTGTGACTCCGACTCTTCGTCAAATGTTGATGGCTGCCGCGCTTGCATCGGACACACGACTGGTGAAAGATTCAACGGGAAACTGGGACATTAAGGGAGATCCTACTGAGGGAGCATTAGTAGTAGCCGCGGCAAAAGCAGGTTTGGATAAGGAATCCCTCGACTCAAGCTATCCTCGTATCCATGAAATTCCGTTTTCCTCTGAATCAAAACGCATGGTCACTGTACACCAAACAAACGGCAGCCTGACAGCCTATGCCAAAGGTGCGCCAGAGGTGATTTTGAATGACTGTGAATTCATTGTGACTGCGGAAGGTTTACGAGTCCTCGATACCAAGTACCGGGAGCAGACCTTATGCCAGGCACAGAACATGGCTGGTGAGGCTTTGCGTGTATTAGCAATTGCCTTCAAACCAGATACGGAGTTGCAATCGGCCCAGCGCGGCATGACCTTTTTGGGGCTGGCAGGAATGATCGATCCACCGCGCTCCGAGGCAAAAGCAGCAATTGGCGTGTGTACCGAGGCTGGTATCCGGCCTATCATGATCACGGGAGATCATCCAGCAACAGCGGAGGCTGTAGCGCGTGAGCTGGGGTTGTTACATAACGGTGGGCGAGTTCTAACGGGTGCGGAATTAGAAGAGATGCCTGATGATCAACTCGAATGTGAAGTGGAAAACATCAGTGTCTACGCACGTGTGTCCCCAGCTCACAAATTAAGAGTCGTTACTGCCTGGCAGGCGCGCGGACACATTGCAGCGATGACCGGTGATGGAGTAAATGATGCTCCTGCACTAAAGAAAGCCGATATTGGTATAGCAATGGGCCTCACTGGTACCGATGTGACCAGGGAAGCTGCAGAAATGACCCTTACTGATGACAATTTCGCTTCCATTGTTGCTGCTGTAGAGGAAGGAAGAGGCGTATTCGGCAACATCAAGAAGTATTTGATGTACCTACTTTCCTCAAATATTGGTGAGATTGGTTTGATGGCCGGTTCGGCGCTGCTTGGCCTTCCACTTCCCTTGACCGCAGTGCAGATCCTATACGTAAATCTGGCAACAGATGGTTTACCAGCCTTGGCGCTTTCAGTAGATCCCCCCGAAAAAGATTTGATGAAACGTAAGCCGCGCGACCCACGCACAGGCATTTTTACCCGCCCTGTTGTAACCTTAATGGTTTTGGGTGGGATCTGGTCAACGCTCATCAATCTGGGATTGTTCACGTGGGCGCTCAGCTCCGGGCGGAGCCTCGCCGAAGCGATGACGATGACCTTTGTCTCCTTGGTGTTGATCCAGTTTTTCAAGGCGTATAACTTTCGCTCGGATCGGCATTCCGTTTTCGATCAACCCTTTGCGAATAGGTGGCTCAATACTGCCATTTTGTGGGAAGTGGGATTACTTTTGCTCATCATCTATGTGCCTCTCCTCCATAATGTTTTCGGTACCTATTATCTTCCGCTTGTGGATTGGCTGATTATCGCCGGATTAGCAGCGACTGTTGTTCCGGTACTTGAAATGGCGAAATGGATGGAGCGCCGGGGTTGGTTTGGCACAATGACGTCATGATTTGAACCGGTTCCCGTTTCTTTGTCTCATGAAAAGGAGCCACTATAAAACTACAATTGCTTTTTGTCTTCATGGATCTTCTCACCATGGCGAGAATTCCATTCGCGTTTTTGTTGGAAAAGCTGCGCCAATTTTATAAGGGTTTAACCTTGGTTCGGAAGCGAAAAACGGCATGAGAACGGTTCACATCCTGAATGTGGTGGTCT
>DATGYJ010000479.1:0-9532 GCA_035298105.1 Anaerolineales bacterium | reverse complement strand
TACCATTATTTTTCCACCTTGCTCTATGCAGTTGCCTGGGGCTATTTTGTCTGGCTGCAGAGCGCTCCGGCCGTTGTAGTTGAGGAGCTACAGAACTCAGGTGTCGTCACTATTCCAGCCGAGGTTGGCGAAAACGCAAAGAAGATCGTCCACAGTAAATTTATTCCGATGATTGCAGCGGCGGCAGCTATTTTAGCAAGTGCACTCAATTTCTATCAAGACGTCATTGCAGCGGACTCCTGGCTAAACGGTTCGCTGGTATTATTAGTACTCCGTTACGTTCTCCTGATTGTTCCTACGACCTATGTAGTGATCGTCTGCATACTTCGATTCATTGTGAACGCCAGAGTCTTCAAACAATTGCTGCGGGGTGTGAAACTTCATCCACTGCACCCCGATAATGCTGGTGGTTTGCATCCCCTCGGCAGTTATGCCCTAAAATCAACATATCCCTTGGCACTTGCGGGCAGCATCGTTGCCCTGGCGGTGTACTGGTCAATTGCCCAGGGTGAGCCGTTTGTCTACTTTTACTTTGCCGCATTGGCGTATGTCATTTTGGCGCCCCTGTTGTTTTTTGCTCCCCTTGCATCTGCCCATAGTGCAATGCTCGGAGCCAAGAACGATCTAAAGAAAAAAATCTCGAAGCAATTCAATGAGGATTATTCGTCCGCCTACAATGAGATTTCTGGATCCGCTCGCGGACTAAAAGACAACCTGGAAAAACTTGAGCAGTTACAAAAGTTATATAAGATCGCTGATTCTTTTCCGGTATGGCCCTTTGATATGCGGACCATCCGCCAGTTTGTGTTAACCATGTTCTCTCCAATCGGTAGCTTTATGGTCGCCACAGCCACTGATTATCTCCGCGGATTATTGGGACTCTAGTTTTCATAAGGAAGCCCATGCCTCGACAAAGAACAAAAGCTACCAACCAACCATCCCTATTTACGGGTGACGGAAAAGGCAAAGAGAATGCTAAAGCATCGCTCTCTTTCCTCGTCAAATCGTCCCGTGACATCATGCGCAAAGATGCGGGGTTGAATGGGGCTTTGGATAGGCTCCCGCAACGACATGGAAGAAAATGGGACAGTATGATGAAAAACAGACTACTTTGCAATCTAATCATCTCCGCCTGTATACTGACGGCCTGTGCCGGAAACAACACAGCGACCCCGAGGCAGGCTCAGGCTGGCAGTCCACCAGCGCCAGCTATGACGGTTATGCTAACGCCCGTCCCCTCAGCGACCGTCTTGCCAGCGACAACAATTCCAATGACGTCGACAACCGCCCCGACCCTTAGGGGGATCCCTGAAAACTTTGGGCTGGCAGACAAAGGCTACGATATTGCCGATGTGCAACTTTTTTACCCTAGTCCCAATGAAGTGCAAATATCTTTTCGATATCGAATTAATGATACCGAGCGTGCCAAGGCTCACGCGATTGGACCCTTATTGCCATCCTCATGTACAGATGCGCGCAGTTCTGATTACCCCACGTTCTTTATGGTGCCAAGGAACTCGTCCGTTGGAGATGGATACTATGACTATAAAGTGAAATCGCAGGGTGGATGTGATATTGCCTCTTTTTATATGGTCATCTATTCTCCCTATAGTTCCGGACGATGGCCGACAGCTGATGCCATCGTCTACCGGGAGCAGATTGACCAGCCTCTAAAGGTTGTCAGGAATCTGCCCGCGGTGGATTCGAAGACGCTGGCAATATATAACTTTGCTTTCCAGACAACAGGCTCATGGTCAGGCGTGTTTACTTTTGATTATGCCTTCTCCCCTGAACTTGCTGATCTTATTGGTAAGTATCGATTCGTGCTGGGCGGCAGTGGCATGAGCGGTATTTCCAGTTGTGATTTGAACGTAAGCGGTCCCCTCCTCCTCAAACCGGAGGGCACTTACCAAATTAATATAGATCTGAAGAAAGATCTCCCTCAAGAGGTAAATGGCACAGATTGTCGTGGCCAGCTCGACAAGTATGCTGTTTTAACTTATGAACAGGTATGGCTATCTTCCGAAGATGGCACCTACCAGCAGTATTTAGACTTCGATGTTACATTCAAAAAGTAATACTAGCTTAGAACAGGAATCTCATGCCCAGGCCAAAGGACCCCACCCCTGACCACAAAGACAGTGTCATCTCAATCTCCAACCACTATATGGATCTAATCAATAGTGCAAAAGCAATTGATTCCACAGCTCTCCTCAGAATACGTCAATATCTCAAACCCGAATTCCCGTTTTCCGATCGCACAACAAAGCCTCAAGGTTGGTGGCTTCGGGTCTGGTCAGCATATATAAAATATACAGCCTGGATAGTTGCACCGCTCAAGGTGGAAACTGCGTCTATAGCGCTATATCGTTTGCCTGGTATTCTTCCCATTTTATGGCTTGAACTAATCGCTTTTGTTTACACCATAATAGTATTCGCTAGAATAACTGAAGTATTCATAGCTCGACCAAGTACCATATCCCAGACGGAAGCAATCATCTTTGTGAATGTCTTCTGGGTAGCCATAATTTTAATGACGCCGGCAATTTACAATTATGGAGCAACATTTGTTTTCAAGAAAAAGCATGGGTCAATATGGCGCATTATCTTTGCAACTGTAATTTTTACCACGATCGTTATCATGCTCTTATTCCCTAATTATGAGCTGCACCTGCTCAACTTAGAATCAAACTCTACTACCATCAGTAGCACACTGTACCACTACATAGGTAGTTGGCAATCGATCACGCTCACCGCTTTCGTTACGGTTGTTATTTTGGTTCCATCATTAATATATATAACTTTGCTATTTGTTGACGTCGTTCTGTGGCTGATCTGGGCTGGAGGCTCGGTTTGGACATATTTCATGTTATTCCATAGGACGCATCCGATGCAAAAGATTCAGAAACTAATTTATGAAGAAATTCATCGGAAGGATGATGAGAAAACTTCTTGGAAACTAATCGAATGTGATATGAAAGAAATCGATTCTATTCAAGCGTGGGCTGAAGCGAATCGTGAGGGCACTGAAAAACGCCTACTACCAACTATAATATTTTTTAGTCTGATTCAGCTTTTTGGCTGGAATGCCATTTCGAACACTGTAGTTTGGCAAAGAATTATTGAAGTCTGGGATAAATTCATTGCACTTATGTTGGGCAATGGACTTTCCAGCTTGGGCATTGCAGTCTCTGTAGTGGTAGGATGCGTGCTTGCAATCGTCCTTGCACCTTTTATCGCCATAGGACAATTATTTTCAAACATATTGCCCCAATCTTTAATCATTGAAGCTTGCATTGTTGCCAAATATGTTCGCGAGAAAGAGCTCAAATCTACTCCATTATTTGATGTGAACAGCAAAATTCCATCTCGCTTCATTGACCGCCTTGCATATTTACTGGGATATGTTCCTCGCGAGAAACAATCGCCGGATCGTACAAGATGAAAGGTATTTTTGAGCTGGAAAAGCAACACTGCATGATTGCCTATATGGATGGCTCGCAGGTAAAGGTCCATGCGCTGGGGGAACTGAAGCCGGAAACGCCAGAGGAATTGCCCCTTCGCTCCGCTTTGGGGACTGCCGCTGCTTGGCGCGGCGTTCGCGAGACGCGTTGTTACAGTCCATGGTGCGACCATCGGGAGGGGCGTTCAAGGGAGAACCATGTTTATGGAAGGAGTAGATCATGAATAATCTCTCTCAATGGTTCGATGAGCAACTTCAAGCTAGCGCAAACGGTTTTGTGTGGGGAACAGAACAAGTACCCGAAGCGCGACGATATGCTGAGCCACCCAAGGGTCTTGGCGAATGGACAGTTGCCCGTCACGTATTTCATCTGTTGTATTATGAACAGAACATCGCATTGCCAAGTATGCAACAATGGCTAGGTGGAACAATACCATCTCTTGAAGAAGCAGATGAAGATCTAGCATGGAGCAAAACACAGGATAAAGTTGAAAGTCTGCTTGAGAAATTTAGAAACGTGCGGGCAGAACAAATTGCGTTATTGCCAAAATTCGATGACGAATTATGGAATTCAACTTGTGAAGCTGTATGGGGACCTGTTACCTTATTATGGGTAATTAGCAAAACATATCAGCACACAGCCGAACATACTAACGATGTAATGCGGATTGGTCTGTTCTGGGATAGATATCTGGCTCGTTAGAACGTAAATATGGTTGCCAAAGTTTGTGCTCGATTTGGAATGGTTCGGGATTTTATCGGAAGGTGAGCCATGATGATCTTTATCCTGGTGATTGGTATCTTATTATGGATAGCAATCCGACGAGCGGGAAAGATAAGCTGGGTAAGCGGCCTTGAAACTGTCATTGGTTTTTTCGGCTGGTTCGCGATCAACACCTATGTGTCCGTGTGGGCGATTAAGGGTACACCAGGCACATACTTTATAAGTCCTCTGGCACCTGTCCCCTTTCTCGTTACGATCGCCCTGCTCCTACTGATGAGCTTCACCTGGCGCTGGATCGCCGTAGGCATGCTGGCGGCTATCCTCGCCAATGTGTTCGGAATGCTGCTCTTTGTTGCTCCTGGTCCCATTGTGGATCAGCGGCCTGCCAGGATTATTGGAATGATCCCTTTCTTGACCTACTATTTTCTCCCGGGGAAGTGATTCCCACCGGAAAGCTAAGAAATGCGGATGGCGAAGGTCGACGCGCCGGGGGAGTTGCTGCGCACTGCGACAGTTTTCTAAAGAAAGGCAAAATGCGGCTTCATACACGCATCGCAAGTACACATCTAGTTTGATACGATATAATTTATTCATCAGCTGTCCACCGATCATCACAGGCGACTGGCGGGCATTTCCATTCAAGTAGAGGAAATTACTTGTGGCACAGGTCTTTGTAAGTTATTCGAGACGTGATCTGGAAATTGTCAACCGCCTCGTGGAAATCATGCAACGGGCGGGCATCAACATTTGGATCGACCGCGAGGAAATTAAAGCGGGCAAATTGTGGCGTACACAAATTGTTCAAGCGATTGATACCTGCGATGCCTTTGTTCTTATGCTCTCAGCCGCTGCAGCCGCTTCTGAGAACGTCCGCAAAGAAATGGACCTTGCCGAAGATTCTGGTCGCCGCATCTTTATTGTGAACCTGGATCAGGTCAGGATTCCAGCGGATATGCGCTACCAACTGGCGGGTCTGCAATTTATTGATCTGCAAGCGCTCGGCTTTGACTCAGCGATACATCAGCTGATCGAAACGCTGAAGGTTGAATTGAAGCTCACCGTCGAACCGCCGGTTCGCCAGGCTGAAATCGTCATCCAGGGTGTCGATCCAGCTGCGTTTGGTCCCGAAATGCAGGCGCAACTGCTGGACTTTATCGCAAAACTTGTCAAAACGCCTCAATCACAATTAAGTATTGCCAACATTACAGCCGGCAGCCTGCATCTCTTTATCGATATGCCGGCACAGGCGGCTTATGAGTTGAAGGCACTGGCACTCAATCGAGATCGTCGGTTCAAGCAATTCGGTATAAAAGCCCTCAAATTAATCGGCGATAGGAAATACGTCAATATCGCACTGGGAGTTTTGACCGCGACCGCTACCATCGGATTCCTGCAATACCTTTGGTTGAGCATGCCAGCCCTGTTTCCATCCCTATTTGGAGTTACAGCTGGTAAAGTCATCCTCATCGCCGCTGCGGTTGCAATCACTACGACAGTGGTTACTGCCATAACGCCAGAGGTTCCCATTAGCCAGCAGGTGACATTAATTTCGGTGCCTTTTAACGAAACAACTCAAAACCCCGCTTTCACGATCACAGCCCAGGTGCCTCAACTGACAGGCAGCAACGACCCACGTGTCCAGGCATTCAACCAAAGGTTAAATGAGATTGTCAAAAAAGAAGCGGATGCATTCAGGCAGGAATTCCCGAATCTTACTGCTGAAAGCTCTCTTGATATGAAATATGAGCTGGTATCGCGAGTTGCCGATATTTGGAGTTTCAAATTTGACGTCTCGTTCGATACAGCTGGAGCAGCCCATCCAGGTTATGAAAGCATGACGGTAAATTATGATCTAGGTCAGGGCCAAGAACTTGCGCTGCGCGATCTCTTCCTCTCGAATTCAAATTATCTTGAAGTGATTGCAAATTATTGCATAGCTGAGCTCAGCAAACATGAGCAGCCTTTCGAGGCGTCCGGGGCAGAGCCCAAGCCTGAGAACTACCACAATTGGAACATCACCCCCGATGGCTTGCTGATCACCTTTGATCCGGGGCAGGTTGCTCCCTACATGGGAGGTCATATGCCAACCGTACTTGTGCCGTATACTGAGCTACAGACAGTGGTCGATCCCCATGGACCTTTGGGAAAGATCTTACAATAACATTTTTTGCACGTTCACGATTTGCATTCCCAAACACAAGAAGAGTTGGATGCGTTGTTAGCGAGTGTTTTAGATGAGGCTTTCAAAGGTGAATTGTAAAAAGAGAATAAGATGACTGGAAAATATACTCCGCTCGAACATTACTTGCGCGATTTGCCTGCGATTCAAAAAGAGGTTACCCTCCCCTTTGAGCAGATCGAAAAAATTTTGAATGATAAGTTGCCATCGTCTGCGTATGAAGACCGACGATGGTGGGATCATGAGACAGAAGGCAACCACGCCAATAAGCGTGCATGGTCGAATGCCGGCTGGAAGGTTGCGAGTTTGGATGTCAACAAGAAATGGGTAACGTTGATCCGTGGTGGATAGGGCGTTCAAGGGAGAGTTGTGCCCTCTGCCTGTCCTTCCCCAGCGTTCGTGCCGCGAGCAGGCATGTGATTTGCCTGGCAAATCATGCGAGACCGCAAATCCAACCCCGCCAAAAATCTGCGGGGCAGGCGATTCTTTCCGGGAGTAAACGATTATGGCAAGGAGAATCCATACCATAAAAGGTTCCGTCGAAATTGACTCGCTCGGTCTGATCCTTCCGCACGAGCATCTCTTTACTGATCTGCGAGGACCTCATGTCTCTGGCTACGCTGAGAGTGAACCATCAGCCGTCGTAAAGGTAGTGGAACCTTTTCTCGCGGAAGCCTGTGCAGCCGGCGTCACTGCGTTGGTCGAGTGTTCGACCGTGGGAGTGGGAAGGAATCTCTCGGTACTGAGAAGCCTGGCAGAGGCAACCTCGATCCAGATCGTCGCACCGACGGGAGTTTATCGAGATGCCTACACTCCCGAATCCCTGCACGAGACTGGCGAAGACGATCTGGCAGAACTCTGGACAAGAGAACTACTGGAAGGTATCGAAGGGAGTTCCATTCGAGCAGGTTTCATCAAGCTGGCGATGAGCGATGAGGGACCCACCGCCCTGGAGATAAGAAATCTCAAAGCCGCTGCCAGGGCAAGTCAAAACACGGGGGCTGTGATCGCCAGCCATTCGATCGGGGGCCAGGTGGCTCGGAAGGAAATGGATGTTTTGGAAGCAGCGGGGCTGGAGCTGCACCGCTTTATTTGGGTCCACGCTCAGACGGAATCTGACCTCTCAATTCTGCGAGAAGCCGCAGGCCGGGGAGCGTTTGTGGAACTTGACTCGGTTGGAGCGCCGTTCCAACTGCAAACAGAATTGCTGGAGATGGTCATTGCGCTCATTGAGGCTGGGCTCATCGAGCATCTATTACTCTCACACGATGCAGGCTGGTACAATCCCGCCCGCTCAGATGGTTTGCCGGACGAAGGTTTTCGCGGCTATACGCCTCTGGTAAGGGATTTTGTCCCTGAATTGCTGCGAGGCGGGATCACAGAAGAACAGGTGCGATCCATCACGGTGAACAACCCAGCCAGAGCATTTGCCTTTTAGAAGCGACGAGGAATCCGGTCCATCTTGTTTATTGGGGGATTGCTTCTCGAAGACTCGCAACGACATGGAAAGGGTGCGGCTGGCGTCGCCCCTCGCAGCTCGGAAACATAGCGCCCATTGATTTTTACCTGCCGCACATCACCCCAAATTACATATATAACGTATAAACCAGACGAACGTCATATTGTTTGCTGAACCTTTTTGCTATATTGTTTAGTAAGTCCAACAAACTTACGAAACCTCACCTATCACCTAAATAGCCTCCTGACCTCTTTTCCTATGGAAAAAGCGACCCGGACACATACCAAGGAACACAACCGCAATCTGGTTCTGAAGACCATTTTTGGTCATGAAAATATCAGTCGAGCCGACATTGCGCGCATCACCAACCTCACGAAGAGCACGGTTTCAGATATCGTAGCTGATCTCATCGCTGGAGGCCTGGTCAGTGAAATCGGAGTAAGGCAATCCCAGGGCGGCAAAAATCCCATTCTCTTGAGTCTGATCGAAGATTCGCGCTGGCTGATCGGTCTTGACCTGGGTCAGGAGCAATTTCGCGGCGCTGTTGTGAATCTGCGCGGCAAGATCCGGGAGGTTGTCACTATCCCGGTCAATGATTGCAATGGCAGCGAGGCGCTGTCGCTGGTGTATCAGATCCTCGACCGGTTGATCAGCAGCACAAATCAGCCTCTATCAGGGATCGGGGTCGGCACGCCGGGATTGATCAACACCTGTGAGGGATTGGTCGTCAACGCGGTGAATTTGGACTGGAAAAACCTGCCCCTCACACGCCTGCTCGAGCAGCGCTATCACCTGCCGGTCTCCATCCTGAATGATTGTCAGGCAGCCGCGATCGGCGAAAAAACATATGGGAAGGATTATCAGCAGGATGAAAACCTCGTCTTGATGCATGTCCATCATGGCATCGGTGCGGGGATCATCATCCATCGGGAAATCTTTCAGGGCGATGGCGGTTTTGCCGGAGAAATCGGGCATGTGGTCGTCGTGCCCGATAGCCGCGAGGTTTGCCGCTGCGGCAAACAGGGATGCCTTGAAACAGTCGCCAGCGCAAAAGCTCTGCTCAGACAGGCAAGAGAACTCGCCAGGGAGCACCCGGATTGCAGACTTGCCCGCAATGCGCAGGAAATGAACCTGGAGACTATCGTAGAAGCCTTCCAGGCTGGGGACCCTCTCACCCGTGAGCTGGTGCTGAAGACGGCAGATTACATTGGCATGGCAATTTCCAGCATGGTTGGGATCCTGAATATCCAAAAGGTTGTGCTGGAGGGAGATATGACCCGCTTCGGGACGGTCTGGCTCGATCGGATCCGGGCGGTGATGGTGAATTATTCATTAGACCCAACGCTGGACAGTACCCACGTGGAGATCGGACAACTCGGTGAAGATGCGACCATTTTAGGGGCCGCCGCGGTATTTGCCAATAATTATTCCTACCTTTTTACACGACTCAAAAGGCCTGATCGATCCAATAATTAGCGAGATCACGGCCCAGCTCTGGATCATGGTTCCCATTCGTTATCAAACCCTGGAAGGAGGCCCACGTCAGAAGAAACATCAAATCTGCTTGTCCGATCGAAATGGATCCCATCAACCCTATACGAAAGAGGAGAACAATGAACCGTTTATCACAAATCACCACGATTTTCTTTCTTGTAGCCCTGGTGGTGGGTGGCTGTGGTGCCCCGGCAGCTCCCGCAACTCAGGCCC
>DATGYJ010000478.1:0-1816 GCA_035298105.1 Anaerolineales bacterium | reverse complement strand
GATCTCCTACCTTAGCCATGGGATGACGCTCGAAGTTGGAGATGTGATTGCCACCGGCACGCCATCCAAGTTGCCGGAAGCTGCAGAACAAAAACATTTTTTACAGTCAGGTGATGTGGTCGAGATCACGATTGAGAAGTTGGGTACTTTGAGAAACACAGTAGTCAACGGGAATCCATAAATCGAGCATCGGAAGACGTTCTCTGAGTCCCAAATACCGATCCTCGAAACCCGAAAGGACTTGATTATGGCACGTTTTATGCGACTGGATGTGATCAATACCCTCCTGGAGGTGGGCCTGGCTCCTTTGTTCTACAACAGCGATGTGGAAACATCGATTATGTTGGCATCTGCTTGTGGGCGCGGTGGGGCAAAGGTGATTGAATTTACCAATCGTGGTGAATTGGCGTATCCGGTATTTACCGCATTGATCAAACACTTTGCCAAAGCTGACCCCAGTCTCATTCTTGGGGTTGGCTCCGTCATCGATGCACCCACTGCCGCCCTATATATAGCGAGCGGGGCCAATTTCATTGTAGGACCAAGTTTCAACTCCGAGATCGCGCGTCTGTGCAACCGGCGCAAGATCCTTTATATGCCGGGCTGCGCAACAGAGACGGAAATCTCTACTGCTGAAGAATACGGCGCGGAGATCTGTAAAATCTTCCCTGGTGAAACGGTTGGTGGCCCGGCGTTTGTCAAAGCAGTGATGGCTCCCTGTCCGTGGCATCGGCTGATGCCCACCGGTGGCGTGGATGCCACTGAAGCCAGTGTCGGCGAATGGATCAAAGCTGGCGCCGCGGCGGTTGGGATGGGCAGCAAGCTTATCAGCGCGCCGGCTGTCAAAGATAAGGATTATGAGGGCATTGCAAGGAAAACATCTGATTGTATTGCCTGGATCAAGAAAGCCCGTGCAAAATAAAAGGAGCAGAAACAATGAAATATCATGCACTATTAACCTCAAATAACGGTTTGAACACGCCGCCCACGAATCCGTGCAATTTACTTGAATTTGGATTCCTCAAGCTCGGAACTGGGGAAACCTATCGCAGCGAAAGCGGAGAACGTGAGATACTGGCAGTGCTTCTGGGAGGCAAAGCCACTTTTGAGGTGGGAACGAAGTGCTTTGAGAAAGTCGGCAGTCGTCCCAATGTGTTTGCTGGCAAGCCGCATTCGGTCTACATCCCTGCCCAATCGCAATTCATGATTACAGCAGTTACCCCGGTGGAAATCGCCTTGCCGAGCGCGCCATCCGATTTGAATGTAGAACCCTATGTGATCGAACCGCCGAAAGTAGCCAATGGGGTTTGGGGTGCGGCGAACTTCAAACGTTATTATTATCAGGTTTTGACCCTCGCCTCACAACCCGAATTGCCTGCACGACGCTTGATCGTTGGCGAGACGTTCACGCCCAGCGGCAACTGGAGCACATATCCGCCGCATAAACACCAGGTGGATAACCTGCCGTATGAGGCGCAGCACGAGGAGATGTATTTCTTCAAAGTCAGCCCGAATGATGGCTTTGGGATTTGCCATTATTACAATGAAGAAGGGGAAGAAGAAAATTTCACCGTG
Source organism: Anaerolineales bacterium (assembly GCA_035298105.1). GTDB lineage: Bacteria > Chloroflexota > Anaerolineae > Anaerolineales > Villigracilaceae > Defluviilinea. Next base: position 241 of record DATGYJ010000478.1, on the reverse strand, counting down.
CGTGATAACAGCATTCACATGATGCCGCGCGGGTACCACACGGTCGTCAGCGCGCCCGGGTATACGACCTATTACCTGTGGTTCCTGGCTGGCGAGCAACGCGTGCAGGGCGCGGTAGATGATCCAAACGTGGGTTGGGTGACGAAGACGGTTGCGATGTTGAAAGAACTTGGACACTGAAATTAACCACAGAGACACGGAGATTCTTAAAAAGGTTTTCTTAGTATGTCAGTGTCTCTGT
>DATGYJ010000477.1:0-3124 GCA_035298105.1 Anaerolineales bacterium | reverse complement strand
GTGTAGTCGTTTGTTTCCGGGCAAAAAGCGACTGCACCTGTCCTGACGGACGGTGTCAGGAAAGTCGCCACTACGAAGTTAGGTACTGAAATTATTATATTTCTGCTCTTGACGGATAAATCATGGGGGGAGTATAACGTTCCCTGAGGTTCTTATCCACAGGATTGCTTCGCCTATCCACAGGATTGCTGCGCCTATGAACACAAATCATTCTCGACATAGAAAGGAAGTGACCGCCTTGGACGCTGATGTACCGTTATTGCGCCCATCGTTGATTCGTTTTACCGTCTCCGAGTTGCGAATGTTCAAAGTGAAAGCGGACCGTGTCAAGGCGCGCCACCTCTGTCTATTACGAGGAGCCTAATCAGCGAGAAGTCTGCCTGCTTGTGAGCAATCGCCACCTTCGGAGAAGTCCAAGGTGGCTTTTATTTTCACCAGGAGGTGTACCATGAACGCATTGACCATTTTTGATCTGGAAGCGCTGATCGAGGCGCGTGACTTTGTATCGCTGCGTAAAGAGACCCGGAATTGGCCAGCTGGCGACCTGGCAGATTTAATGGAACCGCTTCCGGCTGAGAAAGAGGCGGTGGTTTTCCGTCTGCTCCCCCGCGAGCAGGCCGCACAGGTCTTTTCATATCTCCCCATTGAGCACCAACAGGAATTGTTGAAAGCCATGGCGCACGAAGAAGTGGTCAACATCCTGAACGACATGTCAGATGATGACCGCACCGAGCTGTTGGAGGAACTGCCCGCCCAGGTCACCCAAAAATTATTGAATTCATTGTCACCGGAAGAGAGACGCCGCGCTTCTCAATTGCTTGGATATGCGGAAAACAGCGTTGGGCGTTTGATGACACCCCACTTTGTGCGCGTTCGCCCGCACTGGACGGTAGAGCAAGCGCTCGATCATATCCGCCAATACGGCACCGACAGCGAAACGATGAGTCTGGTCTATGTGATCGATGAAAAGGGGAAATTGATCGATGATCTGCGGATCCGACAGATCCTGCTGGCGTCGCCGGAAACACCGATCTCCAACTTAATGGATTCCCGTTTCGTCGCCCTCAAGGCAACAGACGATCAGGAAGTGGCAGTGGAGGCTTTCAGAGAAGCAGACCTGAACGCCTTACCTGTCACGGATAGTGAGGGTGTGCTGATCGGCATTGTCACGGTGGATGACATCTTCGATGTGGCAGAAGAGGAAGCCACGGAAGATATTCAGAAGATGGGTGGTTCCGAAGCACTGGACGAGCCTTACATGGACATCGCCATCCCCAGCATGGTACGCAAGCGCGCCACCTGGCTGATCGTTCTCTTCCTAAGCGAAATGCTGACAGCCACCGCCATGAGCCGGTTCGAGAGTGAAATTGCCCGAGCCGTCGTATTGTCCATTTTTGTCCCGCTGGTGATTTCCAGCGGCGGCAACTCCGGTTCACAGGCTTCGACGTTGATCATCCGCGCAATGGCGCTCGGCGAAGTGACGTTGAAGGATTGGTGGCGGGTGATGCGCCGGGAGATCCTCTCGGGCTTGTCGCTGGGTACGATCCTGGGCACGATCGGTTTTATCCGCATTTCCACCTGGGCGTTGGTCTTCCATACCTATGGTCCACACTGGCTCCTGCTGGCACTGACGGTTGGGATCGCCTTGATCGGCATTGTATTATGGGGCACGCTCTCGGGCTCGATGCTGCCATTCCTGCTCCGTCGCATTGGCCTCGATCCGGCCACTTCCTCGGCGCCTTTTGTTGCCACCCTGGTGGATGTTTCAGGGCTGGTGATCTATTTCACAGTGGCGGCCATCATCTTACGCGGAACGTTGCTATAACATGATCTTTGATATTCACCAAATATCCAAAGGCCTCCGTTTCGGAGGCTTTTGATTTTTATAAGATCCGGATTCACAAAATAGCCAGATACACATCCAGCGATGCTGGCCGCGACTGTTTTCTTTTTTTGCCACGGATTGCACGGATGGGACAGATTATCTTTCGGCTTTTACCGATCTAATAACTTTTTAGCACCCTCGATGCCGGGAATGTCTAACCAAATCTGTTTTTTAATGTATACTGAATTCAAACCTGCCGGTAAGGATTCTAGGTATGAACGAAGTAAATACAGCCGTGGAGTTGGGGTTTCAATACCCGTTTGGCGAGGAATCGTGCGAGCATGAACTAGCGGTTCTTCAAGATCAGTATCCCGAATATTTCTATGAGCAAAGCCGCTTCAACGAAGAGGCGCTCGACCGCGATATCTATTTGATCGTTGGCAGGCGGGGGTCAGGCAAGACTTCGCTGACACAGTATTTCAATTTTCAAAAGCGTCTCAAAACCGCCCATAGTATCGACGTAGATGAACCCGAGATCTATCAGAGCATTTTGCAGAAGATCGCGAATAGTGCCTATCTCTCGCCTGATCTGGCCATCAATGACGTGCGCAAAATCTGGGAGTACTTGATCTGGTCTATCATCTTTAGCGAGTATGCTCATCTCGACGGAACCGTCAGAAGTGCGGCAGTTTTCTCTGGGAAAAAGCTGAAACCCGCCCGAATCATTACCGAGATTGCCAACGGGCTTTTGGCAAAGTATGTTGACAGCAATGGCAGAGTCGCCAGCGAGTTATCGGAAGCACTTACCTCGCCTGTTTTCGCAAAGGCGAAGGAAAAAGTTGTGGAGTTCACCCGCAGCGAGCCGATCATTATCGCGATCGATACTTTTGAGCGCTACGATCGTGAAAATGTGGCAATGATGACCGTGACAGCCTCGCTGATCCAGTGCGCCAACAATTTCAACATTGGCTATTCCACGCGGGGAATACACGTTAAGGCATTTGTTTCAGCGGAAATCTTTCCATATATTAAAGAGAGCGCCATTACAAACACGACCAAATTCATCCGTCGCCCGCTTTATTTGAGATGGCGCCCAAAAGACCTGATCCGCTTGATATCGTGGCGCTTTTACCGCTACATGAGCGTAAACAAAATCAAATTGCCGTTTAAGAAAGTGAACTGGGATGATTTCGACGATATTCTCAAGAAGATGTGGTATCCCTTCTTCGGAGAAAGAATCATCAACCTGCGAGGAAAAGAAGAGCAAAGTTTTCCATATCTCTTGCGCCATACACAAAT
>DATGYJ010000476.1:0-19737 GCA_035298105.1 Anaerolineales bacterium | reverse complement strand
GTCCGTGCTGTCGTCCACGAACACCACTTCGGTCGCCACCCCTTTCATCGCCTGGTGGACCCGCATCAACAACGGCTCGATGTTCCCCGCTTCGTTCCGCGTCGGGATCACCACTGAAACTTCATAGCCCGTTTCGTATTCATATTCTTGATAAAGAGTAATCTCCGGCTCCATCAGATCTAAGGGAGGAAGTTGTCTTGAGTAGTCGCTTTTCAAAGCATCACCTTTCCAAATTAAATATCGAAGAGTAACCAGCACCATTAAAAGGATGAATTTTGCTTCGATGTTCTAACGCAAGCGGTGAGTGAGTGTTTTAGAATTCCCGCCTTGAACCAATGAGAGATTTTTTGTTGTGCTATTCGAACTACAAATCTTGGCGCCAGTACTTTCAGAATTATGTGGAAGAAGTCCGAGAGTGACCACTCCTGTACTAACCAAATCATTCACTAAACCAGGCGACTAGATTCTCGATGTAGTTTATCCTTTCGCGTTCTGCGATGCACGCGGTATATCCATGTTCTGTTCAGTCTGAGAGAAAACCTTCTTCTCTCCGGGTTGCTCTTCCTTAAACTTTAAGGATATTTTCTTTTATGTGAAAAGGCCGCCATACACGGCCCAATCAGTTTTCAAACATCCAGCTATTTTAGCTGACACCACTTAAGATCTAAGCTAGACATTTGTACTGTTTTAACAAGATATTAAAAATTCTATTAAGAGTAAGCGGATCCCCTGTAGTTTTCGCTAAGATCACCTTAAATTGAACTGTTATTTCCTAAGGCAAATCAATTTCACAGACACTGTCCGTAATTGATTCTATGCATTTCCCTCGTTGGGGTGTGTCGATGCTGTTTGCTCGATAGATGTTATGGCTATTTCTAATATCCCGAGGGCAGTTTGCTGACCCAATCGTTTCCAAGCCGTACCTCGATATCTACCGTTTCAGATGGGTCGGGTTTGATGAGGATTTGAGGGCTCCTGGTAATCCCAAAGATATTCAGGAGAAATCGTAAAGCATAAAGCTTGGGTGAGTAAAGAACAATGGTGGTTCGGCTCAGCGCCTTTGTATTGCCAAGCTCCTTAACCCTCACGCCCTGCTGCGATAAATAAGTTGCGGTCCGCTCCTCAAGTTGAGCCTTGGTCGTTCCGTTCAATAAACGGACGCGAGCGCCATCAGCCTGCATCAGTGAGGTTGGATCGCCCTGTGCTAGCGGGCTCGTCGGTCCCTTGGAAGTAAATATTTCATCCCGTAGAACACGGACTTTATCAAGAATCGGCCTCACGATACTGGCGTTCTGTCCGGCCAGGATCACGTTATCGAGAATCATCATCTTGTCATCGATGACCGCATTTCTGATACTATCCTTTGGAATATCCCTGACCAGGACCGCTAATTTGATGGCATCGTCCAGTGACATATTTGTGTGGATGCCCGCCGAAAAAGTATTGTATAGCTGGGGCGCCTGTGCGAGAAGTTTTGGAAAATTCTCGGGGCTTAGCACCTTATCACGAATCCCAAAAATCACCTTCTGCTGACGTTTGGCACGACCGACATCACCATCCCGACAGCCTTGCTCTATATGACGACAACGTGCATAAGCCAGGGCTGTTGCCCCATTCAAATGCCGCATCCCACAGCAAGTAATCCTGACTTTGGGAAAGTCCATGCCGTGCGCCATGGGATCCAGCACAATCCGTTCGTCATTATAAACATCCACACCGCCAATCAAATCGATGATATCTACAAATGTGTCGAAATCCACCTGCACATAATAATCGATCGGGACTCCGATAAACTGGGAGACTGTCCTCATCGTCAGAGCCGGACCGCCGCCGGGCAATTTGGATCCCCGGCCGTATGACCAGGCGGTATTGATCCGACTGTAGGTGAAGCCAGGGATATTTACCCACATATCGCGCGGAATGGAGAGCATTCCCGCGGTCTTCGTAGTTGGATCTACCGTCAACAGGATCAAAGTATCCGTACAAAAAGGACAATCTGCCTTGAGAGGATCACCTCCACGCAAACCCACAAACAGGATATTAATGCGGCTGCCGCCATCCCAGGTGGGATACTCCACCTCTTCCGGAATCGGCAGTTCAGGCGTGGATGTTGGCTCAACGATCTTTTGATCACTGCTGATCACTGGTGTTTCCAGTGGATTGACCGTCGAACTGGCGCAATGGGCGGGAGCAATACCCGGCAACGAGGTCAGTCGCCAACAACTGGTAAACGAACGGACAAACATAAAGAGTCCGACAGCAGTAGCCAGGGCAAGACACCAGAAAGCGATTCGGCGAATTGATGACCATTGGAAGCTGATTTTAGGCATTTATTGTTCTTTAGAAAATCTTGGAAGTCGATTCAGGCTTAATGTATACCATGGCTCATGTGCAGGATCCGTGGCGTCTTTGGCATCGTCGATCGGCGTGTGCAAAAGAGTAAACCCAAAGCAAAACATCGATTGTAGCACTTACTCTTTGTACAGTTGACCTGATTTCAATGCATTGACCATAACGTCCGGCGCCGTCGATTGGTTCCAGACAAATGAAATTGGTGCAGCAGGCCGAAAGGATGCGCCGCTTTTATTCATAATGAAGAGCATGATCTACAGGCGAGACCGGTAGAACACCCATCTTCCCACTCCTTCTTCAATGACGGCGAGCAGAAAAATCAATGGACTGATCCAAGCCGCGGCATATTTGAAGAAAACGAGACTCAGGATGCTGAGCACGATCCCACCAAGGATCAATCCAATCCGAATATATTGGAATAGAGGCTGTGGAGATCGCCTGTACACGATCGCGAGTTGTGAAAGCAATAAGATGATGACGCTACCGCCGATTTTTACCCAGGCAGCGGATGGGAATTGAATGCCAGTTACACTTAATTCATACGACAGCAAAGTTGTCATGAGCAATTGTCCGAGCAATAGTGCGCTGACCATAAAACCTGCATTCGTTCGCCAACTGTTCCAACCTGGTGCGGCCGTTAAGCGATATACCTGCGCCATACTATAGATCAAACCGAATCCAAGTGTAGCGGTCAATGCAATCCATTCAATACTGCCGCGCTGCCAAATGGTCCTCTCCAAAATAGTGACCAGCCAGCCCATCCCAAAAAGGATCGTGAACAGAATCTCACGACTCAACCATGATTTGCGCAGATGACTAAATACGCGCCAGGCATTTCTTTTTGTACCCAGATGGGCAAAGGATGCCAGTACACTGACGCCCAGGCACAAACCGATCCCCAATAGGGGCAGAACTTCTAATAAAGTAATTCCTTGTCCTGCAGGCATCCACATGCGTGGAAATATCCATAACATAGCCCAGAATCCGCCCACGGCTAGTTGAGCCAGAAGAGTAAACAGGATCAAAGGCACTTCTTCCCACGCCGATGGAACGCGAGGCTGAATTTCTTCGATGTTCGCGACGGACTTTTCTTCTGCTGTGTTCATTGCGGCGTGTGGCTTGATCACCAGGCGCGGCTGTGAATGTGAATAACCTGGTAAGGGATAAGGATGGGCTTCTGGCGGAGTTTCCCAGAGCCTCATTTCATTTCCAGGCAGCACCGGCTCCGTCCAGGCTTCGCCATAATCAAGCACGCGCATGGGACAGGCTGCCACGCAGACCGGAGGCAGGCCCCGCTCCAGCTGATCGAAACAAAAATCACATTTGGTCATGTGACCGACATCCGCATTATATTGGGGCGCCCCATAGGGACATGCCCAGGCGCAATAGCCGCATCCGACGCATTTCGTGGTATCCAGGAAGACGATCCCATCCTGGCGGAGCACATACGCATCCACCGGGCAAACTCCGGCACATTTTGGATAAGCGCAGTGGTTACAGGAGATCGAAAGGTTATAAGCAAAGACTGTGTTCTGCCATGCATCGCCGTTTTGCTGCCAGTTACCTCCAGACACCTCATACACGCGCCGCCAGAGCACACCTGTTGGCAGATTGTTCTTATCCTTGCAGGCTGCCTGGCAGGCTTTACATCCCGAGCAGAAGGCTGCATCAAAGGAGAAGGCGTAGGTCATTTCGCCCTCTGACGGTGGACGATAGACGACAGACGATCAAGCATGGTGAATCGTCTATCGTCCATGGCCTTCTCAACTTCCACCATAATCGTCTGCTGGGTGGAGGAGTATGCGTAGGGTGTCCATTGATGAGAGGTCAGCACATTGACACACCCGCCGCGATCCACGCCGCTTTCATCGGGCTCATACCACGCGCCCTGGGGAATATCCAGAACGCCCGGCATAATGCGCGGTGTAATGCGACAAGGCAGGATCAGCGCGCCACGCTGGTTATAGACTTTAACTTCATCGCCATCCTTAATCCCGCGAGCCGCTGCATCGATTGGGTTTATGAACACGCGCTGCGGAAAGGCCTCTTCCAGCCAATCGTTGTTGTCGTGTGTGGAGTGGACACGATGCAGAGTGTGGTGACCGATGGCCTGGAGGGGATAGATGTCATTGCGAGCAAGTCGTTCTTCGGCGAGCGTGGCAATCTCCTCTTCTATGTGGGATTCTCGTACAATGAGAGATTGCTTCGGGCTATCCTTCGACTGCGCTGCGCTGCGCTCCGGATGAATGCCTTCGCAACGACATTCACCAAATGGGCTCTCCCATTCCTGAATATATTTCGGGATAGCTGGAATTTCATCTGGCTTTCCGAGATCGAACAATTGCTTCGAGAAGATCTCGATCTTTCCACTGGGCGTGTTGAGCGGGTGCTTCTCCGGGTCAAGACGGAATTCTTCAAAGGCAACGGAAGGCTTGAGTGCCGGGCGCGTCCAGGCACCCAGGTTCTGCTCAATAAATTCGTCCAATGTAGGCAATTCAGGGAAGCGTAGGCGGCGGAATTCATTCAGGCAGTACTCGACCCAATCCTTTTCGTCGCGCCCCTCGGTGAAGGCTTCACCAATCCCCAGCCGTTCTGCAAGTTCAGCACAGATGCGGTAATCAGATTTACTTTCCCCCAACGGCTCGACCAGCTTGGGCTGAAGGATCACCTCATCCCCATACTTCCAGCCATCTTCAACGCCCCAAGTCTCGAACTGTGTACAGGCAGGCAGAATAATATCTGCAAATCGGGCAGTCGGAGTAAGGAAGTTGTCCTGCACGGCAATGAATTCCACCTTCGATTCATCCCGCAGAAGTTCCACTGTGCGATTGATATCCGCGTGCTGGTTGATCAGGCAGTTGGTAGCAACAGCATAGATCAGCTTGATATCGTTATCGAGCCGCACTGCCCCACGAATGCCGTCAGCGGAGGTCATGCTCTTTCCGCGCAAACAGGCCTCGGTCCAGAGAAAGACCGGGATCGTGGCTTTGACCGGATTCTCTCCCGTGGGAAAAACGGTCCATAGCCCGCCTCCGTCTGGTGCCTGCAATCCCAGCCCGCTAGCCCAGCCGCCGGATACACCCACATTACCTGTGATCGCTGCCAGCACACATCCGGCGCGGACCACCTGTTCCCCATAGGCCCGACGCTGCATGCCGTAGCCTTGGTAAAGGATAGAAGGTTTGACAGTAGCATATTCCCGAGCAATACGCGTGATCGTCTCAGCGGGCACTGCCGTAATCGATTCAGCCCATTGCGGAGTCTTCGGGATTCCATCGCCTGTTCCCAAAATGTAATCACTGTAATTCTCCGCACCAGCCACCGGCATCTGATCGGCATCAAAGCCAACACAATGAGTGCGGATGAATTCGGCATCATAAAGGTGTTCTGTCAACATCACATACGCCATTGCGCTCATCATGGCAGTATCCGTACCGGGCCGGATCGGGATCCATTCGTCGGCCAGAGAGGCGGCACTGAGGGAATGACGCGGATCGATGCAGATGACATGGGCCCCGGCTTGCCGCGCCAGCTTGATGAAGTAATCACTATTGGTGCCGTCGCGCATTTCGGCTGGGTTCCAGCCCCACATCAGTATATATTTTGCGTTCAACCAATCCTGACGCTGGTTGCCAGTCACAAGCGTGCCATAGACGGTTGGCGTTGCCAGATTGGTTGCGCCCCAGGAATAAGAGTTGTAGATCCCGAGGCAACCGCCATACAGATTCATCAATCGCCGAGCGACGTGAGAGCCGTTGAGTTGATTATACGAACCGGTTCCATAGGGGACAAACAGGGCAGAAGAACCATAGCGCTCCTTGATCCTTTCCATTTGTGAGGCCAGGGTATCAAGTGCCTCGTCCCAGCCAATAGGTTGAAACTGTCCACTCCCGCGCCCGCCCGTCCGTTTGAGTGGATGAGTCAACCGGTCAGGGTGATACTGGCGGCGCAAGTAAGCTCGCCCACGCACACATGCGCGCAGTTGGGGCGCCGCCACCGTATCTGGACGATCATCTGTTTCAAGCTGGGTAATACGCCCCTGACGGACATGGGCAACCAGGAGGCAGCGCCCACCGCAATTGTGGGCAGGGCAGCCAACACGGGTCCGCTTATCGGGTTCTACAGCAGGAGAGGCCTTTATGGATTGCATAACTCCAGTTTACGAAATTCTTCACACCTAAGGTAGTGATGGAGATCATGTATTTGCCGTCTTCAATCCTGATTGAGGAGCGGCTGGAATTATGAGTAAACGATGAGAATCCCCTTTGGTCTGTCATTTTGGCGCTGTCTGCTGCGACGTATTGGTAGAACGGCAAAAGCCAAAAATCATTCGAGAAAGGCAAAAGAGCCTATAATCTTCCAAATGGGAGAACGAACTCATGAAATATATGCTGCTGATGTATGCCGACGAGTCTGGCGTGCCCCAAACCCCTGAGGCACAGCAAGCAGTCGCGCCTGCCTGGTCGGCTTTAACGAAGGAAATGCAGGTAGCCGGCGTTTTGCTTTCCAGTTCTGGACTTAGCTCCGTCGCCAACGCGACGACCATCCGGGTTCGGGAGGGCAAGACAGTAACCACGGATGGGCCGTTTGCCGAAACGCACGAGCAATTAGGCGGCTACTTCCTGGTAGACTGCAAAGACCTCGATGAAGCCATTCGCTGGGCAGAAAAGATCCCCACGGCGAAGTATGGCTCAGTGGAAGTCCGACCTCAATGGTCGCAGCCCTAGCGATCCGGGTTAGGCATGACGGCAACAGCACAAATCGAAAAAGCATACCGCGAAGAATATGGGCGCGTCCTCTCAGCACTTATCAGCCGGTTTGGTGATTTCGAGCTGGCGGAGGATGCACTGCAGGACGCCCTGGTCAATGCATTGGAGAGTTGGGAAACGGCCGGGGTCCCGAGCAACCCTGGTGCCTGGTTGCTGACAATCGCCAGGCGACGCGCCATCGACCGTCTGCGCCGTGGGGCAAGGCTCGAACACAACCCCGATATCCTTGAGTCAATCGGCGCAACCCAAGAGGAACCCGAGATGGATGACTCTATTCCCGATGATCGCCTGAAACTGATGTTCACCTGCTGCCATCCCGCCCTGGCGCTGGAAGCACAGGTGGCCCTGACGCTCCATACGCTGGGCGGCTTATCGACGCAGGAGGTGGCCCGAGCGTTCCTGGTCCCCGTGCCGACCATGGCACAGCGTCTGGCAAGGGCACGAGGGAAGATCCGGAATGCGGGCATTCCTTATCGAGTGCCTCCCGCCGAGCTGCTTCCGGAACGGCTGGAGGCCCTGCTGGCGGTCATTTATCTGATTTTCAACGAGGGGTATGTTGCCACGATTAGCTTGGCTAATCGCGGTGATACACTCACCCGCCAGGAACTGTGTGGGGAAGCGATCCGCCTGGGCCGCGTGCTGGTCAACCTGCTACCGCAGAGTGCTGAGGCGCGCGGATTGCTGGCCTTGATGTTGTTGCATGACTCACGGCGTGAGACGCGGCTCAATGCGGCCGGGGAACTGGTCCTGCTGGAGGAGCAGGATCGCGCCCGTTGGGATCAAGCAAAAATCCAGGAGGGGATTGCCGTTCTGGACGAGGCGCTTGCTCTTTCTGACCCGGGACCCTATCAGGTGCAGGCAGCGATCAGCGCACTCCACGCCGGATCTGCGACAGCTGAGGCGACCGACTGGCGCCAGATCGCGGCACTGTATGACAGACTGGCAATGATGACTCCTTCCATGGTGATCGAAGTGAACCGTGCGGTAGCGGTGGCGATGGCCTGGGGTCCGCAGGCCGGTTTGCAGCTACTCCGCGGCCTCGAGGATCAGGCAGACAATTATTATCCTTATCATGTGGCATGCGCCGACCTGCTGCGCCGTACGAATCAACCGCAGGCTGCCGCCGATGCTTACAAGCGAGCACTCACCTTGTGTGGCAATAGCGCTGAGCGCGCTTATCTTCAGAAGCGGCTTGACGAGATGCTCAAGCTGATTGTGTAATTGAGGATTTCATGGGGTGGCGTCGCGGCTCTACAAAATGTGTATACCATGTCCCCGGTCCATACAAAATTCAATACCGCAAAACTAACTTTGGTTCTCCCGGTTCTGGCGGCATGATCATCGGGCCCGAAATTCTTAGCCACCGATTTCACCGATTTTCACTGACCCTTTGAACAATCCGCGCAAATTCGTGACATCGTGCCCGCAGGGTAAATCCGTGGCAAGGGTTTGGAGATTCCTATCCAGGATGGTAGTGCTGAGAGGCAATCGTAGTAACTTTTGCGCTATTGCGTACAAATGGATCACAGATCGAACTCCAATCAATCAGCCAGACGTCCAAGTACAACCTCTAGCGGCTGATTTTCGCGCTTTCCGCAAGAAGTGATATTTTCCAAACCTTAGATTCTGTATGGAGATCCAAAAATCTATTGATTTTTAGTGGAAGACAGTATATACTTACTTTGTAAGTTCATTGAATTTATAAAGTTCAGATGGATATCAGTAGAGACTGCTCGATGTAACTTCTAAATCGTAGACCTATTCCTGATTCTAACCACATCACAGCATGCCCACCAAAAAGGCCACCCACCAGCAAACCAAGCAACATAACCAGGACCTTGTCCTAAAGACATTCTTCGAGAATGAATTGATCAGCCGGGCTGAGATTGCGCGCGTTACCAAGCTGACTCCCGCCACCGTCTCCGATATGGTCGCCACGCTGATCGAGGAAGGCCTGGTAAAAGAAGCTGGCTATGGCGCTTCCATCGGTGGCAGATCGCCTATTTTGCTGAACCTGGCTGCAGACTCGCGTTACTTGATCGGTTTGAACCTGGCGCAGGATAAATTTATCGCGGCCGTTGTCAATTTGCGCGGAGAAATCAAGGATACGTTCGAAGCTCCCGTGAGCAGCAATAATAGTGAGCAGGCTTTGCAGATGGTGTACCAAATCCTGGACCAGGTAATAGAGAAAGGCTGGGCACCGATCGTTGGTATTGGAGTTGGCACCCCCGGTCTGGTCAACACCAGCGAGGGAGTAGTCGTCAGCGCAGTGAACCTCAATTGGCATGATCTTCCACTGGCCCGCTTATTGGAATCACGCTATCACCTGCCCGTATCGGTGTTAAATGACAGCCAGGCAACGGCGATCGGAGAGTTTGTATACAACGGGAACTATAAATCAGATGGCAACCTGATTGTGGTGAATGTCGGATATGGCATCGGTGCGGGCATTTTGATCAATGGCCGGATCTTCCAGGGCGACGGGGGCGCAGCCGGAGAGATTGGCCACGTAGTTGCTCAGGAGAATGGAATTGCCTGCCGTTGCGGCAGGCGCGGCTGTCTCGAAACGGTCGCCAGCACAAGGGCAGTGATACAGCGGGCGCAAGCCCTAGCTCCAGAGTACGCCGGGTCAACTCTGGCGGCGGATCCTCAAAACATCACATTAGAGTCGCTCAAAGCAGCGTGCCTCGCCAACGATCCCCTGGCGCGACGAGTCATTACTGAAGCAGGGCATTACCTCGGATCCTCCATTGCCGGCCTGATAGGCATTTTGAACATTAAGACAATTGTCCTGACTGGCGAGATGGCGCGCTTTGGAGAACCCTGGCTGCAATCCGTTAGAGAATGCATGCTGGAGGGAGCTTTGGCACGCATGGCCGAGGATACGCAGCTTGAAATCGGTAAACTGGAGTTCCGCGGCTGCATTTTGGGCGCATCTGCTTCCATGCTGCTGAACGGTTATTCTCTGCTTTTCACTCAGACGGCCCCCAATTAAGGAACATACCTAACATGGCAGATCACTTTGAATTACCCCTCCCTAAAATTCTCCCTCCGCTCGACGCTCAATTCCGACCAGCAGTGTTAGCAAATCAAGGCTTCCGGGCGCAAACGGATCGAGTTGGTGTTCCGCTAATTATTGGTCTGGAACGATCTGATGGCCAGATCTCACGTCTTGAGACCAGGGTTTTCCCTGACCATCATCCCAACGCAGGCGCAAATCTGCAATACATCGAACGGCTAGTTAAATTCCTACTGTGGCAGCGCGGTGGATTTAGAGTGTATATTGGCGGGTCACCTGATGTGGGCGAATATATCCGCAGGCAATATGCCTGCGATGGTGAGCACAAGTTTGACCATGATTTTATGGGCGAGCAGGTTTACGAGAAACCATTTGAGGTTGTATCGTGTGCGCCGGACGAAACACCTGCTTCATGCGAAACCGGTAAACTGCTGGGTCGCCATCTCGAGGGTTGCCGCATCGGGTTTGATCTGGGCGCCTCAGACCGCAAAGTCAGTGCGGTGATAGATGGGAAGGTGATCTACAGCGAGGAAGTGATTTGGGAACCGCGCAAACATGCGGACCCGAGGTATCACTACGAGGAGATCGTAACTGCACTGAAAACTGCGGCAAGCAAAATGCCCCAGGTGGATGCGATTGGAGGGAGTTCGGCAGGAATTTACATCGATAACCGCCCCATGGTGGCATCCTTATTCCGCAGCATTCCGAAAGAACGCTTTTGTGAGGTTAAGAACTTGTTTCTGCGCATCCGTGACGAAATGGGTGTGCCCCTGGAAGTCATCAATGACGGGGATGTGACGGCCCTGGCCGGTTCCATGTCGATCAATGATAACAGTATCCTGGGGATTGCGCTGGGCTCCAGCGAAGCCGCCGGATACGTCAATCGCGATGGTCATATCATGGGGTGGCTAAACGAACTGGCCTTCGCACCGATTGATTACAGTCCCGCCGCGCCGCTTGACGAATGGTCGGGAGACATGGGTTGCGGCGCCTCCTATTTCTCGCAACAATGTGTCTTCCGTCTCGCCCCAAAGGCCGGCATTGAACTTCCCATGAATGTAACCGATGCCGAGAAGTTGAAGTATATGCAGGAAAAACTCGAAGCGGGTCATGCAGGTGCGCTCAAGCTTTGGCAAAGCATGGGAGTATACCTCGGTTACGGCATCGCTCATTATGCTGACTTTTATGATATTAAACACGTTTTAATTTTGGGCCGCTGTACCTCCGGTCGTGGCGGTGACCTACTGCTCGAAGGCGCAATGCAAGTACTGAAAGCTGAGTTCCCGGATCTGCTCACGAAAATCACCTTACATTTGCCTGATGAAAAGATCCGCCGTGTTGGACAGTCCGTCGCGGCCGCGAGTTTACCTGCACTTTATTGATTTCTCGTCTGAAAAGATTGAATAGCGTTCCAAGTGTATTTGAATCGAAAAGCGCAGTTCCAGCGTTTATCGCTGATGCAGAAGACTCTCAGAAGACTTTCTAAAAGGATATCTCATGAAATTCCATCTTGACACTGCTGAAATATATATTCCCGATGAGCTTCCCGCAGAACAGGCATTGGCACGCACGACCCATCTTTGCATCTCCGCCCACCAGGATGATATCGAGATCATGGCCGCGCAACCCATTATCGAATGTTTCCAACAAAAGGATAAGTGGTTCACCGGTGTCGTTGTGACCGACGGGCGTGGTTCGCCTCGCGATAATATCTACAGGGATTACAGCGACGAGGAAATGCGCCTCGTGCGATTCAAGGAACAACATAAAGCCGCGTTTGTCGGCGAGTATGCGGCGCAGATCATATTGGATCACCCAAGCAAGGACGTCAAAGATGCGGCTAAGGCCGAACCGTTGGAAGATATCCTCAATTTGCTGAAGGCGACCCGACCTCAATTTGTCTACACCCACAATCTGGCAGACAAGCACGACACGCACGTTGCCGTTGCTCTTAGGGTCGTGGAGGCCATTCGCAAGTTAGACCCAGGCGAGCGGCCCGCCCGGCTGGTGGGATGTGAGGTCTGGCGCGCACTGGATTGGATGGCTGACCCCGACAAATTCATCATGGATATTTCCACTCATGAAAATCTGCAGGCTGCCTTACTAGGTGTGTTCGATTCGCAAATTGCCGGTGGAAAACGTTATGACCTGGCTTCCATGGGTCGCCGCCGTGCAAATGCTACCTATTTCGAGTCGCACGGTGTAGACAATACTCTTGGTCTGTCTTATGGAATGGATATGACCGCCCTGATCAACGACACAAGCATGGATATTCCTGCTTTTGTCCAAAATTTCATCGATCATTTCGCTCAAGATGTAAACGCAAGATTAACCAGACTGTGCCAGAAACCCACATCTTGAAAAGATTTGAAGATTGAATTGTTCGCACCACTTGCTGAGGAATTAGGAAGATATGAGATAAAATAAGGGCCAGAGATGGACCTGCTCCGACCCTTACATGGAAGCTTTCGACAACCCGTCACCGGTAAGCACTGGAGACAGACCAGCGCGAAGGCATGGAACACTTGAACGAGAGAGGAAATAAACAAGTGATTCGGTAAATTCGTTTTCCTCAATCCGGATAAATCTACAATTTTGAGCACCAACTTTAGGATACCGGGATGCTTCTTCAATCATTCTAAGTGGAGGCGTACCATGTCTTCTCGGAATAAATTCATTCTGGCGATTGATCTGGGTACTTCTGGTCCAAAAGTTGCCTTGTTCTCGACGCAAGGTGAACTGGTTGGGAGTGAATTTGAGGAAACACCCCTGGTTCTCCTTCCCGATGGCGGGGCAGAGCAATCTCCCGGAGCCTGGTGGGAAGCAATTCAGAGAGCGACGAAACGCCTGCTCGCCAGGGGCATTGTGCCGAATGATGAAATTGTCGTGATTGCCTTTACCGGCCAGTGGTCAGGCACGGTTGCTGTAGATGAAGAAGGCGTCGCCTTATCGAATGCCATCATCTGGATGGATTCACGGGGCGCCCCTTATATTCAGCAAATCGTCCATAGCGCCTTAAAGGTACAGGGCTATGGGTTAGGAAAGCTCTGGAGGTGGGTACAACGGACCGGGGGCGTTCCGGCAACCGCAGGCAAAGATCCGATTGCACACATTCTGTACTTAAAGCATGTGCACCCCGATATCTATCAAAACACGTACAAGTTTCTTGAACCAATGGACTATCTCGGATACCGCCTAACCGGTCACATCGCGACCTCGTTCGATTCGATCACGCTGCATTGGTTAACCGATAACCGTGACATCAGAAATATAAAATACGATGATGAACTCATTAGACTTTCTACCATCGACCGTTTGAAATTACCTGATATCAAGCCTTCGAATTCCATTCTGGGTTTGCTCCGTCCGGAGATCGCGCGTGAATGGGGATTAGGTGAAAGCGTTCAAGTGGTGATCGGTTCTCCGGATATTCACTCATCAGCCATTGGTTCTGGCGCGGTGGGGGATTATGAGACCCATTTGTATATTGGGACTTCGTCGTGGCTAACCTGTCATGTTCCTTTCAAAAAAACAGACCTGCTTCATAATCTAGCTGCCCTGCCTTCTGCGATTCCCGGGCGCTATCTGCTCACTGATGAACAGGAATGCGCGGGTGTTTGCCTTCAATTCCTGCGCGATAATATCTTGTTCCACCAGGATGAACTCACGACAGGTGAGAAACCGGGCAATGTATATCAACTCTTTGACGTGATGGCCTCACGCGTCGCGGCCGGCAGCGCCAAAGTGATCTTCACACCCTGGCTTTATGGAGAACGGGCTCCTGTGGATGACCGCTTCGTGCGCGGTGGTTTCTTCAACCAATCGCTTCAAACCACCCGCGAGCATATGGTGCGCGCGGTATTCGAAGGGGTGGCCTACAATTCGCGCTGGCTGTTGAAGTATGTTGAGCAGTTTATCAAGCGGCGTGTGGAAGCGATCAATATGGTCGGCGGTGGAGCAAAATCCAGTATCTGGTGCCAAATCCATGCAGATGTTTTGAATCGCACGATTCGACAGGTCAAAGACCCGGTTGAAGTCAATGTGCGCGGGGCGGCGTTATTGGCTGCCTCAGCACTGGGCTATATTCGCTATGAAGATATCGCCTCGTTCGTACCAATTCAGGAGAGCTATATTCCCAATCCTGATCATCGTAAAATATATGACGAACTTTTTCAAGACTTCATGGCGATCTATGAACGCAATCGCAGAATTTATGAGCATTTGAATCGCACACAGGGATAGAAACGGAAGATGACGATGAGTTGGAAAGATTCTTTCATCAAACAATTAGGGAAAATAAACCCTCGCTTTCTGGCCTCGGCGGAAAACAAGCTCAAAGCGATACCCGCCATCAACCAACGGATCGAAAAAGAATATGCTGAAATGATGGCGGAACTGGAACCTTCGCTCAAACCTTATAAGGAGAAGTTTACAGCTTTCACACAAATTCCAGAGGTCGGGCGGGCACGGGTGGAAATCCTGCGTGACCTGGAAGCCATGCGTGCTTCCGAAGAAGCAGCCTGGAAAGAAGGTTTCGTCTCGGGCGCAGTTTATCACGGCGATGCGGAACACATTGATTTTCTCAATCAGGTCTATGCCATAAGCTCACAGAGCAATCCACTGCATGCCGATGTCTGGCCGAGCACAACAAAGTTCGAAGCAGAAATCGTCGCGATGACAGCCGGAATGCTGGGCGCATCAGATCATGAAATTCAGGGGACAGTCTCGTCGGGGGGGACTGAAAGCATTTTGCTGGCGATGAAGACATATCGTGATTGGGCCCGCGAGGAAAAGGGAATTACCAAACCCGAGATGATCCTGCCGGTGACCGCGCATGCTGCTTTCGATAAAGCCAGCCAATACTTCCAGATCAAACCAATTCGAATCCCATTCGATTCGAATTATCGGGCGGATGTGGAGGCAGCCAAAAAAGCGATCACACCAAATACAATCGTGATCGTCGGTTCGGCGCCTTCTTTCCCACATGGCGCGATCGACCCGATCGAGGCTTTATCAGAACTTGCGCGCCAGCACGGAGTAGGATTTCATACCGACGCGTGTCTGGGCGGCTTTGTATTACCATGGGCGGAGCAGCTTAAATATCCCGTGCCGGCGTTTGATTTCCGTCTCCCCGGCGTGACATCGATTTCGGTTGACACGCACAAATACGGCTATGCCGCCAAAGGAACCTCCGTCATTTTGTATCGTGGTCGTGAATTGATGCATTATCAGTACTACACCGCAACAGAGTGGCCAGGCGGATTGTATTTCTCGCCGACGCTGGCAGGCAGCCGACCAGGTGGGCTGAGCGCAGCCTGTTGGGCCGCGATGACTTCCATTGGAGTGCAAGGATATCTGAGCGCCACGAAAAAGATTCTCGAAACGGCTGCGATGATCAAGGAGGGGATCCGCCAAATTCCCGGATTGCGGCTTCTCGGTGATTCACTATTCGTGATCGCTTTTGGGTCAGATTCACTGGACATCTACAAAGTGCTGGAAGAGATGACCCGCAGGAAGTGGAGTCTGAATGGCCTGCACAAACCGTCCTGTGTGCATTTGTGCGTCACACTTCGGCATGCACAGCCCGGAGTCGCCGAACGCTTCCTGCATGACTTGCAAGAGGCAGTCGCTTATGTAAAGGAACACCCTGAAGAAAAAGGCGCTATGGCTCCGGTCTATGGGATGGCCGCGACCTTGCCCTTGCGTGGGCTGGTGAGCGATATGCTCAAACGCTATCTGGATTTGATCTTCAAGACCTGAGGAAACCAGTCGTATTCCGGCCTGCTTCCAGGCCTCATTGGGATATCTTGAGTGCTGCAGCCTCTTTGAGCCGAATCGATAGAAACAGACAGATCACCAGCAAAAGGATAAGAACGACTAATGGCTGAGTCATGGAGCCCGTTTGCGGTGACTTGAACGCGTCGAGGGCCAGGATGAAGAGGATTCCGGAGATCTGCCCCATAAACAGCAAAAGTCCATTGGAGGTACCTTCGGGGGCCGGATAGGTAACCTCCGCCCCATATTGGAACCCCAGAGGGCCCGCGCTCAATAAGAAGAATCCAAAGAGAAAAGAGACGAAAAGCAATAACCCGGAGCCCATGACATAAGTGATCCCGATCAACCCCAGGGTTGCTCCCAATACTGCGATCACTAAAAACGGCACACGTTTGCGATAATGATCCGAGAGCAGGGGCAGGATAACCGCCCCAAGAATACCGCCCAAGATCATCGCGCCGCCGGCATTCCCGGCCTGTATGGCCGAAAAGCCCCTGGGTGCAAGAATTTGCTCGATCCAGGTCGTGATGGCGTTGAACGCGCCCAGGCCCACAAAGAAAATTACTAAGAGCAGCAGAAAATCGCGTTGATGGATCATTTTGGTCAGTCCGTCAAGCATCAAAGAGCGGCCTTCCTCTTCAGGCGGGCAGGGTGGTGAAGGAGGTCGTTCGCGGGCAAAGGCAAAAAAGACCAGCATCGCAGTCACGGAGGCAAGTCCATAGGCGATCAACATCCCGGAAATCCCTGAACGAAGTGCAAGATAAGGGGTCAGCGCAAGACCGGCAAGGATGCCGAGATAGATGGCCAGTGAACCCATGCCGCTGGCAGTCGCACGCTCCTTCATGGGGAACCAGCGCGCTGCGATCGTTGTAATCGCGTTGAGAATGAAGGGCTGTCCAACGGCAATGCCGATTTGGGCGAGCAAGACCCAGGTGTAGTCTGAGGCGACCAATCCACGCACCAGACCAAAAATACCGGTGAGTGCGGCTCCAATTCCCACGCCGACACGGACCCCATACGTATCAATCACCCAGGAGGCGGGAAACGATATGAGAATATAAACTACCATAAAGCTCAAAGAAAGCAGACCAATGCTCAGGTCACTGACATTATAGAATTGCATGGCTTCGCTGGTAATTGCTGCGAAGGTAATCCATAATAGTTGATTGACGGCAATGATGGCCATAAAGGCTAGTAATACAACCCAGCGATAACCATAGACCTTGAAACTATCTTGCTCCATGACTTGCCTCCAGTGGATGAGTCTGTTAGCAGAAACCCCTCTTACGGGAAATTGGTTCGCTAGAAACCCAACGATCTCATAGCGTCAATTGCTGTCCGTTCCTTCGTAGCCATTGCCTGCGGTCTTTGTAATCTGGCAAGATCTCTGCCACTTTCTTCCAGAATCGCCCTGAATGATTGTGGACAATGGTATGCACAAGTTCATGGATCACAACGTAATCAACTACTTCCAGGGGCGCCATGATCAGACGCCATGAGAAATTCAACGATCCATTTGCGCTGCAAGATCCCCAACGGCTGCGGGCGGATGTAATTCGGATCTGCTTGTATTGGAAATTGTGCTGCTTCGCATATATGCTGACGCGCTCATTTAGCACTTGTCGCGCCTGCTCTCGATACCAACGCTCAAGGGCCGCTCCAGCATTATTTTGAGCCGTTTCGGCCAGTTTAAAGTTCTCTTTCAGAAGTAAGACTGGGATCTGTCCCCTGACGATTTCCAGTGGATAAGTGTCGCCCAAATATGTAAAGTTCTCACCCCCAACGAATTGCCTGGGCGCTGGAGGCGTCGCAGCACGAGCTTCGGTCTGTTTCTTCTCAATCCAGCCTGCATACTTTTGAACGAATTCTTCGATTGATCTCTCAGAAGCCCGCAAGGGGGCACGAACGATCAGAGAACTATCGGCCCTCACGACCAAAGCGAGGGTCTTCCGTTTGCTGCGAATAATCTGGTTGATCACGATTGGCATCTTAGCTTCTCATTTAACAATTTAGGGAATGTGAATTATTATAACTGCCAGGTTTTCTCCTCCCTATTCGCTCCCCATTCTTGTCGAAAACTCTGTAGTAATCCTGTACTAATCCTGTACTGGTCTCCCGGTCCCCTTTCGCCGGTCATCCGCTTCAGGCAGCAGGCAAGGTGCTCCCTTTTTGAAAAATGAGTGCCCTTTTGCTCTCGTCAGTGGTTTTTCAAACCTCAATTGATTTCTACTGGGGTCAATTCCTGCTGCACGGAATACAGCCGTTTGTATAGTCCATTCCGCCGGATGAGTTCAGTATGCGTACCCACTTCCAGAATCGCTTTGTCGTCCAGCACCACGATCTTATCGGCATTGCGGACAGTGGATAAGCGATGTGCGATGACGATGGTTGTGCGGCCCTTCATCAGTCGTTCGATGGCTTGCTGAATCAGCAATTCCGTCTCGGTGTCTACCGATGAAGTCGCTTCATCGAGAATCAAAATGGGAGCATCTTTGAGAATGGCGCGCGCAATCGATAGGCGTTGTTTCTGTCCACCGGAGAGTTTGACGCCGCGCTCGCCGATCCAGGTGTCATAGCCGTTGGGCAACTCAACGATGAAGTCATGCGCGTTGGCGGCTTTCGCTGCCCCCTCGATTTCCTCATCGCTGGCTTCGGGCCGGCCAAACAACAGATTGTCACGGACCGTCCCATAGAACAGGAACACATCCTGCAGCACAATGCTGATCTGCTGGCGCAGACTATCGAGCGTGTACTCGTGCAGATCACGCCCATCGAGGCAGATGCGCCCCGAGGTCACATCGTAGAAGCGAGGGATCAAACTCACCAGTGTGGATTTTCCCACCCCGGTGGGTCCGACCAGGGCCAGTACCGAGCGGGCTGGAACATCCAAACAAATCGATTCCAAAACAGGTACATCCGGAGTGTAGGCAAAGCTGACATCCTCGAAAACGATCTCGCCTCGTACCGGACCTTTGAACGGCGCTGCGCCACGCGCATTTTGCGGCTCCTGAGGCTCCGCGAGCAAATCAGAGAGACGGTCCGCGCCTGCCAGGGATGACTGGACTGCCTCCCACGCGCCGCTCAGATTACGGACGGGGGTGTAGAAGCTTTCGAGATACAGAAAGAACGCCACCAGATCCGCGACCGGAAGCGTGCCCTGCAGAGCCAATCGTCCTCCGAAGAAAATCACGATCAGGGTGCCGATGGATGAAGTGAACTCCACAAAGGGCTGGAAGATCGCCATCAAACGCAGCGCACTGAGCAGAGACTTGCGATAGGTGTCGATGCCGCGATAAACCCGCCTGGACTCATCTGCCTCGCGGGTAAAGGCCTTGATCTCCCGGATCCCCGACAGATTATCGTTGAGCAAGGCATTCAGGTCGCCCAGTTGTTGCTGCCGGTTACGGAACGCTGGGCGGACATATTTGGCATAGATGCGCAGAGATAGAATCACCAGCGGAATGGGAATCGTACTGAGCAGGGTCAATTGCCAGTTCAACGTGAACAGAACCGCGCTGACAGCCAGCAGGGTCACAAAGTTGACAACCACATCCGGAAGCGCGTGTGCGATGAACTGTTCAAAAAGGTCGGTATCGTTGACCACGTTAGACATTAACTGGCCGACCTGCTTATCCTCGTAGAAACGCAGAGAAAGTCTCTGCATGTGATCATAAACGTACTTGCGGACGTCTGCCACCACGCTCCAACCTGCGACATGAGCGACATAGGAACGCACAAACTGCAGCCCGGCCCGGGCAATGAAAACGATCAGAACAATAAGCGTCAGCCGCGAAACATATTTCATTGTGTCAAGGGCTGCAC
>DATGYJ010000475.1:0-4282 GCA_035298105.1 Anaerolineales bacterium | reverse complement strand
GGTAAGCAAGCCAATGACTTTATTTTTGGAATAAAGCGGAATGCCCAGCCACGCACGATCTTCTGGAACCCATTCCGGCTGTTTCCAGCTTTGCATATTTTTCACATCTCCAATTACCAGCGGCTCAGATTGGCGCTCGACGATGTGATAGACGTTTGTATCTCGTATAGAGTAAGCCAAACCTTCAACAGGAGCATCCTTGGGAAAGCCAGCATGTGCCAGCAAGCGTGGAATTCCGTTTACATCTTCGAGGAATAATGCACAACGGTCATTAGGAATAACGAGTAATAATTGTGCCACGATCTGTTGGGGGACCTCTGATACCGTGCCTAATGAGGACAGTTGCCGGGCCGACTTGGTTAACGCTTCCGCCGCCTGACGGCGCGTCTGCTCGCTGGAATAGAGTTTGGCATTCTCAGCGGCAGTCCTTTCCGCGAACTCCTTTGCAATTGCCAATTCAGTAGTACGTTCGCGTGCCTCACTCAGCAGGCGCTCCACCTCCTTTTGGGCCTGTTCCTTTTGCTGTACCAGCATGATGCGCAATAAGGCACTGCTTACCAGATTGCGTATACGGACGTAGATCTCCCAATCACGTGGTCCCATTTCCACCCACATGAAGCCAAAGCGATTGCGTGCCAGCGAAAGCGGCATCACGACGGCTGTATAACGATGATCTTCGGGTGTTTTCCCACGTGGAATGAGTTGCCCGGTCCCGATGGAAATACGTTTTTGTGGGATTTCGAACTGTGGAGATTCATATTGAAATAGGAGGTTATAACTTTCCGGCGGTGGCGCAGAGATGGATTGGGGCGCTGTCACATCGCTGTAGAACATCACATACCAGCGTTCGATGCCCATGGCAGTGAAGTGTTCTGAGATCGCCGCGCCAATCTCTTCCATACTCATGGCAGGCGCCATGGAGAAACTAAAGCCATGTAACAGGTTCTCCTGTTGTTCAAGCACAAGCCGGCGATACGCCTGCGAACGTTGTGAAAGTTCTCCTGCTAATAAGCGCGCCTGCTGGAATAGATTTTCGGCCTGTAGCATGGTGGTGTAACTGGTAATTCCACCCAATGCATAGCGGCGCATCATCGAGATCACGTTATGCCATACAGCCGGCGCCAGTGCATGCTTTTGCATCAATTCGATCATGGCATTGATCGTCTTTAGAAAATCATCGCTGGAAGACCTGCTGTTCAGGGTCAACAGGAAGCCGTCCCAGGCGAGGCCAAATGCATCTTTGAATTGTGGAAGCACGGCGTCCTGCTCAGTAATGCCGGATGCATTGAGTAAAGCCCGCAATGCCGCTTCACGTTTATTTTCCAGCCTGCCTGTCTTGGCTACATCACGGGGCGCTACCGCTGCCTGACGGACATTCTCCGGCAAACAACCACATGACCAGCGAATGAGCAATTGGGTAGGCGTAACCGTGACGTGCGGAACTGTATCCCCATTGATGCGCCTGAGCAATGCTTCCAGCGCATGTTTGCCTGCCGTGTAAAACGACTGGCGTACAGTCGTCAGTGGGACACCGGTTGCCTGAGCTTCACGTAAATCATCGAAACCGGTAACGGCAACATCGTCTGGGACACGAACACCCCGTTGCTGAAGCGCCTCTAACGCGCCGAACGCCATACTGTCATTCGCCGCGACAACTGCCTGAAAACGAAGTTTGCGCTCATCCAGCAAAATGCGGATTGCAGCTCTCCCGCTCTCAGGAGTGTAATCACCCTCCGCAACCAGGTCCTCGTCAAATCGCAAATTGTGCGCCTTCAGCTCATCCTGATAGGCCTGAAAACGCTGTTCAGCATCAATCTGTCTGTTGATGCCCCGAATAAAAGCAATCCGTTTATAACCATGCTCTTCGATGAGATGACGCATCGCAGCCCGTATTCCGGAGGTGTTGTCAGGGATGAACATGGTAGCGCCGTCCATATCTACTGACTGCGTGACGACAGGGATGCCCTGGTAAAAATCAGAGAAAGCCTTCAGTTCTGTCGGACTTGTCTCATAGGCTACATCAGCGGTTAACAACAAGCCATCGAACTGATCCGGTTTGGCGAGATCATATAAGCCGCGCGAAGGGTTGCTTTGATCAGGCGTAGGAATCAACGTGAGTCTTCCCCCAATGAAATGGACAATATTTACATTATGCTCTTCGGCAGCATCATTAACGCCCGCGGTAAATTCCGCACCCCAGGCACGGCCGACTTGTGATGCGAACACGGCGATCGTTTTACGTTCGGAAGATAGCTTGGTGGGAGACAGCATCCAGTTCGTCCTCTTGGATCGAATGACGGGATTATATCCTCGATTTCAGTGCGAGAAGTGAGACAAAAGAATGACAAAATTGTGCGGATTGCACATAGCTTATGGCCGGTACTTATTTCGATATGTGAGCAGCGATAGGCAATAAAAGATAAGCTAAATTTGCTCTACAAGCTTAGCTTCATCTGCCACTGCGACAGCTTTTCCTTTTCAAAACCTGCTCTTTCAAAAACTTTTCTGAACTCCTCGGGGAATATGGCAGGGACATACCATGTTTTGCCGGAATGATTTGCGATCATGCTTTTGAGCAAGTCTGTGCCCAGGCCATTGCCACGTGCGGCTTGCTCAACGAGCAATGACCAGATCACTATCCGTTCCGCCTCGGGATCCGAAATCGCGAGATAGGCTGGTCCTTTACAATAGGCGCGAGCTGGTGGGTTCATTTGCGCAATGCTTTCACCTGATAATTGCCAGGGTAAATCTGGCAATCCATGTTGTAATACCAGGCGACCCATTTCGCGCAGATCAATTTGATGTAGATCGCTTTTCTCGATCTCCTGGGGACCTTCGTAAATAAGTCCGATCAATCTTCTGAGGCTTTCAAAACCGAATTTTCGATATAACTTAACCGCTGGCTCATTTTGCTCGATCACTTCCAACACCATTTCATAGTCACCACGCTGTCGAGCTTCATTGATAAGTTTGCCCATGAACCACGATCCGGCGCCTCTACTGCGTGTTTCCTTGATAACGCCCATTGCTGCAAGGCGACTAGTCCAGCCGCGGCGCGCAATCAACGCAATGCCCGAGGGCTGATCATCCAAGATTAGCACGCGGCTGGTCATCAGGTCGATACCATCATTGCTGAGCATCTCTAAGAACGCCGCGGTATTGAATTGGATCGGAACAAAGTACTCCTCAAAGCCGCGATTTAGAAATTTAACAAGATCTGGGACAGGGTAATTTGATGCAGACACGATGTCGAGATCCATAGGAGCTCCTATTGCTAGATTCTACCCGCATCCATCGTATAATCGGCAAATCGAAAGGGATTCGTTATGGTAAATCTTTCCAGACTTGCGCGAAAAATCACGTGGATCTTGTTTGTAAATCAGAGCCTGGCTTCAGCAGGTTTCATCGCGGCCGCAACTCTTAATTCCATCATTGGAGCAAAGCTCGGCGGCAGCGCTTCGTTCGCTGGTGTGCCTTCGGCCGTTTATCTGTTGGGCGCAGCGCTCGCGGCTTCTGCCTGGGGCTATATTATGGATCGCATCGGCAGAAGGAACGGAATGGTCTCCGGGCTGATCATCGGTGTAATCGGCAATGCACTGGTTTTGTTTGCAATTGCATCCGCTTCTTTCCCATTGTTTCTGATTGGTATGGTACTGATGGGTATTACCAATGCAGCGGTCGTGCTGGGACGATTCGCCGCTGCGGAAGTGAACCCTCCGGAGAAACGTGGCGCTGCGATCTCAAATGTTGTGCTAGGAGGAACCTTTGGTGCGATCGTCGGTCCACTGCTGGTGGGACCGATGGGAAACTTCATCAAAGCCTTCGGTATGGATGAATTGGCAGGCGCCTATCTCGCTACCCTGGTTTTGTTCGCCATTTCATCTGTGGTTGTCTTCATAGGCATGCGACCCGATCCACGTGATCTCGGCAAACAGGTTGCCGCAGAGCATCCTGATCCCGCAGGCAGTGCCATCACTGGCGAGGCGCGGCCCATTTTTGAGATCCTGCGTCAGCCGGCAGCGCTGGTGGCCGTCAGTGCGATGGCGCTGGGACAAGTTGTGATGGTCGCCGTGATGGTCATCACTTCGCTTCATATGCGCAACCACCAGCACAATCTCAGGGATATATCCGCCGTAATCTCGTCGCATACATTTGGCATGTATGCCTTTTCTGTTCTTTCGGGGCGACTCTCTGATAAATGGGGGCGTGGGCCCGTCATTCTGACCGGCGCAACCACGCTTTTACTGGCCTGTATCGCGGCGCCTTTATCGCCCAATGTGCT
>DATGYJ010000474.1:0-13662 GCA_035298105.1 Anaerolineales bacterium | reverse complement strand
GGTGAAACAGCAGGGACATCCTGACCTGGGTGGTGATGGAAGCATCATCTATCCGCTCGTCAATCGTCCGATGCGTCGATAGTCGGTTGTGATTTCTTTCAGGAGAAGCGAGACTTGCTCAACGGTGTAGCCTTCATAGACATCCCCACCCGCGATGGTGACCTTCCCGCTGACACGGGAAACATTTCCAACCCTGACTTTGCTGTCACCTGCTTTTCTGCGTGCCATTAAGTGTCTCTCTGGGCAAGAGGGCGGACTACCGATAAGATGAAATAAGTATACTCCAAATAAAAAAGGACCCAACGAGCGAGCAGCCTCTTGGGTCTTTTCCTCATGTAAGTCTCTACGCATGCATAAGGTTTCGTATCAATACTTTATTAGATTGAACGATCACACAAACTTGGGGCGAAACTTATACCCGTATCCCAGATTTATACCGCGCCGGGCAGATCATTGTTCAGCTCTGACATGGGGTTATATGAGAAAAAAGAAATGCACATGAATTGATATTACTCAGTTTGAGCGAATCCTCTCAGGTACGTTGCGCGCAACAGTGCTGCAGGGTGAGTTTTCATCAGCAATTTGTGACAAATAACACTATTTGTAATGTGATTGATTTTGCTAGAATATGAGTAATTTACCTAAACTAGTAATACTAATCCTATTTGTACAATATTGCGCACATAGTGTCAAAAAAAGTTCACGCTTGAAAATTCCAGTTCTGCTGTTCACAATCCCTGACGCACCATGACCCGGGTGAGTCCAACACAATCGTAAACAACAAGCAAAGCAGTAACTTTCAGGGATGAGAACGAAACGGGAATAACGGGCGTAGCTGCACGACTCAAGAAAGCTACTGTTGGTTATATGCGAGGGGAGACACTTTATAGGTAATTTTTACGATCCCCTATTTATTTATATGTTAGAAAAATTTGCTGAATGCAACTCGTAGCATTACAGTCATAAAAAAGGAGGTGCCTTCAACCAGATAACAATGAATTGAAAGAAGATCGCCTAACCCAAAATCTAAAAAGGAGTATGCAACACAATGCCCACAAAGAAAATACTTGTACTTGCCGGCACCCTGCTTCTGGCTGCCATCGCATTGTTTGCCTGTGCCGGGCCTGCTGGTCCGGCTGGTCCCGCCGGCCCAACCGGACCAGTAGGCCCGGCTGGCCCAGCCGGTCCCGCGGGCGCCGCCGTTATATCGCAAAATACCCCAGCGCAAATTGAGGCTTGTGCCGGATGCCATGCTGAAACGGGTGCAGAGCATCAGAAATACTACGATCTGCTATATCAGGATGGCGTCATCAAGGTGGCAGATGTAACCTATAAGTTCACGCCTGCCGCTGGTGATAAAACGGATACCACGATTGTCACCTTCAAGATGACCAACAACGGCAAACCGATCAGTGGCGCATCCGTCGAAAACCTGAATATCTACTTCACTGCCTACACGGGCAAGACCTTCGAGCTTAAAGATGGCGCGAGACTGTCCATAAAAGGCAAGGTGGCTTACGACGACAAAAGCGGCGTGACGACCAGCACGCTGGCAGAATTACCAGCCGCTGACAAAGCCTATGTCGATTACGTCGATGAAAGCAAGGTGGATGGACTCGTCGTTGTCTACGGCTATGACAAGCAGGTTGGCAGCTTGCCCGTGCGCGTCAAACAGGTTCAATTCGCGTTCGCGGGCCTCGGAAAGACTGGAAAAGGTACCAATTATGTTTCCGCCGCCAACGACACTGGCTGCGAGAAATGCCACTCAGATCCCTACCTCAAGCATGGCAACATCTATGGCGAAGTGGATGGAAACGCCGCGACGGACTTCTACGTTTGTAAAGCCTGCCACCTGGATAACGGCGAGGGTGGCCATCTCGAATGGCAGATCACTGCTGATGA
The DNA here is from genome assembly GCA_035298105.1 of Anaerolineales bacterium. GTDB lineage: Bacteria > Chloroflexota > Anaerolineae > Anaerolineales > Villigracilaceae > Defluviilinea. Next base: position 11,760 of record DATGYJ010000474.1, on the reverse strand, counting down.
TCCGGAAGCCGGTGCTGCATATCTCAAGGCTGGCGAAGGCAGCGCGACCGATGCGCAGAAAGCCCAATATGCCTATAAGACGACCCTCATGAACGATGTGCACATGTCGCATTCCATGGAATTCCCCTATCCCCAATCCATGTCGAACTGCGTCACCTGCCATGAAGGCAAGCTGGATAAGGTGTTGTCTGATGCCAATTTCAAGATCGCAACTTGCAAGAGTTGCCACCCCGTGACTGGCTCTGTGAAAAAGGATGGCGATACGGTCATCTTTGATACAACCCAGTTCGCGCTGAAGACAATCCTGCCCCCGGCGATCCATGGTACGATGGATTTGGACAAGACGGACTGTACATCCTGCCACGGTGAGGGTAAGAATGCTCCAGCGTTCAATAAGATCCACACCGGTTACGATAAGACCATCTATACCGCCGACGGCAAGCGGATCTCGGATATCGTTAAGGTTAGCATTGACAAAGCATCCTACGCCGACAATAAACTGACCTTCTCGTTCAGTGCGGCCTCTTCTGAGGATATTGGCCTGGATGTCAAAACCATTACGCCCACCGTGTTAGTCAGCCTGTATGGCTGGAATACCAGGGACTACGTTGTCGGCGGGCACGAAAGACTCTTCGACGATAACAAAGATGGCACGATCGACTCCAAAGATGCCCGCAACCTGGAATTGACCCTGGACGGCAAGTCTCAGAATCCACGCATTACATTAGGTGCGGCGGCAGACGGCAAGTGGGAAGTCACCGCAGATCTATCTCCGTGGAAGGATCTGATGGACAACGGCACGGTCACAAAGGTCGAAATCGGCGTCTTGCCAGCCTTGAACAATGCCGACAAAGTTGCTGTCGCTGTCAATGCCACCTCCAGGACCTTCGATCTCACCGCCAATAAGTTCGTCAATTTCTATCCCGCGGTTGTCAGGGTTGACGGTGGCTGTAATGAATGTCACGATGCGCTAGCCACCACCTTCCATGCCCCGTCCTATGGTGGGAGTATCACGGTTTGCTCCATGTGCCACATTGTGAAGAGCGGTAGTTCTCACCTGGAAATGCAGGGGCGGACGATCGACTCCTTCATTCACTCGATCCACAACTCCCAGCAATTGGATGTCGCCGATATCGACTTCTCCGACCCGGCACAGGCGCAGAAGTTCACGACCGATTCTGAGTTGCCGTTCCCGAAGCATGGCATCACCAATTGTGAAGCCTGCCATAACCCGGGCACCTATAATGTGCCCTCACAGGCTAAGACACTGCCCGGCATCATTTCCGCCTCCGCTACGCTCAAGGGCAAGACGAGAAATATCAACGATGTTCCCGCTTATGTTACCGGGCCCGCTTCGCTCGCCTGTGGTTCCTGCCACCGCACAACGCTGATCAACGAAGATTCCGCCGCAGGGCTGACACTCTTCAACGATCATATCGCCAAATATGGTTACCTGGTTGAAGCTGGCGACAAGCCGCTCGATACACTCAATAACGTGTGGATGCAGATCATGGGACTCTTCAAATAAAGCCTAATATGTAGATTGGGCTTCGGCCCACAAGTTAATAAACAAGGGCTCCTCTTGGGAGCCCTTGTTTATTAAAAACGATGGAAGTAAAACTGATGTGGTGGGATGCGCGTGAATAATTTTAGGAGAAACCGGCTAATTCCTATTTAGTGAGTACGAGATTCAACGGTCGGAACTTATATCCGTATACCAGATTTATGCCGCGCGTGGATTATCTCCTGATAACAACTTAACCAACATGTTCCATATTTTTCATGGGAGCTGGGGCATTTGGCCGCTTCGTGAATATTCCCTTAATCCACATGGACAACTCGATGATAAGCCTCATTCATCCTTCCCTAAGCCATCTGAAGGGAATTTCCTTTCCGAAATGTTAACTACTTTGACCTGCGCTTGTTCTTCGTGACTCGATAAAACTAAATTTGACTTGCATACATGGCTTTTCATTGCAGATTGATTTGCATTAATGAAAGAAACTGCCAAAAAATGGAAAATGAAATGAACCAACAATTATCCCAAAATGGATGTCATGTAGAATGCGAATTGCCTTCAGGTAATGCTGATTAGATGAAGTGAAGAAAAAATAAGTTTGCAAGTATGAAAGTATTTCGAAATGCATCGATCATCACATCACATTGCGATGAGGAAGAAAATAGATATCTCTCAACTGACAAAGTAATTCGACAAGGATGTTGAGCAAAGAGTTCGAAGAATCAATCTCAAGATTAGTAAAGGAATCATCAGACTTGGACGCAGTTTGTGGATGTTCCTGTCTGCGGTGAGTCCTAGCACGAAAGGTATTTCGTTATGACCCAATTTGAACCAAGTGAAGAGATTAACTCTGCAGATGGGATTCGAGAAACCCTTTTCCTTTTATGGTCCTGGGGATGGTTGATCATTGTTTCAGGCCTCCTCGCTGGAATTGGGGCCTATATTATTTCGTCGCGAAGTGTTCCCATTTATCAAACCTCCACACGCTTGTTGGTCAGCGACCCACCCGCCATGCGCAGCATTGATTACACCGGTATTGTGAGTTCGCAAACAATGACGCGTACGTATGCAGAAATGCTGATGGAAGGTCCGGTTCTGCAGGGCGTGATTGACCGATTGCTGCTCACTCGTTCTGCTGAAGAATTAAGGGAGTCGGTCTCAGTGGAAATGGTAAGTGGGACACAATTGTTGGTCATCAGTGTGGAAGACCAGAATGCGCTCTTGGCAGCTAACATCGCCAACACCATTGCAAGTGTGTTTACCACTCGCATTGGTGAACTCCAATCACAGCGTTATGCTGCGACCCGGGAGGGTCTGTCCAAGCAGGTGAGCGATATGGAGCAGCAGATCGATGCGACCACGCAGGAACTGAATGGAATCACAAACGATCCCGAACAGCAGTCACAACTTGAGGCGCGCCTGACGGAATATCGTCGTTTGTATGCTGATCTGGTAACCAACTATGAACAGGTACGCCTCGCGGAGGCTCAGACCAGCACCAATGTTGTTGTCTCTGAGCCAGCACCCATCCCAACGACACCGATCAGCCCCAAAATGTCGCGTAATACTCTCCTGGCGTTCTTCGCTGGGATGCTGTTAGCGGCCGGCACCGTTTTTGCGATCGATGCGATGGACGATACGATCAAGAACCCGGATGAACTGCGACAGAAGTTTGGGCTCTCCATCCTGGGGTTGATCGCCTCGCATGAGACCTCCGGCGGAAGACCCATTAGCATTGCCCAGCCGCGTTCGCCGGTCACTGAATCCTTTCGCACACTACGTACCAACACGGTGTTCGCGGGCGTGGACAAACCACTGCGCCGCATCCTGATCACAAGTGCGACACCTCAGGAGGGAAAAACCACGATTTCATCCAACCTAGCCGTCGTGCTTGCACAGGGAGAGAGAAAGGTGGCACTGATCGATGGGGATTTGCGCCGCCCTCAACTCCATCGCAGGTTTGGGTTGAACAATCATATAGGAATTAGTGACCTATTCCTGCTGATGCGTCCATTGGAAACCCTGCCGCGTGGAATCATCCAATTCAGTGAAAGCATGAAACTGGCTGTGGTCACATCTGGAAAAACGCCGCCCAATCCCGCTGAACTCATGAGCTCACAGAAGATGGCTCATTTCCTGGACATGCTGAACGCGGAGTTCGACTTGATCCTGATCGATACACCTCCGGTTTTGAGCGTGACCGATGCTGCAGTTCTTGCTCCCAGCGTGGATGGCGTAATTCTGGTTGCAAAGCCGGGCGTTACCAAGCTGAGAGATTTTCAGCAGGCTCTGGAGCAATTGCAGACCGTGGATGCGCGGGTGTTGGGTGTGGTGCTCAACGAGGTGAATCCACGCAGCCGCAAATATGGTTACTACTACAACCGCTATTATTCGAAATACTCGCACTACTATGAAGCAGATGGTGGAGGGAAAAAGGATTCAAATATCCTGCTCAAAAAGAAAATTTCCATTTGATTGACAAATTGAAAAAGCCTGCTATCGAATTAAAGTCTGAAAGAGACAGGCAGAGCAAGTGAACGTCTCGTGATTTACAGAGTGTCGCATAATTTACTTTACTTAAAATATGAATTTCAGCCTGCAAGCAAGAATAAAAGGCAAGGATCCGCACATAGAACATGCGTGAGACAGGCGGTAGGAGTTCCAACATGCCAGCATCGATGCTATACGACCTTTATCTACATCAGGAAAATAAATGGAAAACATACGTCACAGAACAGATCGGAGAAGGTACGGTTTTGCTAGATGCAAGCTCTGACATTTTAAATTCCAGGACCTATCAACTCAACAACCGGGTGATTAAGATCCGAAAACTTCAAAGTGACTGCGACTCGAAAACAAAACTTAACAAAGAATATGAGGTCGAGTCTTATCTGGATAACACCCTGAAGGATTGTGCATTCGAACCACACTACGAAATAAGAAATGGCTATGAACTTCTATCCACGAACTACAAAAGGGGGATGCTGGTCGAGAGATTGTTGGAAAGGAAGGAATTAGCACTCAGGGATGTTCTAAGGATCGTTGCCGCAGTTCTGAAGATAAATCTTAAAGGGGTATGTCATCGTGATCTCAAATCAGACAACATCAGAATTGATCCATCGAAAACGATCAGCCTGATTGATTTCGATCAGGCAATCAGAACAACCCCGATCAAAGCGATTGTCAATGATTTTCTCGGTGTGGGGTTAGGTCTACCGTCCGCCATCCATCCGCTGCGGAGGTTGATTCAACGGGTGATCTCTTACAAAGCACCAGGCCTGGGTCGAGCATTGCGGGCGATCAAAAAAGCTGGCTCGTCGAATGGCAACGCTACCGTTCAGACACTGACAGAGAAAACAGCCATGACGCCCGAGTTGTCGAAATTAAAGACTGCCTGGGAGCTCGCGGCAAGATCTAATGCAAGCACACCTGGCGCGCAAAGTGCATACTATGGTCTTACTCTGGATAGCTATGGATTCCTGGGGGAGCGCTCCTGGGAAAGCCGATGGGACGCTATCAAGCCTGTTGTAAAGTTCGAAGGCAAATCCATCCTGGAACTGGGTTGTAACATGGGGTTGTTCTCAACCTTCATGCGTCTCAACGGTGCCCACCGCGCTGTGGGGCTGGATATTGATCGGGACATTATTCAGGCGGCCGAAATGATCGCCGAAGCCTTCGGCGTCGATAACGAATACTATGTCCAGGATCTTGATGATCAGAAACCCTGGGAGGAACAGTATCAGGGTTTTGATGTGGTCTTTGCCTTGTCGGTCATGAACTGGATAAAGGATAAGAATCGATTATTGGCATTTTTGGCGAAGCATCGGGAGATCGTCTATGAAGGTCATGATAGCTTCGAAATTGAGTATGAAAGATTGAGCCTGTGTGGTTTCAAAAATGTTGAGATCGTTTCGGTCAGTGAGCGGGGACGGGTGGTTTTTTATGCAAAAAAGTGACAGCTTGAATCGTGCCCTCGCGAAGCTTTCCATTCCGAGTCCTGCTCGTATTCTGGATATCCTTTCTTCCAGCCTACTTGCACGCAATACGGCATACAGCCTGCTTGAGATGGGCTTGCCTTTAGTTCTCATGCTGGTCGCGACACCCTTCCTCTTGCTTCGCATGGGTACCGAAAATTACGGGCTTTGGAATGTTGCTCTTGCGTTCATGGGATTGCTGGGAGTCCTTGATCTCGGCATGGGAACGGCAGTCACAAAGTTCATTGCTGAATACTACGAGCATGATGATACAAAGAAAATCTCAACGACTGCCACGATGGCGATCTTGTTAAATACCGTGATCGGATTGATATTTACCGCGATCTCGTATTGGCTGGCTCCTTCACTATCACAACTATTTTCTTCTGCAGAAATAACGGCTGCAAACATCGAAATCGTCTTTCGTCTCGCAGCGTTGGGATTATTTGCGATGTTGTTTCAGAATGTTTGCCTGGCGATCCCCAGAGGTTTGCAGGACTACAAGACGCCCACGCTGGCTCTACTTAGTCAAAGTGTTGCCACTCTCCTTCTTGCAATGCTTATCACGTTCCTGGGAGGCAGCGTTATTCATGTAGTTGCAGGTACGCTGGGAATTACATGGATCTTCGCAGTCATTAGTCTGAAGGTCGCATGGAACAAACTGAGTGAGTTGAACTTCTCGCTGACTTATTCTTCCGAGACGTTACACATACTTTTGCGATATATGTTTTTCATGGGGCTGACAGGCATTGGTATCAAGGTCTTTACCCTCTTTGACCGGTTTATGGTTGCGCAAGTACTTGGTTTTTCTGCAGCCGCGTATTACACGATCGCAACAGGAATCGCCAACAAATTCTCTGCTTTGGCCAGCGCTTCCACACAATCCCTGCTTCCAGCATTCAGTTCCTGGAATGTGAGAGATGAAAAGCAACTGATCTGGAAAAAACTGGTGCAAGCGACTTCGATGATGGGGCTTGTCTTTCTGATCTCAGGCGGACTCTTCCTCCTTTTCTCAAGACCGCTACTCATCGCCTGGCTTGGACAATCTGACGGCGAGTTGGTTTTATATCCCACCCGCATACTGGTCTTCATCTACATGGTTAAGACGCTGACCGCGCCGTCTTTCCAGGCAGCCAATGGTATGGGGTTGCCGTGGATCACTGCATTGACGACCCTGGTCGCCAGCTTTGGGACGATCGGATTGATCCTGCTTTGGGCCACGCGTTATTCGCTTGCGGGCGCGGCCTGGGCGAATATCGCCAGTTGGGCACTCTTCGGAATTCTCTTCTATCTTTTTCGCAGACTTCGCTCTGACAATCTTTCCAGGACATGAGCATTTTGGGAACATCCATGACTACACAGCAACTACGCCGCACCTCCGAACCGATACATCTTTCAGAAAAACCTTTGGTCAGCATTGTTATCCCATCGTTCAATCAGGGCAGGTTTATTCAGGACACGATCGATTCAATCCTGAACCAGTCCTATCGTCCGCTCGAGATCATCGTTGTGGATGCCCAATCTACGGATAACACGCTCAGCATTTTGGATAAATATTCCAACGTTGACAACGTATCCTGGGTCTCCGAACCGGACCGTGGACATGCTGATGGCGTCAATAAAGGCTTTCTGCGCGCTCGCGGTGAAATCGTCGCATGGTTGAATTCGGATGATGTCTATTTCTCGCGGGATGTTATCGACACTATTGTGAACACGTTCCAGCAAAAACCGACCATGGATGTGATTTATGGAGATGTGGCAATCATTTCGAGCGAGAACTTCTTGCTGCGGCTCTTTCTGCTCCCCTCCTACAACCTCAAGCGTATACAGCGGAAGAATCTGATCTCGCAGTCTGCTGCCTTTTTCCGAAAACACGTTGTGCAAAACGAAAAATTGGATGGCAATCAAATCGGGCTCGATTACGAGTACTGGCTGCGGCTTGGCAGGCTGAAGTATTGTTTCCACCATGTACGGAAAGTGCTGGCCGGCGATCGCCATTATCCCGAACGACTATCTGTCTCAAAGAGCGATCTAATCTCTTCGCAAATACGTGACGTTAAGACCAAGTATGGCCTGTCTGAGTTCACTACATTGCTCATGCATCCCCTCGACCGCTTGGCCCAGGCTATTTGCAGATTTGAGGGTCTGCTCCTGCTTGCAGGCATGTCGCTCTGTTACCGAGCTGAGCAAACAAGGTTTGCATTCCCGCTGCAGATCGATTCCCTGCACGCCCTGCTATGGCGGCAATTGGTGAAACAGGTCGGGAAGCCCATGTAACAGGCATTGGAGTCGTTATCGTGTTAAGTGTCTCTGAGCATAAAACCTTTCTCATATGGACCAGTACATTCCTGGCTCTCAATCTTGCCTTTTTCACGACTCTCCTGCTCGGAAATAAACTGATCTTCCCGCTGCTCCTGTTGGGATTGGGGACCCTGCTTACACTTTTTACAAAACCAAAGTGGCTGTTGTATCTCTTTATGCTGTTTTTTGTGTTCGGGGAAGTCTCATTTGGCGAATTTTTCGTTCAGATGTCATTCTCAAATTTCTTCACTCTCGCGGCCATCGGTATCATTTTCATCTATGGGCTAATCAATAGACATCGATTCCTTTCATTTATAAAGTCACAGAATGTACGTTTATTTTGGAGATGTTTCCTGCTCCTGCTCGCCTGGGAGGCAGTTTCAGCGGTTCTGAATCACGCATACAGGCCGCTCACGACAGGCATATCCCATCTGGTCAGCGTAGTGTTCGCATTCCTCATGATGCGAAATCGTAAAGTCCTGTCACAAAGCTTCATGCTGGGGATGGCAGGGGTGGGTATCCTCAGCACATTGACCGTCCTGAGAGGGCTAAATCTCAGTCCTATTGGCTACCAGGCACCGATCAGTTGGGGCAGCGCTCCGTGGGAGAGTTATATACCAAGGTCCATTGGGCTTCCAAATATGCAGGGGGGACTGCACAGCATCTACATTCTTGCCTTTTTGCCGCTTGCTTTTCTTCTGGCAGCCAACATGCATCGATTCAAGACAGGACTTCCCGTGCGTTTTTTCGGTGCCTGCGTTGCGCTTCTTGGCGTGCTGGCGTTGCTATTTGCCTCCTATCGCTCGGGATGGCTCGGACTTCTTGTAAGTTTATATTGTCTGGCATGGATTCAATATCGAACTGCGTTGGTGAATCCATCCAGAAAAATCATGTTTGTCTTACTGGTCGTCGGTTTGGTTGGGCTGATCTTGTCACAATATGCAAGTTCGATCTACTCTGACCTCTATAACTTAATTTTCAATATACGCTCACAAGGGGTGAGCGCGCGTGTCATCCAATACGAATTTGTGATGGAAAGAATGTTTTCTCCATCCATACATCTGGTTTTCGGTTACGGCTTTGAAGATTTCGGAAAGAGTTTTACAGCCTATATTTCGAGCGGAAGTTTCAATAACCCCGAGCTTTATCCCTGGCTGCACAACTATTTTCTTGTGCAGCTGTATGCAATCGGTTGGCCTGGACTCATCATTTTTGGCATCCTCATTTTTGCGGTTCTCCGGCGGCTTTTTCAGCAGACCCAGTCAAAGGACCCCTTCGTCAAATTGTTCAGCTCAGCTATCCTTTCTAGTCTGTGCGGTGTTTTGGTCGTGCTCGCGTTCACAGCGGAGACTTCCGGATTACATATCATATGGATCTTAATGAGCTGCTCGTTTCTATTGGAAAGTGACAATCAAGGAAGTGCATCAACATGGTCATCATCCTCGCCCCACACCTCGAATACCCAACCCATAATGGAGGCGACATCTATGTAGATCGGCTGGCCTGTCACCTCAGTCCACATCGCGGACGGGTATTGGTTCTGGGTTCAAATACACTCACAATCTACGAGGCTGGAACTCTGGTCGATCGACAGCCATTTGCGAATCGGATGCGTTCTAAAAATATGGCTGCCGTTCGCACATTGACGTTGAACAGTCACTATCTGGTTGAGAAATACCTGACCGGCACGTATCGGAAGAAGTCCCGACAACTGTTGCAGGAAAATCCATCTGCGGTGGTTGTATATAGTTGTATTGCCTCTGCAGACCTGCGTGCGGATGCCAGGACCACATTTGTCTTAACGCAAAATGATGATGTCGCTTTTTATCAGAATCAATACGAATTCACCCGGAATCCATTACACAAGGCAGTGGCGGCACGCACAAAAGCGTGGACGATCGACTTTCTGAAGAACTCTGCAAACAAGCACGTTTTTGTGCACATTACCGAAATAGATCAACGATCATATGCTGGCTACATGGAAGGACATCGAAGCATTGTCGCACCGGCCGGCGTGGATTGGAAACCGTATTTCAGGTGGGACTCTCCTCCAGATAAAAGGATCCGTCTGCTCTTCTGCGGCTCGCTCAGTGTCAAGATGAATTTGGATGCCCTGCTGTTTTTCAGGGACAAATTCTGGCATTTGCTAAAAGATCATTTCCAGGAAGGTATCGAACTTTGGGTGGCAGGGAGCCGACCCACTTCATCCATAGTTTCCTTATGCAAACAGCAGGGCTGGGGGCTCTATCCAGATATTCGCGATGAGAAGTTGCACTTCCTTTATGCCTCCGCCACATTTGGAATCCTGCCTTTCGAATATTCCAATGGTGCAAAGATAAAACTTATCAGCTGCCTGGCCGCCGGCCTGCCGGTGTTGGCAACAGACTGTGTAAAAGCAATGCCTGAGCAGGAGTTTCATCCCAATTTATTTTCAAATGATCCCAATCGATGGCTGGAACATCTGAAAAAGTGCAGAGACGTGGAGATGGATACTGCGCAGGGGCGAATAGCCTGTCATGAATTCGCGATGAAATATAGCTGGCAGCAAGTTGCCACAAAACTCAACGACGATCTGGCGGCGATGGGATATTGATCGCCATGTCAAAAATTCTTATCGTGGGAATCAATTTTCAGCCGGAATTAACCGGGATCGGAAAGTATACGGGCGAAATGGCCGCCTATTTATCTGAAAACGGTCATGAGGTGCGAGTCGTTGCTGCTCCTCCTTATTATCCGTATTGGCAGATCCAGCCTGGGTATGAAGCATGGCAATATAAGAAGGAAGTATGGAATGGGGTACGCGTTTACCGTTGTCCGTTGTGGGTACCACGCACGCCCTCCGGATGGAAGCGGCTGGTACATCTGCTTTCCTTTGCGCTTTTCAGTTTCCCGGCGTTGCTTGGTCAGCTTCTTTGGAAACCAGATTTGGTCTTCTGTGTGGCTCCCGCGTTCTTTTGTGCGCCCTTCGCTTTGCTTATAGCACGACTGGCCCGGGCAACGGCTTGGCTGCACATTCAGGATTTCGAATTGGACGCGGCCGCCCATCTGGGAATGCTGCGGGCCGATCATCCGCTGACCCGCTGGGGGGCTCGCGTGGAACGTTGGCTGTTGTCCCGCTTCGATCAGGTTTCCACGATCTCAGAAAGTATGCGAACTCGTTTGCTGCAAAAGGGCGTCGAAAGCAGGCGGGCGGTTTTGCTTCCGAATTGGGTGGATACCACGGAGATCTTTCCACTCAGTGATCCGCGGAATGTTCTACGCAAGAGGTTCGCAATCCCAGAAAACAAAACCATTATTTTATATTCCGGCAACATGGGGCGTAAGCAGGGATTGGATTCTGTCCTCGCGGCTGCCAGGGAATTACAGTCCTATCAGGCATTGCACTTTGTCTTCTGTGGAGAAGGAGCAGCACGCAAGGAGTTGGAAACACAGGCACAGGATTTGGTGAACATCCAGTTCATGCCATTGCAGCCGGCTGAAAAACTGAACGAGCTCCTGAACAGCGCTGATATTCATGTTCTGCCTCAGAGCGCGGGCGCTGCGGATCTTGTGATGCCTTCCAAATTACTGGGGATGTTGGCAAGTGGAAAGCCTGTGATCGCTACAGCCAACCCCGAAACGGAAATTGGAATGGTCGTCAGACAGACCGGAATCCTTGTCCCGCCGGCTGACCCGCCGGCTCTGTGCAGTGCCATCCTCGATTTGACTGAATTACAGCGATTGCGCGCAGACCTGGGGAAAAAAGGCCGCAAGCTGGTCTGCGAAAAGTGGAGTATGGATCGCATCCTTGCGGACTTCGAATCGACCTGCAATAGCCTTCAGTCGTCCAATATATCCAAAAATGTTGTAAGCAGGCTTACATGAAGGTGTACAAATCCCTGCAACACTCCAGCACATTACTGCCTGAATCTGAAGATTTCAGATTCTCAATCTAACAGGAGTGCCACAAATGGCTACCGAGATTCT
>DATGYJ010000473.1:0-19107 GCA_035298105.1 Anaerolineales bacterium | reverse complement strand
CTCTCTGGTTCGGCGAGTTGCACGCTTTTCAGCAGAATTTCACAAGCTAAATGCATATTGCCAGCCGCTTGTGAAGCCAACGCCTGCAACACCAGAATTTCTAGTAGTCTGCCGATGCGACTACCGGCCTCGGCTGATGCTGCTAACCTAATTAACAGATCTTGCGCTTCATTCAGTCTGGCTTGAGCGATCAGGAGTCGCGCCAGTGAAATCAGCTTTTGTTCTGTCATATAGTTAATATCCGTGTGACAATCAAGTCGATTCTCGGCAACCCAGTCTGCAGCCTTGCCCAGCTTTCCCAATCGTAGCCAAACGTTCACTCGATAGCATTCAAAGGCCAATCGAACCGCAGGCGGATTCGTGTAAGAAACGAATAGAGGTTCTACTTGCGAGAGCAATTCCGGCACCTGCTTGCGCCTTCCTTGAGCTTCAAAAAGACGAGCCATATATATGTAGGAATAGACAAGATCATAGGGTTGACCCTGAAGTTGGCTATGCTTATGTCCAATGGACAGAAGCTCTCGAGCAGCATCGAGTTGACCTTGCTCGCGAAACACATCTCCCAAACCAATCTCCGGCTTCCCAAGCATAGGGCTCGTCTGTCCACCCAATTCCCTCAAGGCTAGCAAGTTTTGCTGGAACATTTTCTCCGCCTCCCTAAGCTTGCCCTGAACTTTCAGAACGTTTCCCAAACGAAAATACGCTACGGTCGCGACACTATAGTCAGCTTCTTTTACGCTCAAATCGATCGCTTGATATAGATAGCGTGTCCCTTGCTGCAATTCTCCAAGGACAGAATAGGATTCTCCCAGCTGCAACATGATTCGGCTTCGCAGAAAATTATTGGATAAGCGTACATTCTGAAGAGCCAGAGTAGCCTGTTTGATGGTTGTAAGCGGCTCACCTCGAAAAAAGGCAAGATATGCTCGCAGCATAGCCACATGTCCAAGAATATCTTCTCGTTCACGGTCATCCATGGATTGTCGGCGAACTGATCGAAGGAATTCGTCTACCTGTATTAATGAAGCCTCGATCTTTTCCAGCTTTCCCATCGACAGCCAGATCCAGGCCTGAGAAACATGAATCCAGGGATGTTCACAAATAATTTCATCGGGAATTTCTTGAATCCACTTTTGGACAGAAAAAACATCTATAAGGACACGTGTTTGGGAGCTTATATCGAGCAATTTGGCGCTCCTGTGATAATCCTTTGAAAGCAAGGCATGGTTGATAGCTTCATGTAATAGGCCTTGAACCTCAAACCACCGACTGGCTGATAGGTGTAATGCAACTGCTCTATCCGCGGAGAATTGTTGTAGTCGAGATTGCAGCAAATCCGCAAACAAATGATGGTAACGGTACCATTGCTTGTGGTCATCCAAGGGTATGAGAAACAGGTTATTTCTTTCCAGATATTCGAGAACTGCCTGCCCGCTTTCTCCGGATTGCTTCCATTCTTCACTCATTATTGCATCGCACAGCACACCATTTAGTTTTTCCAGGATGGAGGTCTCGAGCAGGAAGGTCTGAATGTGAGGGAGCTGTCGTCTCAATACCTCCTCCATTAGATAATCTAGCACGTAGCGGTGACTGCCAGAAAATGCTTGGATAAATTCACTGGCATTCTCATGCCCTCTCAAAGAGAGGGCAGCCATTTGCAGTCCTGCTACCCAACCCTCGGTGCGTGCCTCTAGGGCGTCGATATCTTTGGTTGATAGTCCCAGCTGCATCACTTCGTTCAGGAACTCGGCTGCCTCGTCGGAGGTGAAACGCAAATCCTGAGTACGCAGTTCCAGCATTTGTCCATGTGCTCGTAGACGACCCAATTGCAATGGCGGATCGGCGCGCGCGGCAATCACCACGTGAAGATTGGACGGAAGATGATCTAGCAAGTATGTCATCGCATCGTGCACAGCATGCTCAGTGAGGAATTGGTAATCGTCCAATACCAATACAGACGGTTCTCCAACACTGCCTAGATTGTTGATCAGAGAAGCCAGGATAATATGTACCGGAACGAGTTGCGGGGATTGTATGATCTGGCGAGCTTCCAAACCAACGTCTTCATGAACGCTTTCCAGCGCCTCAATCAAGTAAGCTAAAAAGCGATAGGGATCGTTATCTCCATTGTCTAATGACAGCCAGGCAACAGGTAGCATACTCTGTGTGATCCACTCGGACAGCAAAGTGGTCTTGCCAAAGCCAGCGGGCGCCGAGATGACTGTCAGCGCGTGTTGGTCAATTTCATCCAGATGCTTTATCAGACGTGTTCGGTTCACGCGGTGGGCAGGTGCAGCAGGAATATATAGTTTTGTTTTCAGTAGGGGAAAAGAAAAGCGATACTCAGGCGACTCCCTAACTTGATTATGCTTATCCTTCCCAAGGATTTGCTCATACAGTTGACGCGTTTCCTGTTCAGGTTTCTGTCTTAATTGCTCCTGCAGCAGGCGAGCCAGTTCCTCGTACTGACGCAATGCAGCCGTCCGCTGTCCAGAGCGGGCATATAAATCCATGAGAAGGCGACAGGCAGGCTCGTGCAGGTAATCCAAAGCACGCCAGCGCCGAGCACAGACAATTGCATGGTCCCAATCATCTTGCAGCGCGTAGATGGAAGAAAGGCACTGTAGCGCAGTTGCAAATTCCTGGCGTAGGCTGTCACGCTGAAAGAATTGCCATTCATCGAAGCCTGGCGAATCGGTCAAGTTCAGACCCTTCAGAAAATCCCCGCGATAGAGCTCAATTGCCTGATCAAGTGCAGAAAGACAATCCTTGCATATTTCACTGTCAGGATGACTGTGCTCTTTGTATCTTGAAAGCAAATCATCAAAAGCCTCAATATCCACCCATAGTTTGGCATTCCTTTTCAGGCTGATTGTCTCGCGGTTTGCCTCGATCCATTTCGGCAGGCTCGAGTTCAAAGAGGAAAGTGTACGGCGTAGATTTGCCAGCGATTTCTGCTGGTTTCCTTCGGGCCAGAACATCGTTGCGAGTACTTCTCTTTGACATGCCCCCGGGGTCAGGCTCAGATACGCGAGCATAGCCGCGGCTTTGCGCGTTTCCAGCTTAACAGATTGTCCTTTTAGCTCAATGAGAGGCTGGCCCAGCCAGTGCAATTTCAAGCGTTCCACGAGCCCTCGCTTTCTGTATTGGTCGTGGACATTCTTTCATTCTCATTTTACTCAATTTGTGAAGCTCTGCACACAGGAAATCAAAGACTAGCATGCTTGCACTCTAAATTGTCATTGAAAAACCTATGCTGGTTTATCGCCTATGATCCAAGCGAGGCATATTTCTGATGAAATACTCGCATTATTGCCAAGTTTTATAACATTTGCCTTCAGCCGGGCAATACCGGACTCATACTCATCATCCTGAATAGCCATGAGCTGGGACGTTCGGTGGCGTTGAGAAGCATACTTAAGAAAACCGTTCAGCTTTTCTTCACTAGCACTATGTTGGTAGCTGACACGGATATCGCAGAATCCTGTTTGCTCCATCAGGGTTGTGAGCTCTTCTACAGGAAGAAAATCTAATAGGTCACGCTGTTTGGCTGAGGGGAAGAACCTATACACAATCCATTCCGGCATTGACCAGGGATCGAGATTTGTAATCACGAATCGGCCGTTTGGCTTGAGTATTCGGAAGATGGACGTCATCATCCTATTCTTATCCCGGACATGGTGATAAGAGAATTGGTTTGTGATGTAATCAAAACTGCTATCCCCTAAGGGAGGAGCAGTACTATCACCCTGAATCCACCGGATATCTTTACATCGTCTACGCGCCTGCTCTAGCATTCCGTGAAACAAATCGAGTCCTGTCATCGACATTCCAGGAAAATCATTATGATTCGCGGTGAGTTGCTTTCCTGTACCACATCCTATGTCCAGAATGTGCAAAGAGTCCGTGTGATCGTCAGTTCTCTCACTCAGAAACTTGACCAGATTTGGATCGGTGTTGTAATCACGGCCTGGCTCATCATAAAGGTGAGCAATCAGATCATAATTCACACGATGGGTGGAAGATGTCATTGTCGGTCGAGATATCCTTTCATTGCAATCTTTTTCTGAACCAGTATAAGACTTGACTGCAAAATAATCGTTACGAGCAGAGCGGCCAGAGCATTGAATGAGTAATGAGAAAACCCTGAAGGAATAGAAGGCAAGGGGATTTCTCATTTTCCGTAACGCTTTTGTTGCGCTCCCTCTGTATACTGCCATTGAAACAAATTCAACATTAGGATTCAAATCATGGCTCAAATGGTAAGAGGAGTTATTTTTGATATTGATGGTGTCCTCGAGTATCAGGGAGAGGTATATCCTTATGCGGTTGATACCATCCAGAAATTACGAAATCGCGGCCTCATCGTACGATTCCTGACAAACAGTACGCTCAAAAGCCGGGCTTCCTGCGCCAGAATCCTGAGAGAAAAAGGGTTTGTAGTCTTTGATGAAGAAGTTTTTACTGCCTCGTATATCACCGCTGCCTATCTGAAGTTACTACATCCGCGCTCTTGCTGGATCATGTTGGATGGGGAAGGCAGGAGTGAATTCCAGGATTTCGCGCAAGATCACGAAAATCCTGAATATATTGTGATTGGAGATAACCGTAGTTGTTTCGACTTCGATCATCTCAACAGGGCTTTGCGATTGCTTCTCAATGGGTCTAAATTGATCGGTATGCAGTCAGAACTTATTGATACAAGTATGGGAAAGGCCGAGTTGAATGTCGGCTCCTGGGTTGGGATGTTAGAGCGTGCTTCAGGTGTCCGAGCAATTTACATGGGCAAACCCGATTCCTTTGCTTTTGAATTAACACTGCAATCCATGGTGCTAGGAAATAGGCAAGTTGCCATGGTGGGCGATAGAGTATTGACTGATATTCTGGGAGCTCAACAGCTTGGAATGCAAAGCGTTCTGCTCCGAACTGGAGAATTT
Source organism: Anaerolineales bacterium (assembly GCA_035298105.1). Taxonomy (GTDB): domain Bacteria; phylum Chloroflexota; class Anaerolineae; order Anaerolineales; family Villigracilaceae; genus Defluviilinea. The sequence goes on along the minus strand of DATGYJ010000473.1, from coordinate 14,170 downwards.
CAACTAGCGGAATTGGAAAACAGCATTCAGCCAAACTATATTGCTGACAGCGTCCAAGAATTACCAGAAATATTGTTGGGTGTTCGATCCGAAGATTAGGATGGTCGAGAATTAAGTTTCGCACGAAACGCGAACGCGCAGTTGTTCGTGCTCCAAGCAAAAAGCATTCCGTCGGAGGGAGAATTTCACAAGCAAAACTCCAGACTGCCCTAAACCCTGCAAATAGACTCCGAATATCCCATTTGGGCGATACGGGCTTCCTTGCTGTGCGCTACATTAGTTTCAGAAACTACTTCAAGAAAGCCGTTATGCCTGAATACTATGAGATCAGGAGCTATTACTCCCCAGCGAACAACCGGCCGTTCAGCCCATGAATGACCTAGATTGCCAGCCAATACTCCGCGCGGCTCAAAGCCTGGCTGTTTTTAACGGTGTCTGTAACGATTTTGTTTCAGTCACTGCCTAAACTATAAAACGAAAGAGCAGAAGAAGAGTATTCCTTTCATGGAAAGAATGATACGGTGAAATAAATGAATACAACCCTAGCCTCTGCGATCACGAAAGTTGCCAGCAAGCAGACGTATTACACGATCCGCTTCCTGGTCGATCGCGAACGCATCGATGATGCATATCGAACGTATGGATATTTCTGCTGGATAGATGATGTCATCGACGCGAATTCAGTGTCAGAGAATGAACGGAAGTCTTTTCTCAAGCGGCAGAAATCTCTGCTTCAGAACTGTTATCGGGGCGATCCGCCGCGGGATATAGACATGCAGGAACTCTTGCTGGTCGAGCTAGCCCAGCGCGATTGCGAACAGGATAGTGGCTTGGAAGTCTATCTTCATAACATAATGCAGGTGATGGATTTCGATGCGAGACGTCGCGGCAGGTTGATCTCGCAAGTGGAGTTAAATCAATACACGCGCTGGCTGGCGACTGCGGTGACCGAAAATTTGCATTACTTCATTGGGCATGGTCGATTCGCGCCTCGCCATGAGACCCGATATCTAGCGGTCTCTGCTGCGCATATTACGCACAGGCTCAGGGATACATACAGTGGCCTGCAAGCCGGGTACTACAACATCCCGCGCGAAGTGCTCGAAGCGAATCGCATTGGACCAGAGGATGTGAACAGCGATGCCTATCGCGCCTGGGCAAAGAGCCGAGTGCAGTTGGCGCGCGAATATTTCAAAGCCGGCAAAAGCTATCTCGCGCGGGTCCAGAGCCTGAGGTGCCGCCTGGCAGGCTTTGCTTATATCGCTCGCTTCGAATGGTTGCTCACTACCATCGAAGAGGAGAATTATCTCCTGCGACCGCAATACAGCGAGCGAAAGAGGATAGAGACGGGGCTGCGCATGGGGCTATCGATTCTTTCATCGCTAACATGCAGAAAAGACTTTTGCTTCCGAAACCTGCTGCATGACCGGGTCGCGCTCCACGGCCTGCTCGAGCGCATCCGCGATCTCAACCTGACGTTGAATTCAATTAGCCTTTGTGGTCTGTCCCCCCAAAATTGTGATAAGGAGAAGTCATGAACAAAATCCTCATAAGAATCGGCGGTGTGATCAACCTGCTGTTCGTACTGTTTCATCTGGCGATGGTGCCGGGAATTGGCATAGCGCTGGCATTGGTATCCCCAGACATCCAGGCGGTCGTGCACATGTTGAACATTCACGTGGCATTTACCTTGCTGATCTTTGCCTACCTGGCTATCTTCCAGTGGCGTGATCTGCTAGCAACCCGCCTGGGTCACATTACGGCGATTGCCATCGCGCTGTTCTGGTTCCTGCGGGGGATCAACCAGATCGCTTTCTATGGGTTGACTGCGCCTGGCACACTCCTGTGGAGCGGGCTTTGCCTTGCCTTTGGGCTTTTGCACCTCATTCCTGTGATCCGAGAGTGGAAGAATGTCCCTAGAGGAGTTCAACCTCAGTATGCGAATGCTCAAACATCATCGTGAGTAATATGGGGTGATTTTTCGCAATCAACCCCACAAGTAATTCCTGCAAATAAAGAAGGATCAACCATGAAAACCAACAGTACATCCTCTTCACAAAAGACGTTCGCTTGTGAAACCTGCCGAAATAGACAAAAGGCAGAAGCCAATCCTAAATCCTTGATGGCGCGAATCTGGCGCTGGCATACAGGCTGGTGCCCCGGCTGGAAAGCCTACCAAGCATACCTGGCTGAACAAGTGAAACTATAACGGCTCAGTATTCAAAACCCGAACATTCTCAACTGGAATAGCTGTGCAGTTGCTGACGACGCGATAGATAACCTTAGGTCTTCGTGACTTACGCAATCTCTAACCAGAAAGGAAGAGATCATGTTGACAATAAAGACTTTCATCAAGCGGCATCCAGTGCTGATCTACTATACCCTGACGTTCACTATCTCATGGAGTGGCATCCTTACCGTGGTTGGTCCTGATGGGATCCCGGGCACCGGGAAGCAAGTTGACACCCTGGTCCTGTTCGTACTCCTGGCGCTGTTCGCCGGCCCCAGCTTAGCAGGAGTCGTATTGACTGGCCTTGTCGATGGGAGGGCTGGTTTCCGCAGGCTCGTCAGTAGAATGACAAAGTGGCGTGTGGATGCTCGCTGGTACGCGGTCGCGGTCCTGAGCGCCCCGCTCCTGTTGATGTTGATACTGCTTCCGCTCTCAGTTCTCTTCCCTGAGTTCATCCCTGGCATACTCACTAGGAGTGACAAGGCTACTTGGCTGCTAATCAGTATCACATCTGGACTTATCGGTGGTGGCTTTTTGGAGGAGCTCGGCTGGACAGGATTTGCCTTGCCCAAGCTGAGGCTGCGCTACAGTGCTTTTCAGACCGGGCTCATCATGGGTCTCCTGTGGGGAGTGTGGCACTTACTCATAACGCTCTGGATGAGCGGCACTTCCTCCGGCGTGTTCTCGCTCGCTATTTTCCTGCCCGGGATGCTCTTCCACATAGTGTCACTCACGGCCTACAGAGTGCTCATGGTGTGGATCTACGACCGCACGGGGAGCCTGCTCGTGGCAATGCTCATGCACGCGAGTTTGTCAGCCAGCAGGGGGATCCTGAATCCTGTGAGGCTCTCATTGATGTCTGGCTTGACCTATGACCTCATTGTGGCTGCCGCGCTGTGGATTGTGGTTGCAGCGGGGCACAGGAAGCAAACCCTGCCTCGACAAGCGCGAGGGGCCCTGCCCGGTTAGGGATGACCTGATCTTTTTATCGGGAAGATGATGGCTTCAAATGGTTTGAACTTTCAGAAGGTCAAATGTGTACTGTTCAGATAAGAGATTAAAAGGAGAAAACCATGAAGAAAAAAATATTCCTTTTAGTATCGTTGTTCGTTTCTACCTCCTTGGTGCTAGTCTCTTGTTCCTTGATAAGGGGCCGCGGGCTTGGAGGGGGTGTTCTTGGCTCCGGGAATATCCAAACGGAAGCAAGGGACACTGGTGCCTTTCAAGCCATATCCATTGAATATCCTGGCGCTAAGATTATCGTCCAGCAAGGTAATAAAGAATCAGTTGAGATCCAGGCGGATGACAATCTCCTTCCACAACTCTCAACCGAGGTGCTCGCCGGGAGACTCACCATAAAGAGCACAGAGACTAACTGGAAAACCAGTGTCAATCCATCGAAGCAAGTGAAGATGACCATTACCGCGAGGGACCTGAATGAGATTGTCTTATCTGCAGAGGTCGGCGACCTAGAAGTGAACGACTTACAGACCGGTACCCTGAAATTAGTACTGAGCGGCGGGGCACAAATCAAGTTGAATGGAATCCAGGTCGATTTGCTAGACAGTGACTTAAGTGGGGCGGGGGACATCCAAGTCAGCGGAATAGCAAATGAGATTAAGCTGATCCTCAGTGGATTGGGGAACTTCAACGCGGCGGATCTGAAGAGCAACAAAGCTTATGTCGAGCTCAGCGGTATGGGGAATGCCATTATACGAGTGGAAAAAGAGCTCACCGCAACAATTACGGGGGCAGGCTCGATCAATTACTTCGGAAATCCGCGTGTGGAGCAGAATGTTAACGGGGCAGGATCTGTCAAGCAGGCCGAGTGAGTCACCAACCTCTACAAATGTAAACTTTTTAACATAACAACCAGAACAAAATGGAAAGGAGCAGAAGAACTATGAAGAAATGGCAATTGGGGATTTTACTCGGCGGTATTGCTTGTTCATGCGCGGCTTTTTTACTTTTCGATTTTCGTATCGCAGCCAGCAATACCTCATCTGAAAAGAATATCGCTACGACACGCATCGGAGACCGTCTGCCAGCTGCCATGCAGCGTAGAGAAAAAATCAATCTTGTTCTCATCGGAGAAGGTCCCTTGATTACCGCGCTACAAAAAGCCGTGGAGGCGAAGATGAACAGCGCCGGGATAGGTGACATCGAATTGGTGGAGGAAATTGCCCGCATATATCAAGGTCCGGTCTTGGTCCTGAAAGTAGCAAAGCCCAGTTCATTCTGGACACCCTTCTTCGCAACCAGCCAGTTTACTATAGAGGCCGGTTACTCATCCAACGGCGATACCAATTTCATGAGACAAACTCCGGTTACTCTGCAAATCCGAGGTGACCTGGCGCTTCTAATGTATGGTGAGTACAAGGTTAGCGACCGTTCCTGGGGGATAATCTCTCGCCCAGGCTATCATCAGATCCTGGCAGATTACCTGGCCAGGGAGATCGTCACCACTCTAAAAGATCTGTACAGAGTATCAATATCGGGTGTCCCCGTTTGAAATAGAATGACACAACTGGTGGGGCTGTTAATCCAGCCGGGTGAACGGCCAATCCTTATGTAGAAAGGAGCAAGAAATGGATAAAAATATCTTGATAACCTACGCTTCCAAATATGGTGCCACAAAAGAAATCGCCGAGAAAATCGGTGAGGTTCTCCGACAAGCGGGCTTGCAGGTAGATGTTTTCCCTGTAGATGGCAGCCGGGATATTAAGTCATACGTGGCTGTTGTGCTGGGCAGTGCGATCTATGTAGGCAAGTGGCAGAAAGAGGCTGTAAAGTTTTTACAAGCCAATGAGAAGGTTATAGCCGACAGGCCAGTCTGGCTGTTTTCGAGCGGACCGACAGGGGAAGGCGATCCGGTTGAACTACTGGAGGGTTGGCGTTTGCCTGGTGAGGTGCAGCCGATTGCAGAGCGCATCCAACCCCGAGATGTTGCCGTTTTTCACGGCAATATCAATCCTGACAAAATAAATTTAATCGAAAAATGGGCGGTCAAGAGCCTTGTCAAAAAGCCATTCGGCGACTTTCGGGATTGGGATACTATCGCTTCTTGGGCAACTTCGATTGCAGATAACTTGAAAGAGATCGAACCATCGTGATGAACATGGGGCCATGCCCTAAACTTGAAGATGGATTAAGAAACGGAAGGAGATACTAAGATGATTAAAAACGTATTTACCGATAAACTGTTGCAACCTCTCAACGGGGCGACGGTTGCCAAAATCTACATCCATGCTGGCCAGCGGCGCGCTGCAGTACTTTGAGAAACAGGGCCTACCCAAACTGACTCTCGTTTCAAGAGATGGTCAAGCTACTTTCTCGCTGGAGGGTAGCGCTACAGTACGCCCCTGGTTCCATTTCCCCTGGTCAGCCTGCAACGGAGCCACCGAGTGGCAAATCCATCTCAACCCCACGGTTTCATCAGACATCACAGCCCACACCGATGGCGGCAATGTGGATGTTGTTCTGCCTGAGTGTGCTGCCAACCTGAGCGTTGCAGCCAGAACAGGAGCCGGCAACATTACCGTCGAGATCGGAAGCGGTACCACAGGCAGCAACATCGTCAACGCCAAGAGTGGCGCGGGCAACGTGGAAGTGTACATCCCGAGCAGGGTCGCGGCTCGCATTCACGCGACCACCGGGCTGGGCAAAGTGATGATGGATCCGCAATTTAGCAAGATTGGCGATAACACGTATCAATCGTCCGACTTTAATGATGCCGCCAATAAGGTTGAGCTCATTGCTAGTAGCGGCGCAGGTAACGTTATCGCCGATACCAGGTAGATTCAAGGAGGTGCTTTATCGAGCGTCAATACAGACATCGGATGTGAAACAAGTACATCATGCGCAACAGGAGAAGCTATGATTATTCGCCGCTTGAAAAAACGGAGAGTCCCGACTTGAATACTAGCCACTGATAAGCTCACCATCCTAATTTGTTAAAGGCGGCTTTTGATCAGTAAGGAGAAAAACATGAAAGCTGTAATCGCTGATTCTACTAAGACCATTGGTCTAACGGTGCGCCGTTTGACGCTGCAGAAGGTCTTGTTTATTTGCGGCATCCTTTATTTCCCGCTGTATTTCACAGGCCATATACTTGCAGGCATGCAATTAGAGGGCTACAGCCATCTCGATCAAATGGTCAGCGAGCTCAGCGCCATCGGAGTACCTACGCGACCGTTGCTGGATGTTTTTGGCATCGCGGGTAATGTACTACTGATCGCATTCGGCATGGGCGTGTGGGATGCCTCCGGCGACAAGCGTCCACTGCGTGCAACGGGGATCATGATTGCGGTACTGGGAGTACTTGCATTCTCGTGGTGGTTTGCCCCAATGAGCTCGCGAGCAAGCGAAAAGGGTGCCAACGACATTGCGCATGTCGCCATCGCATATACGGAAGTCCTCTTGTTGATGTTGATTATTGGGTTCGGGTCGGCCGCAGATGGAAGATGGTTCCGGGTTTACTCAATCCTGACGATTCTGGCTTCTTTGGCCGCTGGCATCTGGGTCGGTACACAGGTTCCCCTGATCGCACAAGGGTTGCCAACGCCGTGGGCCGGAGCCATTGAGCGCATGAGCGTTTATGGACCGTTAGTGTGGATGATGGTTCTTGCTATAATCCTCTTGCATGAACAGATGGGGCAGGTGGTAAGAGCTAAACGATAGATGACAACTCCTACCATCAGTGTCAGCATGCGTTCAAGGACTCTGAACTTGGGGAATGCCTAACAGATCTCAGCATATCCACGGGTATGGTTGACACGCGTCCTGAACCACCATATCCTGCAGAAACTATGTAGCTGCCCATGGGTAGGGAGTGTCCAAAAGGATGGGCTAAAACAGAGAGATGAAACAATGTCCTTACTGTCAAGAAACAACGCGCCAAAATCGAGCAGGCAAAACGAAGGCAGGCTCACAACGCTATCGGTGTATGCACTGTGGGCACAAATACACGCCAGAACCAAAACAACAAGGCCATCCGGAGAGTGTACGCCAGCAAGTGGTGGAGATGTATGTAAACGGGAACAATCTGCGCCGGATCGCTCACCAATTGAGGGTCGCGCCGCGGACGGTTGCCTATTGGTTGACGGATGTGGCGGAAGCCTTACTGAATGCTCCGCTGCCGAATGAAGTGAAAGAAGCAGAAATGGATGAAATGTTCACTTTCATTGGCGACAAAAAAACGAAATCTACATGGCTACTGTAGTAGATCGCAAAACCCGCTACATCTCAGGCTGGGCGGTGGTCTGGATCCGCACGCAGGCTGCTCTGCAGCGGGTGGTGGATCAAGCACCCAAAGCTAACTAGTATTACAGTGATGCCTTTTCTGCCTACCCATGCCTCTGGTATCACTTTGGCAGATATGAAATCTCAGCAGGCAAATCGGACACCTATTCGGTGGAAGCAGACAACGCTGAGCTGCGTCACTACCTGGCTCGCAAGTCTCGTTGCTTTTCTCGTTGCCCGTATGCCTTGCATGTGCTTTACGCCTGTTTGTCTTCTGCTTCAACAGCAGGCAGCTTTACAAACAACGTTTTCCAAACTATCACTTCAGTGATGGACTTCGTGAGCCCACTGTTGTAGACACTCTGAACAAAGCTATCCGCACCACTTCGGAGCATGTTGAGATAAAATAATCCAGGGACGCCTAGGGCACGCTTCCATCAGAACATAAGATACTTACTCTCATGTAAGCCCAAGTTTGCAAGAGGAAGTAGCCAGAAAAATGGATGATCTGATGAGTTAGGTATACCTTGAGTATCCCTTACGCAATACAGCACACTGTAAATGTTAGGCAGAATGGACTAGAAAGTGGCAAAATTTGTGCTTTTTTCGAAATATTCGGATGTAAAATACGCATTGGACGTTGTACCTGACTTCTCATAATCGCTTGGTCGTAGGTTCCAATCCTACTGGGCCCACACCCATCACCTGGTGGAAGACAAGAAGAATCTCAGCTGGTTGGCAAAAACTTAATGACATTCAGGCTTGTTATAGCAAAGCTCTTCACATTCCTGGAGAAAAAATGGGTACAGGAGATTTTCTGTATCTCTTTTTCTATATCGGTTTTCACTTTTATACTGCTCAATCGCTCGCCAAATTTACTGCGCCCTATCAGCCTGTATGCACGTACAGGTTTTAATTTCGTGCTCGCCCTATTTTTTCTGCTTTTGTATATGGCGTTCAGATTCCAAGGCTGGATCGCTAGAACGCTTTCGTTTGCTTTGGTATTGGCTTTGTTTGCTTTTGCGCTCGCCGGGTTGTGGGCAATTGGTCAAACGCAACCTACTGTCCTGAATGGAGTTGTTCCCATGTTTGATGCAGCGGATTACTATGCCGATGCACTGCGACTTCTCGCGGGACAGGATATCTCCGATTTTTCGGCGCGGCGGCCTCTGTTTGCAGGAGAGCTGTCTGTGCTGTTGTGGTTAACCCATCACAATATGATGGCGGCCGTGGGTCTTTTGACGCTGATCACTGCTATCACTTGTTATATGGCCGCAAGGGAGCTTCTGAGTACGTATGGTCCTGAAGTGGCCGTTTTTGTCCTGATGATTTTGTTTCTGTTCTATCGCTACCATAGTGGGACCACCATGTCTGAGAATTTGGGACTGCCACTTGGCACGCTCGGTTTTACATTGATGTGGCATGGAACTGCACACAAAAAACTCAGGCTGGTTTGGCTCGGGATATTTGTCACAACGCTGGCGTTGAATGCGCGGGCAGGTGCTTTCTTGAGCTTGCCGCTGTTCCTGATCTGGGGCGGCTGGATCTTTAGAGGCGAAGAGCAAAGATTTTCGTGGCGATTTTTTATCATTGGTTTAGCAAATGTCCTGGCCGCCTTTGCGATCAATTTAATTTTGGTACGTCTCCTGGCTTCTCCCTCCGGGATCCCATTCGCCAATTTTTCTTACACGTTATACGGATTAGCCTCCGGTGGGAAATCCTGGCATTATGTACTCGAGAGTCATCCGGAATTACTTCTGCTCAGTGAATCAAACCAGTCTCGAATCGTCTATCGCATGGCTTTTGAGCTTATTCGGCAAAACCCCGTTTTATTGGTAAAGGGGGCCATCTATAACTGGTCAATGCTGTTTTCTAATTCCTGGTATAGCGCCTATTCATTTGTCGGTGGAGAAAATCAAATCATAAGAAATATTTCCCAGTGGGCGATCTTTATTTTATGCGGCTTGGGCCTGCTGCGGTGGTTCCGTAAAATTGACGATCCGTTGACGAGTTTGATGGGCATTTCAGTTTTGGGTGTTTTAACGTCAGTTCCTTTTTTGCCTCCCACAGATGCCTTCAGGATGCGGCCATATGCAGCCAGTATGGTGATTTTTGGTCTGCTGCCGGCGCTCGGATTGCTCTCTGGCATGAAAACTTTGAAACTGCGGTCAACGCCTCCATTCGGTTCCCAGCCGTCCGGGTCAAGCATGATCGTATTATTTACAACCGCCTTGATCTTGGCGACCACGGTCGGGCCGTTAATCGTCAAAAGCTCTGGCAGGACTCCACAGTTTGAACAAGTTAACTGTGCGCCGGGCTTGAATCTGGTATCTGTCCATTTCGAGCGCGGCACATCTTTCAACCTGCTGCGCCAAAATCAACCCGGGCTGGACTGGATGCCTGATTTTCATATCGGGCGTTTTAAACGGAATGCCCATAGCCTCCCGGACCCATATATAATTGCCTGGGCGGAAAGTCTGGCCCCTTTGACATCCGTGTTTTATGCGCTGGACTACCGATCGTCTGAAAAGATATTAATGGTCACTCCTACCAGGCTTTTACCCCAGCCTGGTTCATTCTGGCAGGCCTGCGGAGAATGGGAAGCTGATCCGAATCTGGAACTTCATAATATTTTTTACGTTCGAACGGGAGCAATGCCTCCTTAGTTCATATCAAAGTATCCCGCCGTTCTCAATCCCTTCACTGTTTCGTTTTTCAGCGAAACTTAAATAGGCTCAACAACACATGAATCCTTACCTCGCCACCCTTCTCACCTTTGCCATCTCCGTTCTCTTCCTGCGCCTGATGGACTTTCTTGCTCAGCGCGGTGTGATCGAGAGCAGACTAAGTCGCAAGTTCATTCACATCGGCACCGGACCCATTTTTGTGTTGTGCTGGCTGATGTATCCCGATGTGGAGATTTCCCGCTGGCTGGCTGCGCTTGTCCCGCTGGTCATCACCGCACAATTCCTGCTGGTGGGAACAGGGCTTATCAAGGATGAGGCGGCCGTCAAAGCCATGTCACGCACGGGCGACCGGCGTGAGATTTTGCGCGGTCCCCTGTTCTATGGAATTGTGTTTGTTTTGATCACTGTGATCTATTGGAAGGATTCGCTGATCGGCATTCCGGCGCTGATGATGATGTGCGGCGGCGATGGCATTGCCGATATCGTCGGACGAAGTATCAGCTCGCCGAAGCTGCCCTGGTCGCGAGAGAAGAGCGTGGCCGGGTCGTTGAGTGTCTTCGCTGGTGGCTGGTTACTGACTGTCTTGATCTTTGGGATCTTTGTGTGGATGGGGACGTTCAGTGGGCCAATCACGCGTTTTCTCCTACCGGTTACCTGGATCGCACTTGGCGCAACGCTGGTCGAATCATTGCCCTTCAAAGATATCGATAATATTACCGTGACCCTCATCTCGGTGTTGATCGGTTATCTGGTTTTCTAATTTTGTTCTGCCTGCAAAAGTGCTCCCGCGCCGTCCCCGGCGCGGGAGCACTTTTGCAGGCAGGGGTACGCCCTGCGGGCAGTCCTGGACTCCAAAGCGAACATCCAGGGGATTTATAAGCGGTTTTCTTCCCTTTGTGCACTTCGTGTCCTTCGTGTTAATTCTCTCAGAAACTTAGATAAGTCTTAGCCGCCGGCTTCCTCTTCGTCCTTTTTCAAGATCATGACCTTATACGCTTCGGCATATTTCATTTCCTTTTCTTTTCCGTCCGCTTCCGCCCATTCGCGCATCCATTTTCCAACTTCATCAGGGTCGATCTGACTGGCGTGCTGCTGCAGCGCTTTGATCTTGAGATCCAGCGTTTCAGAGATATCCACCCAGGTATTGTTTTTTTCGGTACCGTGGACATACAACCGTTTGACTTCGTGCGGTTCATACCCAGCCGCGAGCAGGTCTGTGAACATCAGCCGAGTCCCGGCTGAGGGGAAGACTGCTTCACATGCGGCCCGTGCGGCGGCGCGATGATCGGGATGGTTGACATATTCATCGCCGTAAAACCACGCTTCAGGATTGCCTGCCAAAACAGTATCAGGCTTGAGTTGGCGAATGAGGCGGGTCAAGTCCTTGCGGAGCGCCACGGTAGGCTCTAGTTCCCCGTCCGGATAGCGGAGAAAGATCGTTTGCCTGACTCCCAGGACGGCATTGGCGGCCAGCTGCTCCTTTTCACGCAGCGCGGCGAGTTCCTTTTTATAGGCGCCATCCTTGGATGGATCGTTCGAGCCGGAGTCGCCGCTGGTGATCACGACCGAAACGATCTGTGCGCCTGCGCGCGCCCATTTGGCGAGCGTACCGCCGATGCTGAACTCCTGATCGTCAGGGTGCGCTTGAATGCTCATCGCACGCAGGGGAACATACTCATGATTATTCATAAAATAACTCTCCTCTAAATCAAGATTCATGTCGTTGCGGGTCTTCGCGCTGAGCGGAGGGGCGAGCGTTCTTCTCGTCACGAAGCCAAGCGCGGATCAAAGCAACCCCCTGTTAGTGGTAGATTGCTCCGCCGCCGCTTCGTCTCCACTTCGTTCCGCTCAGCGCGATGCGGCTCGCAACACTTGCACCTGGCGCACACTCCCTGGCACCGCCCGCCAGGGCAGGTGTGCCCCGGGTGCAAGTGCCGGGGAGTGCAGGTGTGACGTCATTTCTTCCTCCCAATCACCAACATTTTGTTACGGATCTTAAACAGCCAGAAAAACGCTTTCACTATCGGCAAGGCCAATTGGACAAGGGCCTGGGAGGGAAGCAGCTTTTTCAAATAGAAATCATACGGAAAGGATAATTCATGAAACTTTTGTAATTGAACGATTTCTAGACCACTCGACTCAAAGATATCTTTCATTTCACTGGTCGAAAAGATTTGTTTGTGACCGAACAAATGTGAGGAATACATCGCGTTCAGGAACGTGGGAAACCTGCCGCCCGATAAGCGATACGTGATTTCCCCGGTTCGATGATAGAAGCTATCTCGGCAAGGGGTATCGATCAGAAGCAGTCCGCCCTTTTTTAGGACATTTGCCGCGGCCCGTAAGGTTTGAAACGGATAATTGACATGCTCAATTACATCCCATAAGGTCACTGCGTCGAAGTGATTTCCATAGCTTTTCTGCCAGAAGTCGCTTTCGATGTGCTGCTTATGGATTTCCAGACCATGTTTTGTCGCGGCATAATGGGCGCGGCTATCACTTAGTTCGATGCCAACGACGTGGGATCCATCCCGCTGGAGCAGAGACAGGAACAATCCGCCGCCGCAACCGATATCGAGCACTTGTGCGCCTTTTATGGAAAGATATGCCTTGAGGATTTCCACCTGCTCCCTGAATTTTTGTGAATTGGCCTGTAATTGAGTTTCAATATACGTTGACTCAAGATCGGTTAACTGTGATGGATCGATTTCTGGCTGAAGCTGCTCCACGGGATCAAGATAATCGATAAAGTGATAACCCGCCTCGGATACATAAACATTTGCATTCTTCAACTTGTACCGAAGACGGGCGTGTTTGGCCGGCTGATTTTTCAGGGTATCGATACTCTGCTGGTTCATAGCAGGAGATTGTACCCGATGGGACAATCCTCGTAGGGGTAAGGCTAGCCCTTACCCAGGCTTGCCTTAGGGATAGGTATCCGGTTGCCCCACTTCCGCATTGGTGAGGTCCAGTCCAACGTTAATGGTGGCGATGTAGCCTCTGCCTCCATCACCTGTGACATTCAACAATAACTGAATGCCGCCATTCTTGAAGACGCTATCTTTTAGATTACGTGTATCCCGGGGACCCTTGCGAACGTAGGGCTCCCTGGCATGGACCTGATCGGTGAGGGCGTCCAGAAAGAATAATTGCGAAGTGAATTCATAGTCCTGCCCGGCAGCACCCTTGGTGCGGATCATAAAATGGATATGTACCGTCCTGCCCGAATACCAGCCCGGGTAAATCGTCTGAAATTGAACGCTGCCCTTTGCGTTGGTGATCTGATAACCGCGCAAGAACTTTTGCCCGAGTGTGTTAAATCCGCGTTGGAGAACGCCCGAATAAATGCCGAACGCGTCACAATGCCAGACGTCCACTTGTGCGCCTTCGAGAGGCCTACAGCTCCTGCTGGAGACATTGAAAACATTGATGTGGAGCGCCAGGGGAACGCCTTCCTTGACGCTGCCCTGGAAGGGATCGGAACGTAGATCTGCGCGATTCAGTTGATCGTCTACGAAATAAGGACCAATCGTCAATTCAGGGCGGACTACGCAGTTGAGAGCCGAGGCGACCGGAGATCCCGCTGCGGAGAGGTAAGCACCAGCTTCTCCAGGTAAAGCAGATGCCGCTAGAAACGCGGCGCTGCCAACTCCTAACAATTTCAGCGCCTCTCTTCGGCTCAGAATTTGACCGGCAGGTTTGTCATCCTTTTCCATAAAATCGCCTTTCCAGTATTGATTTTATCGCTCAATTTGTTCAACAAGTAGGTTACGTTTGCTCTTGTAAGGTATTCTATTGTTTAGCGTTGGGTATTTCATCCAAAAAGAGCACCCAGCGAACCGGTCTGTTTTTGGGCATTTATACAAATGGCTTGTATGGACCGGGGAGAAGGTAAACACCTGTTCGGAGACATGGTAAACACCTTATGTAGAATCGGCATACAACCAAAGGAGGTTGGTATGCCGTGGAAAGAGAGAACCGCCATGTCGCAACGATTAGAATTCGTACAAGA
>DATGYJ010000472.1:0-5030 GCA_035298105.1 Anaerolineales bacterium | reverse complement strand
TACCTGTTCAAAGAGTCGCGCCTCGGCCTGCGCCTGCGTGCCACGCGGGATGATGCCTATGCCGCCGCCTCGATCGGCATCAACATGGTGGTGATGCGCTGGGCAGCCTTCGTCGCCAGCGCCTTCATCGCTGGGATTGGTGGGGGCCTTTGGGCGCACTTCATCACTTCCTTCTCCCCCTACTCCTTCTATTTGACCGAGACGTTTGTGATCCTCGCCATGCTCGTGATTGGCGGCCCGTATAGTGTCTCTGGTGCCGTGGTTGGAACACTGGTCGTGACAGCCGCCCGTGAAGCCCTCCGCGCCATTGAAAACTACATCAACATCTTGCAGATTTTCCCGGAAGGATTCTTCGGCTTCACCGAGGTGGTCATGGCGATTGTCTTGATTGTGATCCTGATCTACCGGCCCACTGGTATCTTAGGCAGCCGGGAACTGCGCTGGCCGCTTTGGTTACGCAAGGCTGGATCTGCTGAAACGAATCCATCAATAAATCGTATTTCGTGAGGCAAGCACAATGTGTGATACTTTTGTCGCATTACCCTCTGTCACTCGTGATCGAAATGTTCTGTTTGCAAAAAGCGCGGATTGCGAAGTAAATGAAGCCAACGCCATTGTGCGCATCCCTCGCGGAAAGCACGTTTATGGTGAAAGCGTGCGCGTGACCCATCTCGTTATCCCGCAAGCGGAAGAAACCTATGAAATTTTCCTGACCAAAGCATTCTGGACCTATGGCTGTGAGATAGGTATTAACGAATATGGTCTTGCGATGGGGGAGGAAGCCGTCTTCACCACAGAAATGGCCGAGCAAAAGGATGGACTGATTGGGCCCGATTTGATGCGTCTGGGATTGGAACGGGCCCGCAATTGTCAGGAAGCCATTGAAATTATGACTACCCTGCTGGAAAAGCATGGTCAGGGGGGGAGTGCAGAGTTGAAGGGAAACTCCCACTTTGATAGCAGTTTTCTAATGTCTGATACGAGTGAAGCCTATATCCTGGAGACTGCCGGTCGAAAATGGGCGGTCAAGAAGGTCAAGGATTTTGACTCAATTTCCAATCTGCTCGGTATATCCACAAATTGGACCGCGTGTGCCGTTGAATCAGAAACGAAGATCCATTGGGCAAAAACGTTCGGGTTGCCAGAGGTTCCTCCAACCCTTGGCTCTCCGGATCGGCAGTGTATTACGTACGATAAATTACAAGAATCCGCCGGCCAGACTACCGCTTCAACAATGTTCAAAATTATGCGCCATCACAATGATGGATATCATCCCGCGACGGCCGATGCTCATCGAAACATATGCATCCATGCCGGTCCGCAGGAAAACCGCTGGTGGCAAGCCGATGGCGTGATGGTCACGGATGTAAGTGAGCATGGTGTCATGATCTGGGTCACTGGTACCTCCGGGAATTGCGTCTCGATCTTCAAACCTGTCTTTATGGGTCTGGATTTGCCGGAGATGATTGGTCCTACCCCTACAGAACATTTTGACCCACGCTCTCTTTGGTGGAAGCATGAACTGCTCCACCGCCGAGCAATGGCTGACTTTGATCATCTCGTGCCGGAAATTAGAGAAGATTTCGATGTGCTGGAAAATGAATTCTTATCGGAATCTGAATCGGTGAAAAAGGGCACGTTGGAAGAGAAAGGTGATTTCATGGACTATTGCTTCCATAAGTCCATGCAAGCGACGGAAGCCTGGATTGGACGGCTGCGTGCCCGCGCAGATCTGGCATTTGAAGACCCAGCCTACCGGGCGATGTGGAAAAAGTTAAATGCAGAGGCCGGGCTGACAGGTATGCCTGCGTAAATTTTCATGCATACGCGCTCGTTGAGCCGCTCGATCAGACTAGCACGGAGGACCACTTTAGGCGGAGGTGGGGGATATAGAGTTTCATGGCAAGAATTGGGATTGCCATAGATAAATTGAATATAACATAGGGTTCTCTTGACGTTGGACTAGGCGTTGTCACAGGTTCTGGCTCGAGCGGCCACTGGGGACATGTAGGTCGATACTTTTCGTTCGGGAAATATAGGTTCCATTCGGCACGCGTAAAATTACGCCCAGCACGTTGACATAACATTCGTACCCAGGATTGAGAATCAATATCCCAGAGCAAAATATTACCAGAGTTGTCATTTGTGATGAGCATTTTTCCATTTGAACTGAAGACAAGATTCTTTGTTTGGAATTGGTAGAGACCATTATCTATAATTGGTGACCCAATCGCTTGATGAGATGGTAAATCCCATAAGGCAACAGAACCGCTGGTAGAAACAGACGCCACAAGCTTGCCATCAGGACTAAAAGCAATTGAGCTTGCAGTACCGATAGTATCTATCACAAGTGGCGGTTCAATAATTTTCCCACGAGCAATATCGAATAAGCTGATCTTAATTTGACTGCAATTTCCTGCCGCACTATATGCACCACAAGTGCTCAGGGCCAGCATTTTATTATCCGCACTAAAAGACATAGGGGTAGCATTTTCGTCCAATGTTGTGGCGGGCTTCATGTTCTCTTCAAACCTCATGAGATTCCATAAGAATATGCCCCGAAAATTACTGGTCACCAACCATTTACCATTATTACTGACGCTCCATGAAAAGATCTGTTCTGGCTCAAATTTATTAATGATAGATTTTCCGATCATCTGATACGTCCTAAGATCCCATAGGTAAATCCCCATCGCACTGCACGTCCCTGGACAAGACACAGATATCAGATTCTTCCCATCCTGGCTAAATGCTATTGCATCAACTGGATACGGGGCTCCTACTAGTGATTGACCAATGGCTTGCTGAGTTTGCATATCCCATAAAATAATCGTATGATCGGCGCTGCCAGAAGCCAAAACCTTTCCATCACTGCTAAACGCGAGACTGGTTATTTTTCCAGCATGTTTGGAAAGCGGCTGACCTATTTGATGTTGCGTGAGTAGATCAAACAGAACAATATTGTTATCATCAGATATTGCGAGTGTCTGATTCTTAGGATTGACGGCTAGTTTTGTCATCGAATTTCCGGACCTACTTGTTAATCTTTGCACTAGAAGCGGGCGATTATCGCTTTCCCACAAAACAATGCTATTATCATTATTGATGGTGACCAGAAGTTTGCTATCGGGGCTAAAAAAGAAAAATCTTACCCATCCTGTATAACCCCCTTCTATTTGATCAATAACTGTTTTCATTTGGATGTTCCATAAAACAATACGATTATTGGCCCCGTATGCCAGTATTTTGCCATCAGGACTAATCGCTGGATTAGCTTGCAGTACTACACCGGAAAGATCTCGAGTTATATCAGGAGCTTCACTAATAGGATCAATGATTTGTCGTTTCTCTCTATCCCAAATAACATCGCGCGCTCCCTCTTCAAATTTGATAATCAGCAATTTTCCATCGGGGCTGAAGGACAGATTGTACAATCTGTCTTTATGCGTGGATATTTGGTCAACAACTTTTAGAGTTGCCAAATCGAAAAAATCGATTATGCCGTTACGGTCTCCCACAGCAAGTATTTTATCTATAGGATGAAATGTCGAAATATCCCCAGCAAATGACTGAGTTGTGTGCGGACTAGATTCTATATTCCAAAGCGTTATCTTGTGACCGCTGCTGACAGCCAGCAATTTGCCATCCGGGCTAAACGATAATGCTGATACGCTGGAGTCTACATCCAAGGGTTTCCCAATAACTTTACTGCTAGATATATTCCAAAAAATCACCTCATAAGATTGACAGTTGGTGTTTACAGCTTTGCATCCTGCCAATGCAAGATTCTTGCCGTCGGGACTGAAGGCAAGCTGATTCACCAAGATGAAATCGGAGGGAAGTTGTTGTTTCAAGAATGTTTTTGTGGCGTTGTACAAAATGACAATAGAATCTGCCTGACACCCTTTATTAATAGCACAATTGGTGTTTGCCCATGCAAGCACGCTTCCAGTTTTATCAAAGGCAATACTCTGAGTATTACAGAGAAAGCAAGATGGGTCGCCGGGTTGCAAATATTGAAGTAGGTGACTATTAGTTTGGATATTATCTAATAAAACACTTTTTGTTCGAAATGTATCAGAGGCTTTGTATGCTTCAATAGATAATAGTATGGATAAGTCGAACTGTCTATCACGTTGAGAAATTGATTGAGCTGTGAGTTCCCCCGCACGGGCAATCTTGGCCTGAGATTGCGCCTGAAGCATTTGAAAGACGGCGAACCCAGCCAATCCTAGGGCAATTGCAAGGCCACTTATCAATCCAACAATTATTCTTCTGCGTAAGTTTTCTCTTGCTTTTCTTTCCCCATCTCTTACCTTTATTCCCTCATCAATAAATCTTTTAGCCAATCCATTCAGAGTAATCTTTCGTGCGGTTACTTGCTCCTGTGCTAATCCCAGCCTTGCGCCCGTATACAAATAACTTGGATCGCGCCCATGATCTTCCCACTCTTTGGCATCACTGGCAATCTCATTTTGTAAGGCGATCACATCGCGATTGTCATCTACGAGTTTCTTCAGCCACGGCCAGGCTTCGATCAGCTTCTCATGGGAGATCGTGACCGTATCCTTGCCGGCCTGCTCATCCGTGATGATCAGGCGTGCATCGGCAAGCTTCTGCACAATCGCTAAGACCTCTGCTGTGCTGGCATTCGCAGGGACAAGCTCATCGAATAACGCCGTACGCTTTGTATCCTGTGTGCCGCGCCCGATCTCGATCAAGCCACTGAAGATGGAGCGCGCCAGTGCCTGTCCTTTCTCGTCCAGTGACGCGAGGGAAGCATCCGCATGGCGTTCCAGGGACTTTTGGATGCCGCCGTGCCGCAGGTAATCTGCCAGTGTCAGGGCAATTAGGCCACCCTGCGCCTGCTGTGCGTCGAAGAGATCTTTCAGGGCAAATTGCATCAAGGGCAATGCGCCGGGCTCGCCTTTCATGTCGTTGATGATCTGTGCGATCAGCTCGTCTTCAATGGGCAAGCCGACTTCTTTGGCGGGTAAGGCGATGGCTGCCACCAACTCCTCCGGCTGCAT
>DATGYJ010000471.1:0-4640 GCA_035298105.1 Anaerolineales bacterium | reverse complement strand
TTAGCGGAGGCCGAGCAGTCTGTGCGCCAGAATAACTTTGTGCAGCGCAGCCCGGAAGTTGCTGCCGCACAAGTCATTGCCTTGCTTCGCCAAGGCAATCTGGCGGCAGCCGCTCATCTGGCTCAGATGCACGAACTCCCCCTAAGCCGGGCCAGGGTATACCTTGCCCAGGGAGACCCGTCAGCCGCGCTGGCTTTGCTTTCGCCGTTACGTCAGCAAATGGAAGCAAAAGGCTGGCAGGATGAACAACTCAAAGTGATGGTTTTAGAGGCAGTCGCTCTGCATGCGCATGGCGAAAAGGACAAGACGATGCAAGTGCTGGGCGAGGCGCTGGCGCTGGCCGAGCCGGGCGGCTTTATCCGCCTCTTTGTTGATGAAGGCGTCCCGATGGCTCAACTATTGTGCGAAGCAGCTGCTCAAGGAATTATGCCGGACTATGTCCGTAAGTTGCTGGCTGTATTTAAAGCCGAGGAGCCGAAGAGTGAAAACAAATCTTATCTGCCACCTGCGCAACCCCTGATCGAGCCATTGAGTCAGCGCGAGTTGGAAGTGCTGAAACTGATTGCCCAGGGACTCTCAAATCGTGAGATTGGCGAGCGGCTTTTCGTGGCGCTGAGTACGGTCAAAGGGCACAATCGAATACTCTTTGGCAAACTACAAGTCCAAAGGCGCACCGAAGCGATAGCGCGTGCCCGCGAGCTGGGCTTGTTGTAGCCCAAAAGTCAGGTTACTCGCAAACTGGATATCAGGACCTGTGCACACCTAATGAGTTTTTAGAAGCAAATTCGGTAAAACGTCCCGACACTGCGCCGGCACGCAGTGCAGGTGAGGTTGTCGCTGAAATTGCCGGTGATCGTGGTAAATCCTAGTGAATATGCTTAATTCACGTTGGATGCGCAGAGCCTCACCTGCACTTGCGCCAGGTGCACACCTGCCCTGGCGGGCGGTGCCAGGGAGTGTCGGAACGGTGACTACCAATTTTGGTCCTCAAATTTCATAAGGGGGCTTTAGCCAGTTGTCTTAAAGCTAGAGTTTTTTAACTTTCCTCTCTCCAACCCATAACAATACCCCGAACAATACTTAAGTCTCTATACGGTAATACCGTATTGCAGATATGCTACCTGTGCAATAAGCAAGTGGCACAGATTGTTTTAACTCACCGTAACAGGTACAGGTAATGTCAAACGAACTCGAACCAAAACCGACTCCAAGTCAATCCGTGGTCTATCAGATCAGGATCAAGGGCGAGCTGGACAGTCAATGGACAGACTGGTTCGAGGGCCTGACTATCACGCTGGAAGAGGACGGTGACACCCTCCTAACTGGGCCAGTAAGCGATCAGGCCGCGCTGCATGGGTTACTCAAAAAAGTGCGTGATCTAGGAATGCCGTTGATCTCAATCAATCAAATCCAATTCAACGAAACTCATCCATATAGTTCAAAAGAGGAAAAAGAATGAATACCCATACAAAGGCCTTCGAAATGCAAGATAGAAAGGCGATCCTTTCCACCCTATGGATATTTTTGACGGCCAACTATATATATTGTGATGTTCTCGCACACATGGAGTCAACGACTCTTAGGGAGCTCATCACAGGAACGATAGGTTCCATTCAAGTCACACAGGGCTTCTTGTTGACCGCCGCGATCATGATGGAGATTCCGTTTGCGATGATTCTACTGGCGCGGGTACTGACGTATCGGGCCAGTCGCTGGGCAAATATCATCGCCGGGGCGATCATGGCGGTTATTCAAGTGGGGACTATGGGTATGGGAACTGCGCCAACCCTTCATTACCTATTTTACAGCGCGATTGAAATTGCCTGTGCGTTGTTCGTTGTCTGGTATGCGTGGACATGGCATACCCCCGAGGCCCAGCCCTGATCGCAATACTTTCGAACAACCTCCGACCTGCTCAATAGACTGCTTGGTCTGGGAATGCCCCTGCTCTCGGTCGTTCAAGTCCGATTCAACATGTTCAAAAAGGAGATAGAAATGAATACGACCAAAGGAAGTCCCTCTGGGACAAACAAGGAGATTGCAAGAACTCGGCTGGATGTGAGGATCATCCTTGCAGTGCTATGGGCAGCGGGAATGTTAAGTAGTTTAAATGGGGATACGTACCGCTTGAGTGATCCGGTTGTACTAAAGTCTTCCCTTGCGAATAGCGGACCTATCGGAGTAACCCCCGAATTATTGCTGGCAATGTCAAGCATATTCGTGGGTTCGATTCTTATGAGTGTCTTGACCCTGACATTGAATTCCCCCGTGAGTCGTTGGGCAAACCGCATCATAGGCATATTCTATGCTCTGATCACTCTTGCTTTTTGGGTCCTGAATTTTGTATTGCGACGCCCTGGTTATGAGATGGTCTGGTCAACAGCGCAACTTATGTTTGCCTCCCTGGTGGTTTGGTACGCCTGGAAATGGGCCAACCCCGAGTCCCAGTTATGATCGCGATGCTCTCGAAGAACCCACATTCAGAGAACAACGAACAAAACAGTCATGTTCAAAACAAGTCATTCGGATCGATTCAAAAAAGGATGTAAACATGAAAACCTTGCAGAAATCTGGCGGTTTCGCCGCACTGTACCTGGCAGTTGCCTACCTGATCGGAATGGCTCTCTTTCTCGTCGTTCTGGACTACCCCAGCATTACCGACCCGGCCGAAAAGGTAACCCTGCTCGTCGAGAAACAGATGGTCATCTTTTCAACCAACCTACTAATGTACGTGTTCTTTGGCGTTTTTCTGATCGTCCTGTCACTGGCGTTGTACGACCGGTTGAAGTCTGGCGCACCGGCGATCATGCAAGTGGCAACCGCGCTTGGGATCATCTGGGCTGGCTCGCTGATCGCCAGCGGCATGGTCGCGAATGCTGGGATCGGCCCTGTCGTCGTGCTCTATGCCGAAGACCCTGCCCAGGCTGCGTTGACCTGGCAGGGAATTGAATCCGTGGCAAACGGGCGGGGCAACGCCAATGGCGAAATCCTGGGCGGCCTGTGGGCGCTGCTAGTCAGCCTGGCCGCGCTGCGGGCTGGCGGGCTTCCCAGAGGTCTGAATATCCTCGGCTTGTCCGTCGGCGCGGTAGGCATCATCTCAGTGATCCCAGGGTTGACCGACCTGCTGACCGGAGTTTTTGGCTTGAGCCAGATCCTCTGGTTCATCTGGCTGGGGATCGTGCTGCTGCAGAACAGCCGGAGCGCAAGCAGCCAGCCGTTGAACCTGGCTTTTGAAGCAAATTGAAACTCATCAAAATCGTTCAATAGAGGAGAAAAAATGAATGCCATCAAAGGAAGTCCCGACAGGACAAACGGAAAGACCGCAGCAATTGTGGGAGTGCTATACATTATTGGCACCGTCAGTGGTTTTTCGGCCCTTGTCGTTGCCAACCCCATTCTGGGAGCTCCAGATTATCTTTTCAAAGTCTCTGCTACAGGAAGCCACGTCATAACAGGGGCACTCCTTATGTTAGTTATGGGTCTGGCCCTCGCCATGGTTCCAGTCGCAATCGCTTCCGGGGCCGAAAAACAACTCTGAACAAGTGAAATCAGCTCATTTTCTTGCTTTGGTCATAAAAGGATATCCAATGAAAGCAATTGTATTCACCGAATATGGTAACCCTGAGGTCCTTCAACTCAAAGAAGTCGCCAAACCCATCCCGAGGGACAATGAAGTCCTGATCCGAGTCCGTGCGACCTCGGTGAATTTCGGGGATTTGATGGCGCGAAATTTCAAAGCAATCACTCCTCGCGAGTTCAACATGCCTTTTCTCTTTTGGCTCCTGGCAAAAATATCTCTTGGTCTCAGCCAGCCAAAGATAACCATCCTGGGGAGTGAGTTTGCCGGAGAAATTGAAACTGTCGGAAAAAATGTAAAACAATTCAAGAAGGGTGACCAGGTTTTTGGATACCCCGGTCAGAGCTTCGGGGCTTATGCCGAGTATCTTTGTCTGCCTGAAAACGGTGTGCTGACCATCAAACCGGCCAATATGACCTGTGAGGAAGCCGCCGTTGTTCCTTATGGTGCCATTATGGCGTTACCCTTGCTTAAAAAAGTAAATGTTCATAGTGGACAAAAAGTCTTGATCAATGGTGCTTCTGGAGGCATCGGTTCAGCCGCGGTGCAGATTGCCAAATATTTTGGAGCAGAAGTGACCGGGGTATGTGGCACCCCGAGGTTGGAATTCGTGAAATCGCTGGGCGCGGATAATGTCATTGATTACACCAGGGAAGATTTCACCCAAAGCGGTGAGACCTATGATCTGATTTTCGACATCCTGGGCAAAAGTTCGTTTTCACGGTGTAAAAGCTCGCTAAAGCAAGGCGGACGCTATCTCTTAGCCAGCTTCAAGATGAAACAGCTTTCTCAAATGCTATGGACTTCATTGACAGGCAGCAGCAAGAGAGTAATCTGTGCGATTGCACCAGGAAGTGTCGAAGATTTAAATTCCGTCAAAGAGCTGATTGAGGCGATCAAGATCAAAGCAGTCATTGATAGATGTTATCCGCTGGAGCAAATCGTCGAGGCGCACCGCTATGTCGAACAGGGGCACAAAAAGGGAAATGTCGTCATAACTCTCACGCAAAAAGGAACTTAACAGTGTCACCTATGAAGTCTTTAATGATCGTGTATTCCTACC
>DATGYJ010000470.1:0-8247 GCA_035298105.1 Anaerolineales bacterium | reverse complement strand
CAGCTTGGTTACAACCAGGTTACTGGCCTGGATTTTTCGCCAGATGCACTGGCATATTGCCAGTCTCGCCAACTCCAAGCATTGATTTGTGGCGATGCGGAGAAATTACCAATTCGTCACGGTTGCTACGACATTATATTGACTCTGGACATCATTGAACACCTTAAGGATGATCGAAGCGCATTATCTGAAATTTATAGAGCCTTGAAACCGGGCGGCTCATTAGTGATCTTTGTTCCAGCATTCCAGTTTTTATGGAGCTTTCAAGATGAGATCGGCCATCATCAACGTCGTTATACCGCCAAAGGGTTAAAAGAGAAAATATTACAAACCGGATTCGAAATAAAGAAACTTACCTACGCAAATAGTCTTTTATTTCCTGTGGTTTGGCTTGGCCGGCTCATATTGCGGGCGTTTCCCCAATATTTTAAGATCATCTCTGAGAGCGAGATGAACCCCACATGGATGAATAGTTTCCTCTATCGCATTTTTCTAACTGAATTATCGATCGTTCAATTTATAGATTTCCCATTTGGGGTTTCAATTCTTTGTGTTTGCAAAAAACCGATATAAGCCGGGTGCTTTAAATTAAATGTTGCATTACAAGACTAAAGCAAGACATTCTCACTAATTTTCTTCGACCAAGTAATTGCTATGCACAAAAAGTACAATTGGATTCTTTTGCTCCTACTTGTTTTATTACTCGTGGCCATCCGTCTGCCGAGCTTTGCTGAGCCACTCGACAATGATAGCGGATCTGTTGCGTTCTTAGCGCGCCAAATGTTGAGGGGAGAGGTGCTGTACGGTAAGTTTCATCCTACGCATCACCTGCCCGGGATCTACTATACTTTTGAAGCCGCATTCAAATTATTCGGTGATACAGCGATTGCGCCTAAACTATTTTTGCTTCCCTGGACGCTTGCCTGTGCCTGGCTTATCTTTCTGATGGGGCGATTATACATAGACAGGCGCTCAGGTTTGCTCGGTGCCATTTTCTATATTCTCCTTTCCTCGCAAGTCTCAATGAAAGGCACCACCGTGGAAATGGAGCAATTTGCCAACCTGCCGCTCACAGCGGGTGTTTTCCTGGTCATCGTTTTGCTACGCAATAAGGTGCCGGCGTGGCAATTCGTGTGGGTAGGGATAATAGGTGCGATCTGTATCCTCTATAAAATTATTTTTGTTGGGCCATTGGCTGTCGCGGGAATTGCCATCCTGGCAAAGGCCTGGATAGAGCGCAGACAAAGGACTGTGCTGAAAACAGCTTTCCTGCGAATGCTGTGGATGTCCATTGGGCTCGTTCTTCCTTTAGCGGCGGTTGGAGCTTATTTTGCAAGCCTGGGTCTATGGGATCGCGTGATGCTTGTATTCAGGATTGGCTTCGGATATATGGGAGGCAGTGGCATGTTCGCCTGGCTGCCGCCACCATTCGGGTTTCCGATCTTTTGGATGGGTGTTAGTAATGCGGCTTTATTGATCTTCGGCCTGATCGGCACCTATCGCTGTGCACGCCGCGCAATCCCCTTACAGACCACAGAGCATCTCACCAACTTTATGTTAGTGCTTTGGCTGATCTTCTCTTTCGCAGAGGCAGGGCTGCGCTGGGGAGGCTGGGAACATTACACACTTCTTGTAGTACCTCCCTTAGCATTGTTGGCTGCTTCCGAAATCAGCGCAGCTTACGAACGCTGGAAAGTAAAGAATTCAGAAAGACAGGCATTGATCGGGATGAGCGCGATGATCGCGCTGGTCATTCTTATTTTTGTCATGCTGAACTACGATTTTTACAGCCAGTATATCTCCTATAAACTGGGGCGCATATCATATGAAGATTTTATCTATGGATACACAGGCACATCTGGCACGGGTCCCGCGGCTCTGAATGCAGAGATCATCGGACACTACATCCAGTCTCATACGACCCCGGATGACCTGATTTATCTGGCAAGTGAAAATGTGCAATCCTACTATTACGCGGACCGCGAGCCGCCGATTGACATCATATGGCCCGATTATATTTTTGTGACGGGACCAGCAGAGCGAATCTTCGACCCGCGCACAAAATATATTGTATTGGATACGCCAGAAAAAATAGATCATCCTCAATGGCTAATGGATGGTCTCAAGCGCTACTACTATTTAGAAACGGTGATCGGCGGTCAAGAAATTTACCGCCGTCGCGCTTAGGCAGTGTTCGATGAGTAAGATGTCCACCATACACAAAAGGGATTGGATTCTTTTTCTCCTATTGACGGTGCTGCTTATCACTGTTCGGCTGCCCGCTTTTGATGAGCCCCTGGATAACGATAGTGGCGCAAACGCTTTTTTTTCTCGTCAAATGCTGCGAGGGAAAACACTGTACGATGTGTTCCATCCGGCGCATCAGTTCCCCGGGATTTATTACACTTTTGAACTTGCGTTTGGATTGTTCGGTGATAACCCGAATGCCCCAAAATTACTTCTATTTCCCTGGGCGCTGGCCTGTGCGTTGCTGCTCTACCTGATGGGACGTATGTACTTTGATGAGCAAACTGGTAGGGTAGCTGCCATCTTCTTCATCCTGGTCTCCTCCCAACGGTGGCTGGCAGGTATGACAGTGGAAATGGAGCATTTTGCCAACCTGCCACTGATTGTGGGATTTTTTCTGTTGATTGTTTTATTTCGCCGGCAAGCTCCAGCATGGCAGTTTATCTGGCTTGGAATACTAAGCGCTTTATGCATTTTATACAAAGTGATCTTCGTAGCGCCCCTGCTTGTTGCCGGAATCCTCATCCTTCTGATGGCATGGATCACCCGAAAAGAGGCCAGAGCATGGAAAACGATGCTTTCCCGGTTGAACTGGATGACAATTGGGCTCATCATTCCATTGGCGCTGGTCGCAGCTTATTTTGCCAGCCTGGGGTTATGGAAGCGTTTCATGCTCGTATTTGAGTTTGGGTTCAACTATTTCGATGATCCGCAGATCATGAATGCTTCGAATCTGCCGGCTCCTTTTGGCTTTCCACTTTACTGGATAAGCGTAAACAACATCGCCTTGTTATGCTTTGGCTTGATTGGTACATATCGTCTTGCGCGGCGATCCATACCGATAAGAACTACGGATAATCTTACGGACTTGGCAATGGTCCTTTGGCTGGTTGTTTCTTTTGCGCTGGCAGGACTGCGTGGAGGCGGCTTCGCCTATTATGTTTTACCCGTCCTGCCGCCTCTGGCTCTGATAGCCTCCATTGAGATCAGTACGGCATACCAAGGTTGGAAAACATCCTCAGAAAAATTGGCGAATCTGGGGAGAGGCGCTTCTATTGTCCTGGTGATTGGCCTTTTCCTGTGGTCAAACTACAGCATATATCGTGATTACCTAATGTACAAACTCGCCAGGATTTCATATGCCAACTTTCTCCAAAGCGTGGGCGAAGAAGAATTTGCCAGCTGGCAAATCAGTAATTATGTTAAAGCTCATACCAAGCCAGATGATTTCATCTACATCTGGGGCAACCGCGTTGAATCCTATTATTATGCAGACCGCCTGCCGCCGATCGATATGCTTTGGCCCTACTATGTTGGGGCCACCGGTTCACCAAACCGGATCTTTGACCCATCCACAAAATATATTGTGGTGGATGAGCCGGAAAAAATAGACCGTCCCCAATGGTTGCTGGATGGCATTGCTGCCAATTATGAATTGGAAACGATCATCGATGATAGGGAAATATATCGGCGCGTCCAATAGGATTGTTGACACGGACAAATTCAGGGACGTGTTTCCTGGTCACCAACCGTCCTTTGTTTTATAAGCCAGGGCCGAATAAAACTCTTTCAAAAATCGTGAGGGGGCTTTTGCTAGAAGATGGGGTTCTGTGAACCCGGCGCGAGGCGCAAGGGATTGAAATGTTTCAAAACTTAAGGGGTACGGCACCCACATATTCCCCACATCTACGTTGTATTCGACCAGTAAGAGTACACCTTTCGGTTTTAGGAAGTCACGCACGTGCCGCAATAGCTTTTCCTTGTCTTTGACATAGTGCAGCGAGTTCGCCATCAGAACGCCGTCCAGCGCAGGCAAATCAAGAGCGCGTGTAAAATCTTGATTTATCGGACTTAGATTTCCTACCGAAGGGAAGCGGAGGCGATAAGCTGATTCCAATCTACTGAGAGCGCCGCGATCTTTATCCACCGCATAAATCAAGGCATCTGGTCCGATCAATTGCCGCAGGGCAAGCGTGAATGCGCCCGATCCCGCGCCGAGATCCGCCCAGGTGCCGCCTGGGGCTAAGTTTGCCGGTCTCAATAAATTGACATGATCAGCGTGGTCCATACCGGGATGTTATCATAAAAGCAATGGAGCCTCGCGCATACCTCCAACTTCAAATGCGGCTGGAAGGTATCCCGCACTCGCAATTAGATCTATAAACGCACACCCCGAGTTGATCGGGGTGTGCTCTTGTTTATCATCTCATTAGGTTGTGGTTAGCGAACGATCACTGCATCCAGAGAGCCACGATAGATGGTGGAACTGGTCACTTTGAAAACCAGTTTGAGGGTATGGCTTCCATAAGTAAGCTGAGCGGGATAATCCCAGCGTTTCTGATAAGTGGTTGTCGATAACTTTTGGTCAAGTGTGCCTACCAAAGCTCCATCCATATAAACATCGAACTTGCTAAAGGTCACGCCGCCTTTGTAGATCAGGCTGAACGATTGCCCGGTGAAAGGAAATGTTACCGTAGTGCCATTCTGTGTCGTCTCCTTATACGAACCCCCGTAGGCGTTTGTTGTGGACACACTTTGCCAACCGGAAGAATAGACCAACGCAGCGTTTTTGTCATCAAACGTTTTGGCGGTGGTCGATGCTGACGTGGGCGCCACTGTCACAGTTGCAGGTATCGTGGCTGCTGTCGGCGCGATCAGAGTAGCCGTAGGAGCGATCAGGGTCGAGGTCGGAACAATCTGCGTAAACGTAGGGCTCGGCAAAACGATTTTTGTCGGCGTTGCAGTCGGTGCTACTACCGGAGCAGAACCAATCAGTGATGCTAGAACGTTCAGGGAAGTGTTTCCCCATTTCTGCAATGGCTTGATGTGGGTATTCTCGCCGATTTCATTCCAGCTGATGAAGCCCCAGCCATCCGGGTTGGAAGCAGCGTTGCCATTCCACAGGGTACGGATGGTATCTCCATTCCGGCGGGGAACACACGTCGTTCCACCTGTCAGAAGGGTTGTATTGAACCCGGGCGTTACAGGAGCATACCAGCGCTTGCCCGCAGCATGGACCTTATCGCCCATCTCCTTGATCTGGCTAAAGGAGGCCGGGTTGCCATAGGGGTCCTGGCTTGACCAGTAGTACGTGATCGCATCAAACATTGCGATCCGTGTGGTCGTCAATG
The DNA here is from genome assembly GCA_035298105.1 of Anaerolineales bacterium. Lineage (GTDB taxonomy): Bacteria > Chloroflexota > Anaerolineae > Anaerolineales > Villigracilaceae > Defluviilinea. The sequence continues at coordinate 2,869 of DATGYJ010000470.1, read as the reverse complement.
TTGTCCGCGTTTCATCACCGACCAGGAAGATCCGGTCTCGGACAGCACTGCTGATCTTGAGCACGTCAGCATCGCTATATTTGCGTGAACCTGTGAAGGTGACGACGGGTTTTCCATCAATACGCTCCCAGGCCGCCTCACCATTGAACTCCTTATATAAAAAGTTCAAGTCATTGATGATCACGGCTGCAGTCGGCATAGAGGCGGCTTTATAACTGACCCAATTCTTGAAGCCTCCCACGCGAGCCGAGGCGGCAAACGCCTCTGATAACCTGCGGGTATAACTAAGACTTGTGCGAGTTTGCGTGGTTGTGCCATCCCCATTCCAGTTCAACCAGAAGCCGCTGATCCCGGCGTTCTTAGCAGTCCGAATATCGCCTTCGATGACACCTGGATCGTCCTGGCTGAATAAGGCACTTGGAATATCAATCAGTTGATTGCCCGGATACTTGGACACAGCATTGCAGCCATCGGCATCGGTAGTAGCAGGCAGCGGGAGTGGAGAAGCAGTGTAAGGATAATTCGCTCCTAATTTATCCTTCCAATGTTGCGTGCTCCACCACAGATAGTAATACGCGTAGACTGGCTTACCGGAAGTAACAGGCTCACTTGAGGTAGCCTGTACATTTGAAAACCCTTCCAGTGCCAGCGCCAATGCCAGAATGATCCCCATGATTCGGTAAATGGTTCTGTTCATGGTAGTCTCCTTGTTACCACTCATCACGTCACTGACGAGGTCTTGGAATCATTTGGAGTCAACTTTCAAACTTCAAATCAGACAACGCATGTATGTCATGCGTGCAGGGCTATGTAAAAATCAAAACTGCCTGAGATGCGAGGCAGTTTTACCGAAATACTTTGACAACCTTGCAAATCACAACGATGAAGCAGCTTTTACCCATAGCTTTGCCGTTGCCGGTTTTCACCGGCTGGCTTTATATCAGCCTTCGATGTTAAGCTTGCTCGGGCAGGGACAAGCTCGCCCTGTGCGCTGGGGCGCATTATAGGTTATGCATAGTAAGAGGTGGGAATGGGACTAGGGTACCGAATCCCTGAACAATATTGTAAGCCTGTCATTTTGGAGAACTATTTCATGATATCCATGTGACATATGTACTAATCGAATGTATATTTGTCACTGATTTGAAATAATACGCTTCCCTATCGTCTTAGTGCTTTGCCCTCTGCCGTCTGTTTCTCCCTCTGGACCAAACCAACCCTGCTTTGCATTTCTAACTGGCTTATAATCGATTAAAGGAAATTGAGAAAGGATTATTGTTATGATGAATAATCGTCAGCTTGCAAATGCGTTTACTCTCATTGCAGATTTATCCGAAATTAAGGGAGAAAATGTATATAAAACCCTGGCCTACCGCAAGGCCGCCGACAGCTTATTGAATATAGGGCGCGAGGCTTCTGAATACTGGAAAGAGGGAAAGCTCAACGATATCCCGGGTGTGGGAAAAGCCATCTCTGAAAAGATCGATGAGCTGATGAGAACGGGCAAACTTGAATTTCTGGAAAAGCTGAAGAAAGAGGTGCCGCCAACCTTAGTCGAGTGGCTGCCAATTCCGGGTCTGGGTCCGAAGCGAGTCGCGTTGATCTGGAAGACATTGAGCATCACGACATTTGCGCAATTGGAAGCTGCCGCGAAAGAAGGGAAGTTACGTGACCTGCCAGGCATGGGTGCAAAAAGTGAAGCGGCGATCCTTGAAGGAATTGAATCCCTCTCCAGGAGGACAGTTCGAATTCCTCTCGGTCGCGCATACCCGGTGGCACAGGCATTAATCGCTGAGCTCAAAAAAATAAAGGGAGTTGTCGATGCGCAACCTGGTGGAAGCCTGAGGCGGATGCGTGACACAGTCGGCGATCTGGATATCCTGGTTGCTTCGAAGGATCCCTCAACTGTGATGGATATATTTGTCAAATTGCCTCGCATCCATCGCGTGTTGGGGAAAGGACCCACCAAGGCCAGTATCGAATTCAATGACGGTTTACGGGTGCAGTTATGGGTCTATCCCCCTCAGGAGTTCGGTACCGCGCTGGTGTATGCAACCGGTTCAAAAGAACATAACATCCGCTTGCGGGAATTGGCTCTCGCCAAGGATTTATCATTATCCGATCATTCATTTAAGAACATAATCGACGGAAGTGAAATCTTCTGTGCAACGGAAGAAGAAGTCTATAAAACACTTGGGCTGTTGTGGATGCCGCCTGAACTGAGGGAAGATCGGGGTGAGATTCAAGCTGCCAAAGCCAATAAGCTTCCAAAGTTGATTCAGAAAAAAGACATTAAAGCTGACTTGCAAATGCACTCTACCTGGAGCGATGGAAAATTATCCATGCTGGAGATGGCGCGCGCCGCAGCAAAGCGTGGGATAAAAATGATCGCATTCACTGACCATTCCGTGAGTCTCGGCGTCACAGGTGGCTTGAGCATGGAGGAGCACAAGAAGCAGGCTGCGGAGATCAGGAAGATTCAAAAACAACTTGGCGATAGCATTCTTGTTTTGCACGCCACTGAAGTGGAAATCAAAGCCGACGGTACGCTCGATTATCCCGATGAATTCTTGGCAAGCCTTGATTTGGTCCTGGCTTCCGTGCATACCAGCTTGCGACAACCGCGTGAGAAGATTACCCAGCGCGTTATCAATGCGATCCGTAACCCGTATGTAGACATCATTGGTCACCCCACAGGCCGTTTGATCCAGGAACGTGAAGGTGCAGATTTGGATATGGAAGCAGTACTACAAGCTGCAGCAGAATCCGGGGTGGCGCTGGAGATCAATGCCCACCCTGCCCGTCTCGACCTGGACGATGTCCATGCTCGCCGCGCCAAAGAATTAGGCATCCCCATCGCGATCAACAC